>PABS01000072.1:7501-9230 GCA_002699325.1 Ponticaulis sp. | reverse complement strand
AGATCGCGCATGATGGTCCGGGACAACACCCGCAGACTTTCGCGCTGAAGTTCAGTCAATTGGCGCGGTTTATGATCGAGAATACAAAGTGTGCCGATCGGCAGACCATTCGGCGCAGTCAGAGGCGCACCGGCATAGAAGCGCAGATTCGGCTCCCCGGTGCAGAGGGGATTATCCGCCATCCGCTCGTCCTGCAGCGTATCTGGTATCTCCATCAGTTCATCTTGCAGGATGACATGCGCGCAGATCGAAGCATCGAGCGGTGTCTCGTCTGCACCCAGCCCGACTTCCGCCTTAAACCACTGGCGCTCGGCATCGATGAAGTTGATGACTGAAATTGGCGCCCCGCAGATCTGCGCCGCCAGATTCACAATATCATCAAACTCCCGTTCACGAGGCGTGTCCAGAATCTGGTACTGACGAAGAGTCGCGAGGCGCTCAGCCTGTCTGGGGTGGAAGTCTGCTTTCATTGGTCTGGATGTCTTCTCAACTGGGTGCTCCATCTAAAGCGCAGTCTATCTGACGATCAAGGCGCGAACGCATGAATACTCCGCCAGGCTCGTGCAAGACCGCTCGTATTCAAATCCATCGCCTTTCTTCCCAAAGACTAACGCCTCACATTCCCGTGACCAAACATCCCGTCGCCTGACCTGCCGCAAGTGTTAAGGTCCTGCGGGTCCATCGCGTTCAACGGTGCAGGCTGCTAATGCTGAGGTCGCCCTCCTCCTGCGCATAGCACAGGTCTGGGCATCACCAAATTGACCCCGCGGCATTCTCGACTATTGCAGTGCAGCACACGCATGATAGCTTGCGCGACTAAACTCAAAAGAAACTGGCTCCGGGCATGACAGAACTTAAAAAAATTGGCGTCGTTGGCGCCGGTCAGATGGGAAATGGTATTGCGCATGTGTGTGCGCTGGCCGGATATTCAGTCGTCCTCAACGATGTCTCTAACGAAGCGCTGAGCAAGGCTGGCAAGACGATCGAGAAAAACCTGCAGCGTCAGGTCAGTCGTGAATTCATCACGCTCGACGAAATGAAGGCCGCAACGAGCCGTATTGAATATAATTCCGATCTCAAAAGCTTTGAAGATGTTGATCTCGCCATTGAAGCGGCGACCGAAAAGGAAATGATCAAGATCCAGATTTTCGAATCTCTGGTGAAAGCTGTGCCGGCAAATGCCTGGCTCGCCTCGAACACGTCCTCAATCTCGATTACGCGCCTTGCGTCTTCAACAGACCGCCCGGAGCGCTTCATCGGCCTGCACTTCATGAACCCAGTGCCGGTCATGCAGCTTATTGAAGTTATTCGTGGCCTGGCAACGAACCAGGAAACCTATGAGATGGCCATTAAACTGGCCAATCGTCTGGATAAAACGGTCGCCAACGCAGAAGACTTCCCGGCCTTCATCGTCAACCGTGTCCTCATGCCGATGATCAACGAAGCGGTTTATACGCTCTATGAAGGTGTCGGCACGGTCGAAGGCATTGATACGGCTATGAAGCTTGGCGCCAACCACCCAATGGGGCCGCTGCAACTGGCAGACTTTATCGGCCTGGATACCTGTCTCTCCATCATGCAGGTCCTGCATGATGGCCTCGCAGACACCAAATANCGCCCNTGCCCGCTNCTGGTGAAGTATGTCGAGGCTGGCTGGCTCGGNCGGAAGNCNGGTCGTGGGTTNTATGANTATCGCGGAGAGGCACCGGTCCCGACCCGTTAAGTNGCA
>PABS01000072.1:0-7495 GCA_002699325.1 Ponticaulis sp. | reverse complement strand
CANNTNNANAACTNNAANNAANNAAATCCANGANACGCTCCNCATCTGTTTTNCACAGGCNGGCAGCCTTTACACCTCCGNNTTTGAGGCGCAATTGTCCGGTTTTTGCGCCTGAAACCGGCAAGTGAGTCGCAAGGATTATGAGCGAAGATCGAAATCGCGTCAGTCTGGACATGCTGAAGGCACGTCTGTCCTCTGCCGAGGATGACGTGGTTTCTGCGCTTCAGAAACGCGTGACCGCNTCCCGGCATCTGCGAAATGCCCTGTCCGGAGACGGCCATCCGGTCGCGATGGGGATCACAGCGGCGCTGGAACGCCTGACGGAACAGGCGCTCACGCGCAATCATGACGAACTCCTCCTGCGATGGACCGTAGAGTTTCAGCTCGACATGTTTGATCTCGGTGTTGAGCAGGTCTTTGTGTCGGGAACCGAACCGCTGCGCATTTTCGATTTTGCGCGCCAGATGTTTGGTCACAACATCCCCATGCATTTCGATACTGATGCGCGTGAAACGCTCTCCAGTCTGATTGACCGGCCAGAGAGTGTTGGCATNATGGGATGGATGGCGCATGCCGGTGCCGGGCAATGGTGGCCGGTTCTGAACGAAACGCGGTATCACAGCCTNCGGATTGTTGGCAGCTGGCCGGTNATTGGNGCCGATGCCCCCTATGCTGCNATNCTGTCGCGTGGACCGCTGGAGCCCACCCGTTCGGGCCGGTCTCTACTGATTGCCCATGACGACCATCACCGCCTTCAGCGCATCGTGCAGGGCCTTGAGTTCAATGTGAAAGAACTCGCCCGCGCGCGCTCGCTCGTTCTGTTCGAGCTCGATACCATGATTGAGGAAAATGACCCCAGACTGAAAGAAGGCCGGGCGGCTGGTCTCGACGGCTTGCGGGTCGTTGGCGCAGTGCGAACAGACTCTCTTGCGACGAATGACAATTCGCCGAGAGGATAAGCTCCCGCTTCCCTGAAACTGTGNCCTTCAGGTAATTCCAATTCCCGTCAGTTTGCTCTAGAGCCTCTCTCAGTGAAGCGAACACACGAACCGGNAAAGGTGATGATCATGGCCCCGAAGCCACTGCCCAACGTTTTGGAAATCACGCCATATGTGCCAGGCCTGTCTGCCGACAGCGGCCACAAGCTTTCCTCCAATGAAAATCCGCTCGGTTGCTCGCCCGCCGTTCGCGCCACGATCGAAGCGAATCTGGACCATCTGGAAGTCTATCCTGATGGCGGCGCAAACANGCTNCGNGANNCNATCGCNGAACGNTATGGCCTTGATCCNGCGCGNCTNGTCTGNGGCTCNGGNTCAGACGAAATCTTCCAGCTACTCGCTCGCGCCTATCTCGCGCCAGGTGATGAGATCATACAGTCAGAGCACGGCTTTCTGGTCTATCGCCTTGTCGCTCAGCAGTCCGGCGCCGAAACCGTCAGCGTACCCGACAAGGACATGACAGCTGATGTCGATGGCATGCTCGCTGCCGTCACCGACAAGACCAAGATCGTCTTCCTCGCCAATCCAAACAATCCGACAGGCACCTACCTGCCATTTGACGAGGTGCGTCGCCTGCATGAAGGTCTGCCATCGCATGTTCTCCTCGTGCTTGATGCCGCTTATGCCGAATATGTCCGGAAGAACGACTATTCCTCCGGCATGGAAATGGCGTCCAACTACGACAACGTNCTGATGACGCGCACCTTTTCCAAGATTTACGGTCTGGCTGCTCTGCGCCTGGGATGGGCCTATGGTCCGACAGCAGTCATTGACGCCATCAACCGCGTACGAGGACCTTTCAACGTCAATACGCTGGCACAACTGGCCGGTATTGCGGCGATCAATGACGAAGTGTTTGCCGAGAAATCTGCCGAGTTCAACAAGCGCGAACTGGCCAGGCTGACTGACGCTGTCGCCTCGACAGGCCTCAAGGTCTATCCAAGCGTCGCGAACTTCATCCTCGTCGAGTTCCAGTCTGAAGGCCCCTACACAGCAGAGAAAGCTGAAGCCAAACTACGTGAAAATGGTCTTATCGTGCGCGATGTGAAGCCTTACGGCCTACCAAACTGCCTTCGTATTTCGATAGGCGTGAAGGAAGCCAATGATCAGGTCATCGCGGTCCTGAAAGACTTCATGTCGGTCCGGTAGCGCGTAATGGCTGTGCTTTCACATCTGGCGATTGTTGGCTGTGGCCTGATCGGATCCTCCATCGCGCGAGCGGCGATTGGCAGCGGCGCGGTTGAAACCGTCACGCTCTATGATGCCAGCGCCGATGTGCGCGATCGTGCACGTCGCCTCNATATAGGTGCCGTGCATGACAAACTGACATCCTGTGTGAATGACGCAGACCTCGTCATGCTCTGCGTACCCGTGGGCAGCATGGCCGCCGTCGCCACTGAGATCGCAGGCAGCCTCAAGCCGGGCGCGCTTGTGAGCGATGTCGGCTCGGTCAAATCCGCCGTTTATGAGGCGGTTCAGCCGCATCTGCCAGACGGGGTTCATTTCATTCCCGGCCACCCCATTGCAGGCACAGAGAAATCAGGGCCGGAAGCNGGTTTCGCCAGCCTGTTCAGTGGTCGGTGGTGCATCCTTACACCGCCCGAAGCGGAAGCGGATGGAGAAGCGCTTGCGATGCTGACACGCTTCTGGGAAGCGCTGGGCAGCACTGTTGAGATTATGACGATTGACCGTCATGACCGCGTTCTGGCGATTACCAGCCACCTGCCCCACCTCATTGCCTTTAATATTGTGGGCACAGCACACGATCTGGAAACTGTCACCGAAGGCGAAGTGGTCAAATTCTCGGCCGGTGGTTTCCGCGACTTCACACGGATCGCAGCGTCTGATCCGATCATGTGGCGGGATGTGTTCCTGCATAACAAAGAAGCCGTCCTCGAAATGCTCGGTCGCTTCAATGAAGATCTGTCCGCGCTCCAGCGCGCCATTCGCTGGGGAGAGGGCGAGCAACTCCGAGCTTTTTTTGAGCGCACGCGCGGCATCAGGCAGTCCATTGTTGATGCGGGGCAGGATACAGATGCCGACGATTTCGGTCGCGGGAAACCAAAGTCCTAGCTTGCTGACATAATCACGCCCCAATTAGTGAGCATATGTTCACAATCATTGGAGGCGGGAATGCGCACATTTCAGTATCGAAGACGACTGGAGACGGATCTCAACGAGTGGATTGCGGCAGGCCTCGTCCCCGAAGCAAGCCGACAGCCCATTCTGGCCAGTGTTCGGAATGACGATCCAAATGCCGGACGCACCTGGATCGCAACCATTGCTGCCCTCTTTGCGGGCCTCGCCGTTATCGCCTTTATTGCTGACAACTGGGCTGCCATTCCGCGAGGCTTCAAACTCATCCTGCTGATCAGCCTGTTTCTGACATCTGCCTTGTCTGCCGCGTGGGTAAGGGACACCCGGCAAGTGCTTTCAAACGGACTGGCGCTTGTCGCCAGCCTGATTTTTGCTGCCAGCATCGCTCTGATCGGCCAGGCGTTTAATATGCCCGGGGACCCGCGCGGCGCTGTTCTTTTCTCCGCGATCAGTGCACTCGCGATCGGGCTCGCCGGTCGGTCTCCAGCCGCCAGCTTTTGCGCAATCGGCTTTGCCTTTATCTGGATCGGCATGCGTCTTGGTGACTGGGGATTTGCGCCATGGCTGAGCCCCGGCTTCTGGCTGATCAATCTGGTTGCCGTCGGAACGGGTTTCGCAGCACGCACCTTTCGCGCATCTTCCCTCTGGCACGCCACGCTTTTGCTCGCCATAGCCCTGAGCGCTATGCATTGCGCCGAAATCGCCCAGCTGGCCGTCTTTCAGGATCTCCAAATCTTTGGCCGGGCCCCGAAGGGGAACGGAGACGCATATCTCTCGGTCTTGTCAGCGCTTTACGTCACTATCTGGACGGGCATTGGCTGGTATGGCTGGCGCCGTTCAGAAGCAGAGCTTCCAGGCGGCCGCACACTGGTAGGTTATGCCAGTTGGGCCGCGCTCGGTGGCCTGTTTCTGCTCGGCGCTCCCTGGTCGGGTTCAGCGGAACTCCTTCACCGGATTATCCTTATTGCTGCAGCGGTCTTCACGCTCTGGTTTGGCGCAAAATATAGCCTGGGCTGGGTGAGAGCTGGCGGAATACTCGCACTCACTTGCACCCTCGGTCTGATTTTTGTCGATCTCGGCCTGTCTCTCAGCGTGGCCGCGCTCATTCTCGGCCTGGCAGCATTGGTGAGCTTTGCCGTGGTCTTTCTTCTTCAGCGGCGTTCAAACCGGACCGAAAGGGCTCAGTCATGACATACTATCTGAAACCACGATTTGCATTGCCTTGCATTGCTGGCGTTCTGACCCTCGGCCTGCTCTCTGCTGTCGGCACCCACATGCACGCGCTCTCGAGCGGCAAGGAAATCAGTATTGCAGCACAAGGTTATGACCCCCGAGACATTCTGCTGGGTCATTACGTCCAGTTTCGCGCTGATCTCGAATTCGCGCTCACGCCCGAAAATGCTGAGGAGGTTCGATCCGACTTCGACTTTGAAAGATCGACAAATGACCTGAAAGGCTGGATTGTGCTGAGAAATGACGAAAGCGGCTGGCAGCCGGTCAGCTTTCATGCTGAAAAACCGGTTCTCGCGGACAAATCGAATACCGTCGCGATACGGACCAATGCCTACGCGGAAGAAGTCCACGCGTCGGACAATGACGCCACTGTAACACTGAAAATTGTTCCACAACTCGATATCGACCGGTTCTATGCGAACCAGTCCGAGGCGCTTGCGATTGAAGAGCGTCTGCGAGCCTCTGATGCCGATGTGAGAATGATCCTGTCTGTCAACGCNTCCGGCGANCCGCTTTTGAAAGGCGTCTCAGTAGATGGGAACAGACAGGTGATCAGCTGGTGGTAGACTGACCGACTAGTCGGTCAGGTCGAAGAACCCGCCATAATCGAACTCACGATCACGCCAGATAGAGTGATAGTGATCGTCGCTCGTCGCTTCACCAGCGACAACAGCAAACTCGATCCAGACCCGCGGCCCGTCAATGCGGACATAAGCGCCCTGATCTTCCAGAGTCTCATCTGTTGACCATGCAATGAAGGTCTCATCGAGCGCTGCGTCCGTTATATAGTCAGCCGTCAGCTCCATGCCTTGCTGGTCGTCTGTGAATTCGCGGATCGCCGCGATCACAAGGTCGCGTTGCGCTGTTGTCAGCCCGGAAACAGCAAGGCCTTCTTTCGTCTCAGGGAACTTATCCTCATCGCGCGGTCCAACGAGGATATCATCAAAGGTTTCGCCCAGATTGGCTGTGGAACGCTCGGAAGACCCAAGAGATGCCAGCATGGCAACAAGCGCAGCCTGACGATCAGCCAGGGGTGTGATGGTTGTGTCATCCACCTCAAAGCTCAGCGGCTCCACACCGACAAAGTTTGGCGTCAGGCTCACCACTTCGCCTTCAATGCTGGCCATCAAGTTGTAATGGTTGCCGGTGAAAAGCAGGATCCAGGGATCGGTTTTGTTCGGTGTGCCAAGCACGGTGAAATAATAAAGCGCCGCGCTATGGCCGGAAACGGTTTCGCCAAGCTCCGCATCTGACGCGCGAATATTGGCGAGCGTCGCTTCGCCCTGATCTGAAAGCAGGGCTTCAATGATCGCAAGCGCAGCCTCGTCCTCTTCGTCAGTCATACTGCNGAATGAGATGCCGCTTCGGGTGAACGCCCCGACAGAGCGACCCGACCAGCTGTTCACGGCATTCGTTTCACTGAGGTCAACCAGAATGACGTTGCGCTGGGCCGTCGTCAGCTCAGCGAGCCAGTTGCCGGTGAGACAGGTGACACGATCACCATCGGTGGTTTCCTGGGTGCAGTCTTCGACTGTGAAGCCAGAAGAAGGTGTTACGGACAGCGGATCGGCCGCAGCTTCACCGGCCGTGTTCGACGCGACCAGGCTGCACGTATAGGTGACATCATTCACCATTCCAGACAGAGTGACAGGGCTGACGCCGCTAAACGCCGTGACGGTATCCTCGTCGGTCGCCTCACACGACACCGTATAGCGGAAAACAGGGCCACCATTGATCGGCTCAGGGATATTGAAGACCACAACCGTATCGCCGGCATCCACGTCGATGTTTACCGGCTTGGCCGGCGCTTCGATAGCTGGCGGTGTTGGCGAGTCATCTGAGTCGCTGCCGCTACATGCTGCCAGGCTGAGGCCGCAGACCAGCGCCACGAAACATTTGCTCGCCGAACGGTCGAAATCAACAAAACGCAGCATTCATCTATCCTGTCTGATCCGGGATAACGACCCGGAATGGTTTTCCCTCGCGCGCGAACGCAGAAAGTCGTTCTTGGCCCTTAGTGCCCGAACAGACGCATATCAGTAAAGCCCATTGCGATACCAGCCTCGTCTGCTGAATGAAATGTAATCTTCAGGCAGGCGGTGAGCCTTNCTAAAGGCCGTGTGACAAGGAGACACGATCAATGAGCCGNTTTTTCCATCCCAATAACAGCACACGTAGCAAAACGCATAAGACCATCTTTGTGTGGAGTGAATTTCTCTACACCCTTGTCGACTTCCTTGCAGCGGCTTTGTTCGTCATTGGAAGCGCGCTGTTTTTCAGCGAAGCGACAACCTATGTGGCCACTTGGTGCTTCCTGATCGGGTCTGTTTTCTTTGGGCTGAAGCCAACCATCAAACTCGTTCGGGAAATCATGTATGCGCGCGCAGACGCGGACCGCGAGCAGACGAGCTGACGCGGCATACTTGATGAGCGCGTCAGCTCTCTTTCTTCCTACCGTCAGCTTAGTGCCTGAAATGGCGCATGCCGGTGAAGACCATCGCAAGACCTGCTTCATCGGCGGCCGCGATCACATCATCATCCTTGATTGAGCCGCCNGGCTGAATCACGCAGGTCGCGCCAGCCTCTGCTGTCTGAAGTAGGCCGTCCGGGAATGGGAAGAAGGCATCAGACGCCGCAACGCAGCCCTTTGTCTTGGGCTCAGCCCAACCGGCCGCTTCGGCTGCATCCTGCGCCTTGCGCGTGGCGATGCGTGCGGAGTCGATCCGGCTCATCTGACCTGCGCCTACGCCCGCTGTTGAGAGGTCTTTGGCATAAACGATTGTGTTGGACTTCACATGCTTGGCGACGCGCCAGGCGAAGAACAGGTCGTTCCATTCGGCTTCGGTCGGCTGTTTCTTCGTTACGACCTTCATTTCATGCTGGGGCACAAATCCACGGTCCTGATCCTGCACTAGCAGGCCGCCCGCCACAGCTTTTACAAACAAGCCCGGTGCTCTGGGGTCGGCCAGTCCTTCAGTCAGCAGAAGGCGAAGGTTTTTCTTCTTTGCAAAGATAGCGCGGGCCTCCTCATCTGCGCTTGGCGCGATGACGACCTCGGTGAAAATTTCGGTGATCTTGGCCGCTGTCTCGGCATCCAGAGGACGGTTTAGCGCAACAATCCCGCCAAAGGCCGACGTGCGATCGCAGTCATAGGCCTTGCTGTAAGC
>PABS01000071.1 GCA_002699325.1 Ponticaulis sp. | reverse complement strand
ACATGCTGCCAGCATCATCGCGAGACCCGTCGCGGCCATTAATTGCTTTAAAGCCATCTTCATTCCCATCCCTGCCATTTGTATATTTTGATCGAAGGATGCGATGAGAGATCAGACTTGGCAACTGCACGCCTACAGTCTGGCAATACCGCCGATCTAAAGGCAGGTTCGCCTAGGCGGCGTAGCGGCCTACCGCCGGAGCCGCTGCTCGGCGTGAGGCAAATCAAACATAATTTTTCCCTTCAATCGATTGATTGGTGGCTCAGATAAGCTTGGATCGCAGCCTTGAGCGCGATCCATCGCGGAGCGACAGCGGAGCGGGGATCAAACACAATTCATCGCGAAATTTGATCCACTGGATCAAATTTTCGAACGAAGTTCGAATGCGATGAATGGTGCGGTCGAGAAGACTCGAACTTCCACGCCTTGCGGCACACGGACCTGAACCGTGCGCGTCTACCAATTCCGCCACGACCGCACTCTGAATTGGAAGGCGCGGTATATCGACACCACACATGTCAGTCAATCTGAAACTGCATGGTCAGGACGAGAAAACACGGCGAATTTCGACGCTTGATCCCAGCTATGCCATCGCCTGGACGCCGAAGCGTCTGCGCTCTGTATTTGCTGATAGTTTTCAAGGAACAGCGGTCTGTCTTAACACTGCAAACTTCAAGCTTCAGCCGGGCTCAAACGAAGAACGCTGCCCGAAGGCAGCGTCAGATAATGGATTGTTTGAAGGCTGATGCGCTCTACTGGCCGCCAGCCTCACCATCTGCAGTCGCCTTGCTGGCAAAGAGTTCATCGCGTGTCATATCCGGCGGTATGATTGGCGCATCCGGACCGGCAAGAAAGTACCGATCATTTTCCCGCACAATTCCGCGTTCTACAGTCACGGTCGAAAAGCTGACAGCCTTTGGAAGGGGCGCCCAGGGCTCCGCCGTTGGCTCATTTCGGAAAGACCGCGCAATCTGAACCTCGTCTGAGGCGTCCTCCAGCATCACATAAGCCGGCACAGCACTGACGCGCATGGCGTAAGAAATGTGGGTTTTCTCACCGTCCGCGCCCTCCGGGCTGTAATCGGCATTGCGTTTCAGTGCATACCAGAGCGCAGGAAGCTCAATCCAGGTCAGAGATTCAATGACGGACCCCCGCGCATCTACCAGCTGATTGTGCACGGGCTCCCAGGGCCTGTACCCGCCAACCAGACCCTTGAGTGTGCCATCCTCGTTCATGGTGAGTTTAAGCTGGGCCTGAAGAAGCTGAAGGTCTTTGGTGTAGCTCGTATCCCGGAACCAGACCTCATCCATTGGCGCTTTCGTGACGATTTCGCCGTCCACAGAGCGCGCTTGGAAGATGGCCTCGTACTTCTCATTAGGTGCCACGGTGAAAGTGTAATTCGAAGCCACCGCGCCCGTACCGTCACGAACAAGCTTGTCCGCACTGTCATAGAAGGCGACCTGAACATTGTCGTCGTTCATCGGATCATCGCCCTCGCCGGAGATGACCACCACAACCGTCCAGCCACCCTCAAGCATCCTGTCATTCCAGGACTCTGCGACATAGCTGCGTCGTTCCGGGCCGCGATAATATTTCCAGCAGCCGGTGGTGCGATAAAATTCGTTATCAATCCCCGGCACGCCATCAGGACTGACGAATCCGGTCTCAGGGTTGCCGTCCAGATCGAAGCCTTCTGAAATCTCGCCGGAGACTTCCGTCAGGCCGGGATCGGGTGTCGTCCAGGGTTCCAGATAGACATTGGCGCGGTTTTCCCCGCGAAACGCCATCTGGTTCTGACCGTGATTGGGCACGCGATAGGGATGCTCCGGGTGGCGAAGCCATTTGGCCTCTTCGGGTGTGTAGCCAGACCGGATCAGAACTTCTTCCCAGTCGATTTCCGGATTGGTGCCAGCCGGACAATCTGTGCCCGGATCGGTTATCCCGGTTTCAGCGCCGTAATAATGAGCCGGTTCATACCAGTCGACGACGTAACTTCGCGTCCAGTCAGCCGACGCAATGCCGGTGAGGCTCACGCTGCAGGCTGTGGCAGCGATCAATCTTGAAATCAGCGTGTTCATCCATCCCTCCTGACGGCCGGCGCGCCATGTTTTCTGGCGCGCTCTTTATGATGTCCGGCTGCTAGAGCCCGGCAGCCGGGAGAATGGTTACTGTCCGCCGGAGGCCCCTGTTTGCTGCGCGGTCAGGCGGGCTTTCAATTCCTCGCGGGTCACCGTGGGCGGAACAATCGGCGCATCCGGACCGGCCAGTATCACACCATCCTTGTCCGGCACGAGGCCGTCGCGCGTATAGGACCGCTTCACCCGCGCTTCGAATGGCGGCGCTTCATCCCTGAAGGATTTCACCATTTTCAGCTCAGAGGAGGCGTCGGGCACCATGACATAGGCCGGAACAGCATCGAGCCGCATGGCAAATGAGATGTGAGTCTTTTCNCCATCCGCGCCGTCCGGGCTGTAGTCAGCATTCCGTTTCAGCGCATACCAGACACTCGGCAGATTCACCCAGGTCAGGGACTCAATCACGGTGCCGCGGGCATCGACCCAGCCTTCATAAACCGGCTCCCACGGACGATAGCCGCCAAACACACCCGTCAGCGTGCCGTCTTCCTTCATTTCGAGGCGTAATTGAGCCTTCAATAGCTGGAGCTGACGGTTATAGGACGGATCGCGAAACCAGGCCTCATCAACCGCTTCGGTCGAGATGATCGTTCCATTGACGGTTTTCGCTGGAAAAATGGCTTCATATTTTTCATTCGGCGCAACGGTGAAGGTATAGTTATGCGCAATGTCGCCATTGCCATCCTTCACCAGAGAGTCAGCGCTGTCGTAAAAAGCAACTTGCACATCATCATCATTCATCGGGTCATCGCCCTGTCCGGTGACGACAATGGCGACTGTCCAGGCGCCTTCACGCATGGCGTCGTTGAAGGTCATGGCGCCGCTCGACAGGCGGTCCGGGCCGCGATAGGTCTTCCAGCAGCCAATGGTCCGATAGAATTCATTGTCGATACCGGTCCGGCCATCCGGGCTGGTAAAGCCGTTCGTTGTATCGCCGTCGAGGTCNAGCCCCTCNGAGATCGTGCCCGTTACAGGGGTCAGGCCCGGATCTGGCGTNGTCCAGGGCTGGGTGTANACATTCGCCCGGTCTTTGCCGCGAAAGGCCATCTGGTTGGAGCCGTGATTTGGCAATCTGTAGGGATGCTCAGGATCACGAAGCCACCGGGCCTCTTCTTCTGTATATCCGGCATCCATCAATACCTGGATATAATCGATTTCCGGATTGGTGCCGGCTGGGCAGTCCGTACCCGGATCGATCACACCGGTTTCAGCGCCATAGTAATTGGCAGGCTCATACCATTCAATCACATAGGATTTCTGCCAGTCCGCCATGGCTGAACCGCCCGCCATGCCGGCGAACAGAGCAGCAAGCGAGAGCGACTTCAGATTAAATCGCATTGTCTGATCCCTTCGCGATGACCTCTTCCACCAGCTTTGAGGTTTTCATTGCGCCTTCACCGAACTCGCCCGGTGATGCGCCAGCAAGCTCCATAGCGGTCAGAGACAGACGAGAGATGGGCTCGCCTTTGGAGGCAACGTGATAGCCAGCTTTATGGCGGCCACCTGCGCGACCAGCAAAGAAGACCGGAATATTTTCAAGCGAGTGGATCTTCGCATAGCCCGTGTCGGAGAAAGCCATGACCAGGGAGTTGTCCAATACGGTGCCATTGCCTTCCTGAATGGCATCGAGCTCTTTCAGGAAGATACCGAAGCCTTCCATGACCATGCCTGCCAGGCGCGAGGTTTCTGGCTGATAGCCCAGCTCCGCATCGGTTGGCTCGTCATGGGTAATCTGGTGATAGGTCTTGGCTTCACCGGCGACATAGGTCGTCGATGTGCCGGGGGTATGAACCATATTGAAGACGCGGGTCTGGTTACAGGCAAGGCCCATCGCCAGAAGCTTCGACATGACTTTCGTATTCTGGTTCACCACATCGACCGTGATCGAATTTTTGCCTTCACCCGGATTTTTCGGCATGGCGCAGGCTTCAGCTTCGGCAGGCTTTTCGAGTTGCATGGCGAGCTGGTTTTCAATCTCACGAAGTGACGTGAAATACTGGTCGAGCTTGATCTGATCATTACGTCCGACATCAGCCATCAGAGCCCGGCGCTGCTCGCCCACGGCAGAGAGCACAGACTTGCGTAGCATGATATCCGGATTTGGTTTCCAGTTCGGATCGTTCGGGTCCTGAAACCCTTCGCCAAACAGGCGCATATAGAGGTCCAGCGGTGTGGTCTCTGGCGTCGCGAAACTTTTGCCCGTGCGTGTGGAATAGTTCGCCTTTGGATCGCCACACGGTGCGATATCGAGCTTCCGGAAACGGGTGGTCGCTCCGATTGCGTCAGCAACTTTGTTATCGAAAGATGGTCCGACCATCTGGCCGGTTTTCTCAGGTGCTCCACCGCCGAGAATGGCCGCATGTCCACTCCAGTGCACGAGGTTCGGACGCCCGTCTCCAATGACACGGAAACCAGAAAAGACCGAGACCTTGTCCTTCAGCGGCGCGAAGGTCTCAAGCTCGGGCATGATGTCATAATCATAGCCCACCTTGCGCGGCACCCAGCGGCTGCCGCCTGCGGGTGTGTCCGTCAGGCCCAGACCCCAGAAATAAGTGCCGAAGCGGGTTGGGATTGGCGCGCCGCTGGCGAGGGTCTCGCCATGCGCGTTCATCCATTGATCCAGCATGGGCAGACCGAGCGTAACAGCAGCGCCGCCGCTGAGGACACCTTTGAGAAGCGAACGTCGATTGAAGCGGTTTGTCATTTGAGTCCTCCCTGAGCGACGTCTTGCGTCTCGATTTGTGCGGATGTCTTTGCGCGCTCCAACCCATCAGGAACTACGACATCATAGAATTTCGGATCAGTGAGAATGGACCGGAAAAGACCTTTCAGCTTGTAGCCATTCTCTTCGAACTGGGACTGTACGGNCTGAACGAAACCGGCATCCTGATAGTCATAGGGACGACCAACGCCNTAGCTATAGGCNTTTTGCACGACGCAAGCCGAGGTCTGCGGGTCATCATGCANATANTGGCCAATGCCCGGNGCACCCTCATACTTCTGGCCGAAGATATCAGCGCTGACATCGATCGGCTTACCATTCTCAAGCTTGCGGAACTGGCCGATGCTATCGAAGTTTTCGAGTGCCAGACCGGCAGGGTCCATCAGAATGTGGCAAGAGGCGCAGGTTGGGTCTGAGCGGTGCGCATCAAGGCGCTCGCGGACCGTTCCCTCTTCCAGCGCCTGCACCTTGGAAAAGTCCACATCGGCTGGCGGNTCAGGAATTTTGGTGCACTGGAAAATCTCGGCAATGTGCTTGCCGCGAAGCGTTGGTGAGGAGCTACCCGGGTGGGAAAAAAGCGAGGTAAATGTCACCTGGGTCAACACGCCCGANCGCTGAGAGTCTTCGCTGAACTCAAAGCTCGTCCAGTCTTCCCTGGACGGATAGGGGACGTTGTAGACAGCCGCCAGAGACCGGTTAATCACTGTCTCACGGCTCGTGAAGATATCACGATAATCACCATCATTCTCCACAAGCAGCTGGACGAGGAACCGAAGCGTCTCTTCACGAGCACTATTGGCCACAGCCTGAGAAAACTTCGGATAGGTCTGCGAGTCTTTCGTTACGGTATCGAAATGTTCAAAAAAGAGCATGTCGGTGAAGAAGGCGCGCACGCCCTCATCGAAGCGCTCTGCCCCCATCATCCGGTCAACCTGTTCGATCAGGCCTTCGGAGGTGTGCAGATCGCCGCGCTCTGCTGCTGCAATCAATTCCTCATCGGGCGCGGTATCCCAGAGAAAGTAAGACAGGCGGGAAGCCTTGGAATACGCGTCCATTCTGAATTGATCGCTGTCCCCGACGCGCTCTGCAACCTCTGTCCGGAAGAGAAACTCTGGAGAGACAAGCATGCTGACAAGCGCCAGCTCAAAGGCCTGACGATAATTCTCTTTACCGTCTGCCGCAGAGCTCCAGATGGACATGACAGTATCAAATTCAGAGCCTGTCAGCGGACGCCGGTAGAGTTCCTTTCCGGTTTCTTTGAAGAACTCCTTCGCGCACGCTTGTGCTTTGGCCAACGCGCCGTCCACGGCACAACCGACCAGTTCATCGCGTCGTTCGTCAGCCATCACCTGCTGAGCAATAGATCGCGCAAGACTGAAATACTGCTCTAGACCGGTTGTTGTCACAGAGAGATCAGCATTGCCGACCGCCTGCAGCCCATCCTGGCGCATTTCAGGCTCGAAACGGGCCGAGAGCTCAATTTCGGGTCCGAAAATATCTGCAATCGTATTGCGATATTGAGACTCTGTCAGACGGCGATAAGCAGAGACGAATTCGTCCCGCTCGCCCACTTTCGCGAGTTCTTTTTCATCCAGCGCAACAGTCATGGCGCTTGGAGATGCGCTGTTCGATGACGCGCCTTTGTGGCTGGTCGGCTTTCCGTCAGCGAATGCCGCGTACGACAAAACGCTGCCCACTGCGACAGCACTGACAATGCCTGGCATCATAATTCGCCTGAGCAATGCTTCCTCCGATCTTTATGTATCTTTTAAGGTTGAGGAGACCGCAATAGTGACGCATTGTCAATTATATCACTGAGCTCAGACAGGTCGTCAGCGTTCACAATTTCCTGAAGCTTAACCTTCACAGGATGAGGAGAAGGCTTGCGGAGGTCCTGCAGCACGCTCTACCATACACTGCATACCGGCGACGGTCTGATAGAATTTGCGCGAACTTGTGCTCGCTTACTCGAAACTGGCTGATTGATTTGAAAACGGACACCGACACGACAACTGACAAACCGGCAAAGCGAACGCGGCAACGGGCCAAACGGCTTGACCCTGAAGTACGTCGGAATCTGATCCTTGATGCGGCGACACGCCTTATTCAGTCATCACAGTCTGCCCACTTCACCCTTGACGAAGTCGCAGCCGAAGCTGGCGTCAGCCGGCCGCTGGTGCACAGATACTTTCCGACCCGTGAGCAGATTTTCGTAGCCCTTTTGAATCGCGAATTTGATCTTGTCATCGGCCGTCAGGACGGCCTCGTGTCAGAAGAAACTTCTACCGAAGACGCCCATCGCATCTATATACGGCGACACTTTGAGTATCTTGAGGAACGCGGCCGTTTCTACCACCTTCTTCTCAGCGAGGCGCAGGTGGCCGGCGGCGAAGCCGCCGAAATGGCAAAACGGTTTTCAAAAGACGCCAATACCTATTGGGTCCAGCGTCATATGGAAACCTATGGCTTGCCGGAGAACGTGGCCCGTATGGGCGTTCTTATGACGATCTCTGCCCTTCGCGGCGCAGAAGGCTCCCTGCGTCTGGGCAAGGTCGATGTTGATGAAGCATCTGATTTCTGGACACGGTTCATCCTGGCAGGCTGGAAAGCCGTATCAGAAAAATACTCGGAATCAGACGATCCGTCCTGAACTGCATAAACAATTTGTGTAGACAGCCATGGGCGACAGTGTCTGTTTTTAGGTATAGCAGACAACACTGAACGTTAGAATTCGCACACTCAGGTTTTGGAAACGTACGTCAAATGACCTCTTTCACTTTCAATACAACCCGATCCATCATCAACGAAATCGGCGGCATCAAACGCATTGGCGAAGTCTGTTCTCAGCTCCGCTTTAAGCGTCCGCTCATCGTAACTGATCCTGGCATTGTGAAGGTTGGCCTGCTGGACAAGCTGACGGCTGGCCTTGATGGCACGGGCCTCGATTATGCGCTGTTCACCGAAGTGGTTGCCGACCCGCCAGTTGAGACCATTATGAGCTGTCTGGAAATGGCCCGCGAGCATGGCGCCGATGGCGTGATCGGCTATGGCGGCGGAAGCTCTATGGACGCGGCAAAGCTGGTGGCGCTTCTGCTCCGGTCTGATGAGAAACTCGAAGACATTTATGGGGTCAACAATGTGAAGGGTGAGCGCCTGCCGCTGATCCTTATCCCGACGACTGCAGGTACTGGATCTGAAGTGACAGCTGTTGCGATTGTCACGACCGGCCCAAGCACAAAGTCTGGTGTTGTCTCGCCGGTCCTTTATCCGGATGTTGCCCTGCTCGACGCTGAACTGACGACTGGCTTGCCGCCGATTGTTACCGCAGCAACAGGTGTGGACGCCATGGTTCACGCGATTGAGGCCTATACCAGCTCGATCCAGAAAAACCCCTACTCTGACATGCTTGCCGTGAAGGCGCTCGAACTTCTGTCGAAGAACCTCAAGCCGGTTATCGAAGACGGGACAAATCTTGAAGCCCGCCAGAACATGCTCTTCGGCGCCTGCCTGGCCGGCCAGGCCTTTGCTAACGCCCCAGTGGCCGCGGTACACGCCCTCGCCTATCCGCTGGGCGCAAAATATCACGTGCCGCATGGTACAAGTAATGCGCTGCTCCTGCCCCACGTTCTGCGCTTCAATTCCTCACATGCGAAGGAAATGTATGCTGAACTGGCACCGATCTGTTTTGATGGCGTGCCGGATGGAGATGAGGCGGAAATCTCAGCATGGTTCTGTGACCAGCTTGAGCAGCTGAGTAAGGATGTCGGCCTGCCGCAGAAAATGCGCGAAGCAGGCGTCCAGGCGAACGACCTGCAGTCACTTGCCGAAGAGGCGATGCTTCAGGAGCGCCTTCTGAAGAACAATCCGCGCAAGGTGACGGTCGAAGACGCTTTCAAAATCTACGAAGCTGCATTCTAGACCCAGACAAAGACACGAGGGATCGGAGAGATCACTATGGATGACCAAATGGAAACACGCCGCACCGCTGATGTGAAACTGTCAGACCCGGGTCTTCTGAAGACCAAAGCCTATATCGATGGCAAATGGGCTGACGCTGTGGATGGTTCGACTTTTCCCGTCGATAATCCGGCGAATGGCGAACTGATCGCTGAGCTGGCGTATTGCGGCGCTCCAGAAACCAAGGCTGCGATCGAAGCCGCTGAAGCGGCACAGGCCGAATGGGCCGCCAAAACACCGAAAGAACGCTCTGCTTATCTGCGCAAGCTGTTCAATGTGATGATGGAAAACCAGGAAGATCTGGCCCGCATCCTCACACTGGAACAGGGCAAGCCGCTGGCCGAAGCGCGCGGCGAAATCGCCTATGGCGCCAACTATATCGAATGGTTTGCCGAAGAAGCGAAGCGCATCTATGGCGAGGTGATGACCCAGCCCTCACCGGATAAGCGTGTGGTGGTCATCCGCCAGCCTGTCGGCGTTGCAGCCCTCATCACGCCATGGAACTTCCCAAATGCCATGCTGACGCGCAAGATTGCTCCAGCGCTTGCAGCGGGATGCACAGTGGTCTGCAAACCCGCCAGTGAAACACCGCTTTCAGCGCTGGCAATTGCCGAGCTTTGTGACCGGGCGGGCATCCCTCCAGGCGTCGTGAACATTGTCTGTGGTGATACCCGCGCCATTGGCGGCGAGCTGACCTCCAGTCCGATCGTCAAGAAGCTGTCCTTCACTGGCTCAACGGGTGTCGGCAAGATCCTCACCGAACAGTGTGTCGGCACGCTGAAGCGCCTCTCTATGGAGCTGGGCGGCAACGCACCATTCATCATCTTCGAGGATGGTGATCTGGATCTCGCCGTGAAAGGCGTGATGGCCTCGAAATTCCGCAATGCCGGCCAGACCTGCGTGTGCACGAACCGCATTCTTGTTCATGAGAGTGTGAAGGACGCCTTCGTCGAGAAGCTGCTGGCTGCGACGAATGCACTGAAAGTCGGCAACGGCATGGATGACGGCGTGGACCTTGGTCCGCTTGTCTCTACGAAGGCTGCAAAAACCGTCGCTGAATTCGTTGAAGACGCCGTGAGCAAGGGCGCGAAGGTCCACGAAGGCCCATCCACGCCAAATGGCGAATGCTATTCCAAGCCGCTGGTCCTCACCGATGCCACCCGTGAGATGCGCGTCTTCTCTGAGGAAATCTTCGGCCCGGTCGCACCGGTCTTCACCTTCAAGACAGATGAAGAAGCCATTCAAATGGCGAATGACACCGAGTTTGGCCTTGCCTCTTACTTCTATTCCAAGGACGTCGCCCGCTGCTGGCGCGTGGCCGAGGCGCTGGAATATGGCATGGTCGGCATCAATGAAGGCATCATCTCAAATGAGATGGCTCCGTTCGGTGGTGTGAAAGAATCTGGTCAGGGCCGCGAAGGCTCACACCACGGCCTGGATGACTATCTCGAAATCAAGTCGCTGACCTTCGGCGGTATCTGATAAAAAAGGCGGGCTCAGGCCCGCCTTTTTTATTTCCTAGGCTTCGATACCGACAAGCTTTTCGCTCATCTCAGACGAAAGCACGTCAGAGAGCCTGACTTTCGTTTTTGCGCTCGCATAGCCCGGCAGTTCGAAGGCGGCGAACACTTTAGCAAGCACAAGCTGTTCGTCGGCATCACGCGTGCCAGCCGCTTTTGCGTTCGCCGCGCCGCGCAGCATGTAGATACTGGCCAGCAGTGAGCCGATCTGGCGCTGATAAGCCGTCGCACCCATCAGGGAAGAAAACGGCTCATTCTGCGACTGAAGCCAGCGTGTCTCTTCCTGAAGCAGCTCAAGCCCTTCAGAGAGCGCCTGGGCCATGCCCGCGATCTCCTGATCGTCTGAAGATGTCAGCTTCTCGACCTCGCCAGTCAGGTCAGCGAACAGGCCATGGATTGCCTGCCCACCCTCAATGCCAAGCTTACGTCCGATCAGATCAATCGCCTGAATTCCGTTCGTGCCCTCATAGATTGGCGGGATACGTGAGTCGCGGAAAAATTGGGCGGCTTCTGTTTCGCCCATATAGCCCATACCGCCATGCACCTGCACGCCCATGCTGGTGACATCGATGGCGGTGTCAGTTGGCCAGGATTTCGCAATCGGCGTGAGAATATCCTCCCGCGCTTTCGCT
>PABS01000070.1 GCA_002699325.1 Ponticaulis sp. | reverse complement strand
GCATTGTTTACGAGAACATCAATGCTGTCGGTCTGTTTTCCGAGTTCTGTTGCAAGATGATTGATGCCATCCATGTGCGAGAGATCCGATGGGATGGCAGCGACATCCTCGCCATAGGCTTTAAGGCGCTCAACCGCGGCGTCGCAGGCGTCAGCCTTGCGGGATGAAATGAAGACCTTCGCGCCGCCTGCGAGAAACCCGGCCGAGATCATTTCTCCGATACCGCGTGAGCCACCTGTGACGACAACAGTCTTGCCCTTCACCGAAAACATGTTTTTGAAATCTGCTTCCATCGGGATTCCCTTCCTTTATGTCTTTTCCCGAAAGTGTGAATTCGCATTCGGGGTCTTTCTCTTACCCGATGCTCCTGCCGCATTTCCTCAAAGAAAGCAAAGAAAAGGGGGCTCAAAGCCCTGGCTTGCAGAGCTGCGATCACAGAAGCGTCACTGGCAGTGTATATGGAGTTAGTTGACTATCACTTTCTCTGGAGTAAGGGTAGGTGAAAGTCTCAAGGCCCCGAAAAGAGGGATCAGGGAATATGGGAGGTCCGCACATCTGAGGTTGTGCGTACGTGTTATTTGTAAGCCATTCTGCCTTACGCCAACAAGAAACCTGCCTGTCACCCTGTCCCGTCATCTGGTCGGAGCGCATAGAAGGTGCGGTTTTCGTGCTGTTGGAGTGGTAAGGATGAAACAGGTGTATCGGTTCATGATTATGGCCCTGGCGGCCACCCTGCTTACGGCGTGTTCTGGCGGCGACAGCGAAGAAGCAAGGCTCGAGCGCACGCTCACCCTCATGAATGATGAGCTTGACCCGGCCACGGACGGCATTTGGCAGCATTCGGGATGGGAGCTCACAGAAGAGGGTGAAGTCTCTCTGTTTCCCAAAACGGATGAGGAATGGGCCGCGATGGCTGAGGCCGCTGATGAGGTGATTGCTGTAACGCGCAAGCTTCAGTCCGAGGAATATTCCGGCGGCGATGAAGAGTGGATCGCGATCGCTGAAAGCGTGATTGTTTTTGCTGGCGAAGCTAAGGAAGCCGCGATCGCGCAGGATGAAGATGGGGTATTTGAATCAGGTGGTGATATTTATCGCGCCTGCCGTGCCTGCCACCAGCGCTATGCGCCAGGGATGCGTCAGGACGGATGATCCTGCCGACCGCCGCATATCTCTCCGTGCGCACTATGCGTGCCCATGGACCAGACCGCTGGGTGATTCTGCTCGCGCTTGGGCTCGTAGCTGTTGCGTGCCTGAATCTGCCGGCGTTTGCACATGACGTGTCGGCCAGAAACGCTGGATATATTGAATCGATTTCTGGCTTCGCGCCAATTCCGTTTCTCTATCTTGGCGCCAAACACATGGTTACCGGCATAGACCATGTCCTGTTTCTGATCGGTGTTGTCTTCTTCCTCCGGGAATTCCGGGACATTCTTGTTTATGTCAGCCTGTTCACGCTCGGACACAGCCTGACGCTGCTGGGCGGCGTTCTGGGCGGGTTTCACGCCAATGAGTATCTCGTTGATGCGATCATCGGGCTCTCAGTTGTCTACAAAGCCTACGACAATATCGGCGGTTTTGGCACGCTGCGCATTGACCCGAAATGGGCGGTGGGCGCGTTCGGACTGGCGCATGGTACAGGCCTGGCGACCAAGCTTCAGGCGTTGTCGGTTTCGGATGAAGGTCTGTTCTGGAACATGATCAGCTTCAATATTGGCGTGGAAATGGGCCAGGTCCTGGTTCTGATCTTTGTGGTTAGCCTTCTGAATATCTGGCGCATGGCGAACGGATTTGAGCGTCAGGCCTGGTACGCAAACTGTGTTCTGATGTTCGCAGGCTTCGTGCTGTTCGGTCAGCATAGCTATGCATTTCTGACAAATGGAGGTGGTTGATATGGCCGAGACAAAACGCAGCCCGATTAAACCCCTGCTCTTTTCCGCAGCCGCAGCGCTGATTGTTCTTGTGCTTGCTGTCTGGCCAGCCGAATTCGGNTTCGACCCAACGGGGTTNGGGCGTCTGACCGGCCTGTCTGCGCTGTCTGAAGAAAGCGCCCAGACCGAGCTCTATCATGAGGTCGAGAACGGCGAGATGATGNGCGACCAGAAAACCTGGACCCTGCTGCCCTACGAAAATCTTGAATACAAATACACACTTAAGGAGGGTGCGTCACTGATCTACACATGGTCGGCAAGCGCCCCCATCGATTATGACTTTCACACGGATGCGGAGATCGACGGAGAGGAAGTCTCCGACAGTTTCATGATTTCTGAGAGTGAGGGGGTCTCAGGCAGTTACACTGCGCCTTATCAGGGCATTCACGGCTGGTACTGGGAAAATCTGAGTACCGAGCCGATTGAGATCAGTTTGTCGAGCCGAGGTTTTTATACTGCGGCGACACTGTTTCGGGATGGCGGTGAAATTCCGCAACCAATTACTGGGGAGAAATAAAAGTGAGAGACTTTATGCTGTGGCTGAACGGCACGGACTGGAGCATTGCGCTCCGTGAGTCCCTGCTGGTCTGGCCAGCCCTGGAAGCATCACACGTTATGACGTTGATGCTTTTCGTGGGCACAATTCTTGTCGTGGACCTGAGGCTGATGGGCGTCCTGTTCACAAAGACACCGATCTCGGCCATTGACCGTAAAGTCCTGCCGCTGACGATGCTCGGTTTCGGGATCCTGGTGGTAACCGGTGTACTATTGTTCTACGCCAAGCCACTGACCTATTATAACAACTTCTATTTCCGCATTAAGCTGATCATTATTGCTCTGGCGATGATCAACATTGTCGTCTTCCACTTCCGGGTCCAGCACAATCAGGAGAAGTGGGACAATGCCGAAAAGCCGCCGAAGAGCGCGCGCATGATTGCGTTGATTTCACTGACGTCATGGATCCTTGTCGTCATCGTTGGCCGTCTGATTGCTTATGGTGACTGGTTCCACTGCCAGACACTTGATGATGGCGGCATATTCTATGTGTTCCAGGATTGCCCACAATTGGGAGGCCACTGATGTTGTATGATTTCCTGTTCAACCTTGCTGGAAACGCCGACTTTATGGCGAACAATATCCAGCCGATCTTTGAAAGCATCGATCAGGGTCCTATTTCCGGAGCCGTAAAAAAGGCTTGGTACTTCACGCCTATGGCGGGGTGTATCCACCTTGTCGCGCTCGCCATTCTGGGCGGTGCCGTGATCATTTCGGACCTGCGGATTATTGGGCCAGGGATTTCGGCTCAATCGCCACAGACCCTCAACGAGAAAATGCGGCCCTTCCTGATCTGGGCGGCTGTCGGCCTGATCTTCTCAGGTGTGCTTCTGGCGCTCGGCCAAGTGATGCGCGTGTATAACAGCCCGCCATTCTGGCTCAAGATGGCGTCTTTGTTCGCGGCGATTGTCTTCACCTTCACAACGCGTGATGCGGTGATCCGCAATGAAGGCAAGCTAACGATCACAGCCTGGATTGGCCTTGCCGTTTCCATGGTTGTGTTCTGGCTGTCCTGGATCAATCTGACGGACTGGTTTTTCGGCGCGCGTCAGGCTTACCTGATCTTCGTGTTCATTCTCGCAGGTCTGGTTTTTGCGCCTTCGCTCCTTCCAGCATCCGTCACGGCACCGGTACGGCGCCTGCCGCAGCTCGTATCGCTGCCGGTTGTCTTCGCGGTCGTGGTCGGCCTGATTACGGTGGCGTTCCTGCTTTCTGGCATCGACTATATGACCGAGAAAGACATGAACGGCATGGGCATCGGCGCGTTCTTCCAGCCACAAATTCTGGGCATGATGCTGGTGGCGTTCGTCACCGGGCTCGTGGCCTGGGCGGGCATGGGCATGGACAAACAGCCTCTCGCAATGCGCATCGTCGCTGCGATCAGCATTTTCCTTTGGGCCTCTACGGCGATCTCTGGTCGCTGGATCGCCTTCTGGTAACTTTGTGTGCCGATATCATTGTGTCGCGAAGCCCGGGTGAAAGCCCGGGCTTTTCTTTTGCCTGCAGTGGATGCCAGCCGTAGCCGCTTTCGAACTCGCTTTCTGACGATGGTGGAGGGGCAGACCTGCGCAAGACGCGCTTTGGGCTGTCGTGAATGAGTGTTGGGCCGAAAGAGGCTGGCAGGCGCCGCGGGAGTGCGGGAGTAATGCTTCGTTTCAATGACTGGAAGGCTTGATGTCTCGTCTGAGTAAAAGCTGCAGGCCTGTGCGGCATGAGTGACCGAAGCTCAGGAAGAGGGGCGCAAATAAAAAGGCCGCTCATTTGAGCGGCCTTTGAACAGGTCTCAGATCTGACGAAGATCTATCGGTCTGGGTTCGCACCGTCGTCTGGTGCACCCGTGCCTGAAGAACCAACGAACATTTTTTCACCGTTCGGGAAGGTCACGTCACGACCGTTCGCCTTACACGCTGGTGCGCAGAGACGGTCGATAGATTGATAACCACGAACAACAAGTTCTGTACCTGGCTTGAGTGTACGACGAGTCAGACCGGCGCGGAGAAGCGTGTTTGGTGTACCACCTTCAACCATCCATGCGACGGTTTCGCCAGTTTCTTCATCGACGTGGTCGATGTGAATCCAAGTGTGTGGGTTCACCCATTCCACTTTTGTCACTTTACCTTTGAGCAGAACTGGCGCGTCAGCGTCGAACTCTGCAGAGAATGCGTGGTGCGCGTATGCGGCGCCTGCGAGTGCTGCAGCAGCTGTAATGCTACCGAGACCGGCAATGGTGCGTTTCCCCATTTTCTTAAACATATTAATTTGCCTCCTGACTAAAGTGTGTGAGCCACTTTATGTTAGTGTAATATCATGACCCACATGAATTTCAACTGAATGACTGTATCGTGTCTATGCCTTAATTGCCAGCTGAGGGCTGTTCACTTGCGCTTGAAGCGGCCTCAGCTTCTTTTCGTCTTGCACCAGCCATAATGCCCGGCAGCGCGTAGTTTCCTTCATGGCAGGCATACTCGTAAATCGGCCCTTCTGCACGCCACAGGGGCATTTCGCCCTTCCAAGGCTGAGTGAACAGATCAGGGTCTGTCACGGTAAATTCATAGTGGATCACGTCATCGGCAACTCGGGTAAATCGCTCCTCAACGACCGAGTCTGGCTGCAGGTAAACATAGTGGCGGAGCGCCGCACGAGCAGAGTTCTGCGGATGGAAGTTAGTTGTCTCAACGACGAGTGTGTCGTCGTCCCAATGACCGACTGAATCTCCCAGCCAGCGATGCAGGATGCTCGATTCATGTTCGCCACCGATGCGGACCATCCGGGCATTGTGGTTCATCTCGACGAGGATAGAGACGACATCCGGTGCCTGAAAGAACTGAAGATGGTTGTTGTAGAGCACGTTCAGCATGGGCGGTGTGCCCGTCGAGCCAAAGCCTACAGTACAACGTTCGCCCGCCATCCTGATTTCAGGGTCATCGAAGTTTTCACGTGCTGCTGTGCGTGCGATGACAGATTCCTCCCTCCCGGCTTCGGTATAGGGAATCTGCCCGTCAGAAGGTTCGACAATCCATGAGGTACGGATTTCACCATCAATGACGCCGAAACGTGTGCCGGGGTCCATCCAGAAGGTATTGTATCCGCCCGCATCGCCACCAGCTTCCGGTGCGCCTTCATCGGGATCTGTCGGTTGGTTCGATGCTTCCATCGCCTTTTCGCGTCCCTGCTCAATGGCTGCGGCGCGTTCAGGCGACAGAGTCAGACCCTTAAACTGTGGCGATCGCTCCAGAACAGTGAGCGAGCCTTGAGACCAGACGCCCTCAAAACTTGGCGTGCCGTCACTCAGACGTGGTGGCTCATAGTCCTCATTCCAGGGTGTTGGTGCTGTGGATGCCTCGGACTGGGCGAAAGCAGGCGTTCCGGCGAGCACAAGGGCGCTGGTTGCCGTGATTAAGGCGGTCTTGATCGAAAAGCTCATCTTATGTCTCCCTGAATTGTATTTTATGTATATAGCCATAAAAATATAGTCAGCTATCGTTAAATAAACAGGGGGGCAAGAGCGTGTATCGGGGTGAAAACTGTCTCACGCGGGATCAATAATTCTTGATGATCTGCACCCCGCCCCAGAGGGCGCAGCCGTCCGTGAGATGATGCCCAAACGAAACAACCCGCCTGAGACAGGCGGGCTGCAGAACTGCTTGAGGTACTCGGGAAGGGCTAGCCGTCAGCCTGGTCGGATTTCTCCATTTGGACGGCTTCCATCTCTTTCCGGCGCGCTCCTGCCAGAATACCAGGAAGCGCATAGTTTCCTTCGTGGCAGGCATACTCGTAGATATTCTCATCTGTTCGCCAAAGCGGCATTTCCGCTGTCCATGGCTGAGTGAACAGATCCGGATCGGTCACGGTGAACTCGTAATGGATCACGTCGTCTGCAACTCGCGTGAAGCGCTCGACGACTTCTGAGTCCGGCTGCAGGTAGAGATAGTGTCGGATTGCAGAGCGGACAGAATTCTGAGGGTGGAAGTTGGTCGTTTTGACGACCAGCGTGTCGCCTTCCCAGTGACCGACGGAGTCGCCGAGCCAGGGGTTCATTTCGGCAGGAAGGGGATCGTCGTTCATGCGCACCATGCGTGCATTGTGGTTCATCTCAGCGAGGACTGCGATGACGTCATCATCCTGAAAAAACTGGATATGATTGTTATAGAGCACGTTTAGCATGGGCGGTGTGCCGGTAGAGCCGAAGCCCACAGTGCAGCGCTCACCTGCCATGCGGATTTCCGGATCATCAAAATTCTCGCGGGATTCCTGACGGGCGTCGAAAGCTTCTTTCTGGCCCGCTTCTGTATAGGGAATCTTTCCGTCAGCCGGATCAATGATCCAGGAAGAGCGGAACTCGCCGTCAATCACGCCGATGTTTGTTCCAGGATCAGTCCAGAACGAGTTGTAACCGCCGGGATTGTTGCCGGCTTCTGGCGCGCCAGCATCTGGATCCGATGGCTGGTCTGCGGCCTCTCGACGCTGAGCATTGCCCTGTTCGATCGCCCGCGCCTGAGCGGGCGCGATTACCAGATCGTCAAATTGGGAGCCGCGCTCAAGTACGGTCAGAGAGGCCTTGGACCAGACGCCAGCAAAGCTAGGTGTGCCGTCAGGCATGCGAGGGGGCTCATAATCGGGGTCCCACTTTTCCGGCGCGGCCGCGACCTTTTCCTGGGCGAGTGCCGTGGGTGTGGTCAGGGCGAGGAAACTGGCTGAGGCGATCAGACAGGTCTTCATCAACGCTTTCATCGTGGGACTCCCTTATGTGTTATGAGCTTTCAGGTTTTAGTGGCTCCCGCTGGAAGCTGAGCCAGCAGCGTCTGCTGCAGCAGCATCAGCTTCTTCACGGCGTGCACCGGCCAGAATGCCTGGCAGTGAGTGGTTACCTTCGTGGCATGCATATTCGTAAATCGGACCTTCAGCGCGACGGATTGGCATTTCGGCCTTCCATGGCTGAGTGAACAGATCCGGGTCTGTGACGGTGTATTCGTAGAAGATCGTATCGTCTGCTACGCGAGTGAAACGCTCTTCAACATGCGTGTCTGGCTGAAGATAGAAGCGTTGTGCCTGAGAAGAACGCTGAGAGACATCCGGGTGGAAGTTTGTTGTTTCCACGACCAGTGTGTCGCCATCCCAATAGCCAATTGAGTCGCCCAGCCATGGGTCAAGCGCTTCGTCGCGGTGTTCAGCATTCATGCGGATCATGCGGGCATTGTGGTTCATCTCGACGAGGATCGAGATAATGTCACTATCGGGCGCCTGGAAGAATTGAATGTGGTTGTTGTAGAGCACGTTCAGCATGGGTGGAGCGCCCGTGGAGCCATAACCAACTGTGCAGCGTTCAGCGGCTGAACGGTTTTCCGGGTTGTCGTAATTGTGCCAGGACAGCGCGACCGCTTCTTCCATTTCGGCGCGGCCTTCTTCGCTGTATGGAAGCTGGCCATCAGCCGGATCCACAATCCAGGACGAGCGGTATTCGCCGTTTACAACACCAAGGCCATCGCCGGCATCAATATAGAATGCGTTATAACCACCCGGGTTTCCGCCAGCTTCTGGCGCGCCTTCGTTTGGATCTGTTGGCGCGTTGGCTGCTTCCATACGTGCGCTGTTTGCATCTGCAATCGCACGAGCCGTTTCTGGCGGAACAACCAGGTCTTTGAACTGTGGTGGGCGGTCAATGCCGGTCATGCTGGCTTTATCCCAGACACCTGAGAAGTCTGGTGTGCCATCAGACAGGCGTGGCGGTTCGTAATTTGGATCCCATGGTTGTGGACCATTCTGAGCCATTGCAGCAGGTGCTGCCAGCATCATGAGGCTGGCTGTTGCAGCCAGGCATTTCTTGAAATTGGACTTCATCCGAGCGTCTCCCTGATTGAGTTGTTCGCGTTTGTTTATGTGATGACGGAGTTCTTTTGCCCCGGCATCTTCTATTGAGAGTACGGCCAATCCGTTCTGGCCCACCCTAACACTTATCTGCTCCCTGACGAAGCCGGTGCCCCAGCCCGTGCGGCTTCGGCCTCTTCGCGTCTGGCGCCAGCCAGGATTCCGGGAAGTGAGTAATTCCCCTCATGGCAGGCATATTCATAGATCGGACCGTCAGTCTTCATCAGCGGCAATTCTGCGGTCCAGGGCTGAGTGAAGAGGTCTGGATCTGTGACTGTAAACTGATAGAGAATCACGTCCTCAGACACGCGCGTGAAGCGTTCTTCGACATGTGAATCCGATTTCAGAAACAGAAAATTCCGGATCGAGCCGCGAGCCGAATGATCCGGGTGAAAATTGGTGGTTTCGACGACCAGCGTATCGCCGTCCCAATGACCCACGGAATCGCCCAGCCACTGTTTCAGTTCGTCAGAGCGGAATTCGCCGCCAAGACGTACCATCCGCGCATCGTGGTTCATCTCCACCAGAATGGAGACGACATCTTCATCCTGAAAAAACTGGATATTATTATTGTAGAGCACGTTCAGCATAGGCGGACCGCCCGTTGAGCCAAAGCCGACGGTGCAGCGTTCACCAGATGAGCGTTCTTCGGGATGGTCGGCGCGTCCGCGTCCCAGGCGAGACTGCGCGATGATCTTGCGACCGTTTTCGGAATAAGGGACTTGGCCGTTTTCAGGGTCGGTGATGAAGGAAGACCGGAATTCACCGTCTATAATGGCGTAGTGGGCGCCAGGGTCCATCCAGAAATTGTTATAAGCTTCAACGCCGCCGCCTGATTCCAGGCCGCCGGCGTCGGGATCGGTTGGCCGGTTTGCGTCTGCTGTGGCCTGCTGGTTTCGCATTTCGAGAATGCGAGCGGGGCGCGGCGGGATCACCAGCTCTTCAAACAGGTCGGGACGTTCGAGCGTGGTCAGAGAGGCCTTTGACCAGACGCCAGCAAAGCTCGGTGTACCGTCGGAAAGGCGCTCAGGTTC
The DNA here is from genome assembly GCA_002699325.1 of Ponticaulis sp. Lineage (GTDB taxonomy): Bacteria > Pseudomonadota > Alphaproteobacteria > Caulobacterales > Hyphomonadaceae > Ponticaulis. The sequence goes on along the minus strand of PABS01000070.1, from coordinate 4,929 downwards.
ATAGTTCGGATCCCAGGCCGGGGGCGGCTCGCTGGACACCGATTGAGCATTCGCAAAAGATGACGTGGACAGGACGCAGGCCGTCGTAATGAGGCATGTGCGGAGAAAGCTTCTCATATGTCCATCTTCCAATGTTCCTGCATTCAGGGAGTGTCGCAGGGAAGGGACAGCAGTTGAAACACAAGATTGCGTGAAGTCAGTGTTCAACTGCTGCATCCTGATTGATGGCTTACTGGCCGCCAGAAGACGACCCGTTTGCCGCGACAGTTTCCTTGCGCCGTGCGCCGGCGAGGATACCGGGCAGAGCGTGGTTACCTTCGTGGCATGCGTATTCGTAGATCGGTCCATCTGTTTTCCAGAGCGGCATTTCGCCTTTCCAGGGCTGTGTGAACAGATCCGGGTCTGTGACGGTAAACTCATAGAGGATCGCGTCATCAGACACGCGCGTGAACCGCTCTTCGACAACGGAATCCGGCTGAAGATAGACCTCATGACGGATAGCCGTGCGGACCGAGTTATGTGGGTGGAAGTTCGTGGTTTCTACCACGAGCGTATCACCATCCCAGCTGCCGACGGAGTCACCGAGCCACTGGTGAAGATCATCTGAGCGATGTTCGTCACCAATGCGGATCATGCGTGCATTGTGGTTCATTTCGACGAGTACAGAGACAACATCTGGTGTCTGGAAGAACTGGATGTGGTTGTTGTAAAGCACGTTCAGCATTGGCGGAGCGCCCGTTGAGCCGAAGCCCACCGTGCAACGCTCACCCGCAGAGCGAACTTCCGGATCATCGAAATTGTTACGCATATTGCTGACAGCAGCCGTTGCTTCGGCCTCACCAGCTTCTGTGTATGGAATCTGTCCGTCTTCCGGATCAACGATCCAGGAAGAGCGGATCTCACCATCGATCACACCAAAATGCGTGCCGGGGTCCATCCAGAAGGTGTTGTAGCCGCCGACATTGTTGCCGGCTTCTGGTGCACCTTCATTCGGATCGGTCGGCTGATTGGATGCTTCCATCGCCTTTTCGCGACCCTGCTCAATCGCTGTTGCGACTGCAGGCGAAATGACAAGCCCGTCGAATTGCGGGGTGCGCTCCAGAACCGTCAGGGATGCCTTGGACCAGACACCCTGAAAGCTTGGCGTGCCATCTGGCATGCGCGGTGGCTCGTAATCAGGGTCCCAGGCCTCAGGAGCGGAAGGCATAGCCTCTTGCGCCAGAGCGGCCGGGGAGGCCATGATCGCCAGGCTGGCCGAAATGGCCAGCCATGTTTTGAGAGTTGAGGGCATTAGTTGCCTCCGGTTTCAGGTGGCTCAACCGGTTTCTGCAGTGGGTTCTTGCGCAGCTGGCCGTGCAGCAGCTCTTCAACAAAAGCAACGCAGTTGAAGTCCATGATCTGCGCATCCTCTTCCATCTGGCGGTAGAGCATGAGTGAGATTGTGAATGGCTCAGTAAAGGTTTCTGGCTCGGTGATCGTTGCTTCGTAACGAACGTGGTTTTCTGTAACCGGTGTATAACGCTCAACCACTTTCGCGCCGTAAGGCAGGAAGTTGCCAGCACGATCCAGCCATGTCTGGCCGTTCTGCCACTCAACTTCGATCACGAAACTGTCGCCGTCCCAGTAACCCCAGGATTGACCCATCCAGCTATCGAGCGGAGCTTCGCCTGGATTTTCGCCAAGGAAGACGTTGCGAACAGCGCCCGCATATTCATAAGCGATGAGCATTTGCTCCTGCTCTTCGTTCATGATGATGCGGAAAGGATAAGGCATGTAGGTCGCGCGCGGAACACCTGGCTGATAGCATTTGATGTTCGGATCGCTGGTGATCCAGTTCTTCGCGTTTTCGTCACGCTGCGCAAGCGCTTCTTCCGTGTAAGGAATCGTGCCCGTGCTGACGACGCTCTGGTTAGCCGGAACGGCACCCAGAGCACCCAGTGCAAGAACGCGACGATCAGGGACCGGGCCGTAAGGACCTTCGATCGTCTGCATCGCAGGCTTTGCAGCGTGCGCTTCCAGATCGAAATAGGCATCGCTGGAGACTTTCCAGACGCCGTTCAGGTCAAATTTCTCTGAAGCCTCAGAGGTTTGTGCTGATGCTGTGCTGAGATTTCCGGACGCTGCAGACATACCAGCGACGAGTGCGACAGCCGCACAGGCTGAAACAAAAGCTTTCATTCAAATCCTCCCAAGAAGGGCCCTTTGCCCCTCTGAACTATCGTAGATGTCGGATCAGTGTGCCGTTATTATTGTTGTTATCTGAGGGCATCCGAACTGGGTTAATTCATGATACCTGACTATACGTATGTCAAGTTCACGCCTTGGTGATGAGGTCCGGCCGGTCAGTCCTGAAGGGCATTATAAACGCCTGTCCGGCTCACCGCTCGGGGGTCATAATCGGACTCAGGATTGCCTGACATCCGCTGGATCATACCGACGAAATACAGGTCATTCACCGGATCAATCCAGAACCAGGTTCCAGCCGCACCGCCCCAATAATATGAGCCGGCACCCTGGCCTGTTCCTGCTGCAACCGGATCGGTCACAATACCGAAATCAAGGCCGAAGCCCTGGCCGCTGCCATTGCGGCTGTCGGTGTTACCGGCCGACCAGATTTCCACGCCTTCAGGCAACACATCGGTGGCCATGAGTGCGACTGTTTCTGGTTCGACCAGCTTTTTGCCATTATAGCTGCCGCCATTGAGCAGCATCTGACAAAAATGGGCATAGTCATCGAGGGTCATGACGAGACCGCCGCCGCCAGACTCAAAAGCGACTGTTTCTTTCCGGAAACCGCGTCCTTCTTCGTCAACATTGATCAGTCCGCCGGCATCCTTGCTATAGGTGTAGACGCTGGAGAAGCGGTCATAATCGTCGGCAGACACGTAAAACGCGGCGTCATCCATATCGAGCGGGGTGAAAATCCGCTCATCCAGGAACTCGCCAAACTTCTGGCCAGAGAGCTTTTCAACAATATAGCCCTGCAGGTCCACGCTGACAGAATAGAACCAGTCTTCACCCGGCTGGAACAGCAGCGGAATGCCCGATACCCGGTCAATAAGGGTGTCGAAATCAGGTGACCGCAGAACCTGTTCATCGCGGAAGGCCTGATTGGCTGGATCCGTGCCTCCAAGACCGTAAGCAAAGCCAGCCGTATGGCTCATCAGTTCGCGCATGGTCGGCGGACGTTCCATGTCGACCAGGCGCGGCGTGCCATCTTCGTTGACGCCATCAAGAACTTTGAGGTCTGACAGTTCGGGAATGTACTTCGTGATCGGGTCGTCCAGTTTCCACTTACCCTCTTCCCACAGCATCATCATCGCAATGCCTGTGATGGGCTTGGTCATGGAGTAGACGCGATAGATCGTGTCTTCGGTGATGGGCAGCTCGTTCTCGGCAGAGCGGTAGCCGAAATAGTTGCGTTGAATTTCCTCGTCATCAGCGACCAGGAGATAAGCGAGACCGTGAACCTCACCTGTGTCGACGGCCTTTTTCATCATGGCGTCGAGCTCTGCGAGGCCTTCCGGGCTGAACCGTTCAACCTGGGAAGTCTGTGTCGTTGCCGGGACTTGCGCGGCATCAGAGCCGGTGGTGGTGCAAGCCGCGAGGGCCAGCATTGCTGAAGCGCAGAGGCCTGAAAGCAGGCAGGTGCGCAAGCCTGAACGGATTTCGCCTGTCGTCATGAATTATCCTCCCTCGAACGCGAATTCGCGCCCACCATTATTCTTATAAAGGGAGATAGAGCATCTCGGCAGGCACGCGTCCAGCTCTATCGCGTGCTTGTGATCAGGAGGGCGGACTGTTCAGGCAGTCTTGCTGATGCCCTGTTCGGGGACGATGAGGTGAGAGAACATTTCCGTCACCATATCAATCACCTTCAGGGTTTCGGCCTTGAGGTCGGTATCGCGGTTCACGAAGACGGAACGGACAAAGGCGTTACCGGACATGAGCATTCCTGCGACGAGCCGCGCGGTATTTACGCCTTCCGGGTCGATGCCAAAATCGCGCGCCAAGTGTTCGGTGAGAAGATCTTCATAGCGAGTTCGGATTTCGATGGTCGCGCCGAGAATGGTGGGCGTTCCATGACTCATCTTCAAATGGGAGCGGAAGGCTTCGCGGTCCTCAAGAAGCTTTTCGACCGTGGAATCCATCCAGTCGCGCCAGAACTTGAAGGTATTCTCGGAGCGATCCCGTTTCGCAATGGCGTCTTCAAACAGCTCCAGCCAGTAGACGTCACCTGCGCGCGCCAGATCCTGCTTTGTCCCAAAGTGGCGATAGAGAGTCTGCACGTGAAGACCTGCCGCTTCGGCGATTTCTTCCAGTGTCGTGTTATCGTAACCCTTGGCGAGGAACAGCTGCCGAGCCGCTCGCACGAGTTTCTGACGGGTTTCCATCTTGCGTTTCGTGCGCAAAGGAAATTTGGTCATACCAAAGCTTCGCTTTCCCCAATTTCACTGCTGAATTACCCTTCAGCAGCTCTGGCGTTTCCCTGAAATCTTGCAGGCTTTCCCGCCAGTCTTCGACTCAATTATTACAGTATAAAATACCAGAATGAGATGGCTTGCAATCACGGCGATATAATTTGCGGTCTGACTGGACGGTTTTTTCAGAAAAAAGAAGGCGGCTGACTGGCAACCGCCTTCAAGGTTTTCTGGGAAAGAAAAGGCAGACTCTTCAGTGTCGAGCACAGACACGAAAAGACTGGCTTTGACCTGACCGAAGACAGATCAACGAAGTCGGCCAAGACCGCGCTTCGTTCAGGTGAGAGCTATGGCTTTTGCCGATGGCTCAATCTCATTGCGTATAGCTGGCTATACCGTAGTCAAAGTTCTGAAAATTCTCAACCGTTGAGTAACTGACTAAGTGTCAACAGCGCGTGATCGCGCTATGTGAATGCGAAATCGGAGGATTTGCTCAATAATTCAGCAC
>PABS01000069.1 GCA_002699325.1 Ponticaulis sp. | reverse complement strand
CGTTTGACCGAGCGTCCTGACCTCTTCCAGTCGGACTTTACAAGCTACAACCTCACCGCCAACTGGGAAATGGACTGGGCCACTCTGACCAGCTCGTCCACTTACTCCAATATTGACGGCAAGTTCATCGTCGATCTGGCGGGTACATTCAATCAGTTGATCCCGTTTGCACTCGACGCAGTCGGCTATGACGAAAACTTCGTTCAGGAAGTCCGCTTGGTCTCTGCGGATGGCGGTGACTGGGACTGGACCGTTGGCGGTTTCTACTTCAACAAGCGCCGCGATATCGATTATGACTATCGCTCGTCGCTCGACTTCCTGCAGACACGAAATCTGACGGGCCTCCCAAACGAGTATTATCAGAGCTATAGCGGATATTTCGACGCGATTGAATCTGCCGCTTTCGGTGAATTGACCTATCGCTTCTCAGAGCAATTCTGGCTCACCGGCGGGCTGCGATACACCGAAACCTCTGTGCAGTCACATACACTTGCTGGCGGTTACAATTCCAACTATCTGGCCGTTGCACTCGGCGGCTTTTCGAACGTCGCGCTGACCGTGGTTCCAGTCGCGGCAGCAGACGGCCAGAAGGTCGAAGCCGACAATATGTCCTATAAGGTCAGCGCCTCGTACAAGCCCATGGATAACCTGACGACTTACGCGTCGATCTCAACAGGTTTCCGGTCTCCGGTCGCAAATGCGCGGGCAGGATCGGTCAGTCTCGTGGATCCGAATGATCTTGTCATCCCAAACGGCGCTGACTCAGACGAGCTGACAAATTACGAAGTCGGCATGAAGGGCACCTTCCTGAACGGCAAGCTCGTTTCCAACCTTTCAGCTTATTACATTCTCTGGGAGGATATTCAGGTCCAGGCGAACCGGCTGTCAGACCAGGTTCAGTTCGCGACCAATATTGGTGAAGCCGTCAGTCAGGGTATTGAGTTTGAAGTTGGCTACTATCCCGGAAATGGATTCAGCCTGTTTGTGAACGGGTCGCTGAACGACACCGAAATCACAGAGCTAACGCCCGAAGAAGCAGCAATTTCAGGCGCGGAAGAAGGCCTGCAACTCGCTATGCCGAACTTCCAGGGCGCGGCCACGGCACGCTACGACTTCGACATTGGCGACATGGATGCATTCGTGTCCGGCACGATCGCTCATGTGGGTGATTTCCCGGCAATGTTGCCGAACACGCCCGGTCAACCAAACCTGCCAGCGGCAACCTTCGACTACACGGACGCTTACACGACTTTGAATCTGCAGGCTGGCATCGAAAAGGACAACTGGAAGGTGACCGGCTATGTCGAGAATTTGTTCGACGACAATTCGGTCACATATGTCCACCCGGAAGCCTTCACCGATGCACGTTACGCTCGCTTGCGCCCGCAGACCATCGGTGTCCGCCTGAGCCTCGACTATTGATCGGGGCCGTGTCGTGCAGGATCTGAAAGATAAACTGAGGTTTGGAAAATTGCAGCGCCATTGCAGCGAAGGCCTTTTGCCTTTGCTGCTGGCCGCCGGGCTGATTGGGCAGACAGGATGTGTCGCACCCTCTGAAACACGCCTGGCATCTTCCGAACAATCGATCGTGGTGGATGCTCCCGTGGGGACGCTTAAGGGGGAAGCCCTGGACGGCGTTACGGTGTATCGCGGCGTTCCCTTCGCGCTCGCTCCAACAGGTGAACGTCGTTGGGTCCCGCCAGAGCCTTTCCCGGATTGGAAGGGTGTTCGTCAGGCAGAAGAGTTTGGTCCGGCCTGCGTGCAGCCGCCATCGCGGCCCGGCAGTATCTACCAATGGGATCTGCCATCGGTCAGTGAGGATTGTCTCAACCTGAACGTCTGGGTTCCGGACGGGGCGGAAGATGCACCCGTGTTCGTGTGGATTCATGGCGGATCGCTGGTGACCGGGGCAGGCAGTCAGAGCATGTATGACGGAGAGAAACTGGCCCGCGAGTCCGGATTGATCGTTGTGACGGTCAATTATCGACTTGGTGTGCTCGGCTATCTCGCCCATCCGGAGCTGAGCGAGGAATCTGCACAAAACATTTCGGGCAATTATGGTCTTAAAGATCAGGTTGCGGCGCTGAAATGGGTCGAACGTAATATTGAGGCGTTCGGGGGAAACCCGGACAATGTGACGATTGCAGGGGAGTCAGCCGGCGCTCTCAGCGTGATGTTTCTCATGGTGTCTCCGGAAGCCAGAGGTCTGTTCGACAAGGCGATAGCCGAAAGCGCGTATATGGTTTCCATGGCGCCTCTTCGAGGCAGCGTGAATGGACACCCATCTGCCGAAAGCGCAGGGCTTGAGTTTCAGGAGAAAGCAAAGGCAGACTCCCTGGCTGAGCTTCGCGATATGGACGCAGAGAAGCTTGTTGAGATTGCGGGAAAAAGTGGGTTCACACCTTTTGGCGTCATCGATGATGTCTGGCTGACCGAACAGATGCCCGAGACTTTTGACAAGGGCGAGCAGGCACAAGTGCCTATCCTTGCGGGCTTCAATGAAGGTGAGATCAGATCACTCAGATTTCTCCTGCCGCCTGTGCCTGACAGTGAGGATTATGAAGCCGCCATTCGCGCCAGTCATGGCGCGCTGGCCGACCGTTTCCTCGACATGTATCCGGCTGATAAACCGGAAGTCAGCATGCTCGCGACAACGCGGGACGCCATGTATGGCTGGACGGCTGAACGGCTGGCTGCGTCTCAGTCTGCGGCAGGCCATCCCTCATATTTTTACTTCTTCGATCACAGTTATCCAGCTGCGGACAAGTGGGGACTTCGTGCCTTCCACGCCATGGAAATCCCCTATGTGTTTGGCACGCTCTTCGATGTGCCTGAGCCGTGGCCGCAAGCGCCGCGTACGGATAAAGAACGCAAACTCATGAGCGCAATGATGTCTTATTGGGCAAGTTTTGCGCGCGATGGTGTCCCAAGCGCGCCAGGGCAAGCCGAATGGCCGTCCTATGGTGAGGATGCAACGGGAATGGTGTTTGCTGACACGCCGAAAGCCTGGCCGGGCCTGGCCCGTTCGAGATTTGAGCTTCACGAGACGATCGTCTGCCGCAGGCGTGCCGATGGAACGCTTCAATGGAATTGGAATGTCGGCATTATCTCGCCGCCTTTGCCGCCGGAGGTTCCGCAGTGCAATTGAATGACGGCGCGATGCAGGATTATGCGCTGACGCTGGATCGGATGATCGAACATGCAGCGAAATGGCATCCTGAAAAAGATGTTGTTACGCGCCGGTTCGATGGAAGCATCACGCGTGCTGGCTATGCTGACGTATATGGTCGCTCCCGAAAGGTCTCGGCGGTGCTTCAGAGGTTCGATACGAAGTATGGTGATCGTGTCGCGACCCTTGCCTGGAATTCACAGGCCCATATGGAATGCTGGTACGGCATTATGGGATTGGGTGCGGTGTGCCACACACTCAATCCACGCCTCACAGAAGAGCAGCTCGCATGGATGATCGGCCAGTCTGAGGCGCGCATTCTGATCGTGAGCGAAGATCTCCTGCCGCTCGCCAGCAAGATCGCTGGTCTTGCGCCTTCGCTGAGCGAAGTTCTTGTGATTGACACAATGGGTCCGAAGGCGCCTCAAATTGAGGGGCTTCCGAATGTTCAGGCGTTGGAGCCTTTGGTCGCAGATGCTGACCCCGGCGCTGTCGTCTGGGGTGACTTCGCTGAAACAACGCCTTGTGGACTTTGCTTTACCTCAGGCACGACCGGTCAGCCGAAAGGTGTGACGTATACCCACCGGGGAAGCTATCTGCATACGCTGCGCCAACTGCAGTCAGATGTCAGCGGGCTCAACTCGCATGACGTGGTTTTGCCAGTTGTGCCCATGTTTCACGCGAATGCCTGGGGACTGCCATATTCGGCTCCGGCGACGGGCGCCCGGCTTGTCTTCTCGGGCCGTCAGGCAGATGGCGAAACCCTTGCGCGTCTGATTATTGCTGAGGGGGTGACTGTGGCTGTCGGGGTTCCGACTGTCTGGCTGGACGTATTCGACTATCTCGATGCGAACGGGCTCGACGTGCCAAGCCTGAAGCGGGTCATGGTTGGTGGCTCGCCCATGAATTCTGCCTTGATGCGCAGGATCGAAGCTCGCGGGATTGCTGTGCAGACCACCTGGGGCATGACCGAGCTTTCGCCGCTCGGAACGGCTGCACCTCCCGGCGATGCCCGTTCGCCCGACACGGCTGGGCGACCCGCGCTCGGCATTGATCTGATGCTGACCGATCATGAGGGCGAACCGCTGAAAAAACAGCGCGAGAGCGAAGGTCATCTTTGGGTGCGGGGGCCGTCTGTGGTCGAGCGCTATTTCGGGCAGGATGAGCCGGCGACGCGAAATGGCTGGTTCCCGACGGGCGATCTTGCTCAAATCAGTCAGGACGGACAGCTCTTTATCACCGGTCGTGCGAAGGACCTGATCAAATCAGGTGGTGAATGGATCAACCCAACCGAGATTGAAGCGGTCGTGTCGGGTCTGCCGGAAGTCGCATTTGCTGCCGTTGTCGGACGCCAGCACGAAAAATGGGGCGAGCGCCCTGTGCTTCTGGTGCAGTTTCGTGAAGGCGAGAGCCTGGCAGACGACACTCTGCGAACGACGCTGAAAGCGCACGTGCCGTCTTGGTGGTTGCCGGATGCTGTCATCCGCATACCCGATATGCCGCTCGCTGCGACCGGTAAAATCGATAAGATCCGCCTCAGAAGCCTCTATGGAGCAGCCTGACTGCAAAGGAGCCGAACATGAAGGGATCCATCTTCGTTCTCATTGCCGCGTGTCTGGTGCCGCTGGCAGCGACCGGCTGTATGAGGGAGAACACAGTTTCCTCCCGAGGGCCGCTTGCGCAGGGATCGGCTATGTCGGGGCCTGTCGTCAGCGTCGCTCAGGGTGATGTGCGGGGCGAGACGCAGGGATATTTGAGCGTGTTTCGGGGCATCCCCTATGCCGCGGCACCGGTGGGTGATCTTCGCTGGAAACCGCCAGCCTCGGCAGAAGCTTGGGAAGGCGTTTTTGACGCGAGCCAGTTTGGGCCGAGCTGTATTCAGCCGCCCATCCCGCCCACCAGCATTTATTACGATCCGCCGGAAACATCCTCGGAAGATTGTCTTTCACTGAACATCTGGACACCTGAAGATGCCGAAAAGGCGCCCGTCATTGTGTGGATTCATGGTGGCTCCCTGCGAATGGGGGGTGCCGCCCAACCCGTCTATGATGGCTCCGCCTATGCTGAACGAGGCGTGGTTTTTGTCTCGATCAATTATCGTCTCGGCGTGCTCGGCTGGCTCCCGCATCCCGAGCTTGTGGCTGAAAGCCCTGAAGACTTGTCGGGCAATTACGGTTTGATGGATCAGATCGCTGCACTTGAATGGGTGCAGGCGAATATTGCCGCGTTTGGTGGCGACCCGTCGAACGTCACGATCATGGGCGAATCTGCTGGTGCACTGAGTGTGACCTATCTGCTGACCAGTCCACCAGCCGATGGCCTGTTCGACAAGGCGATCATCCAGTCCACCAACGCCCGGAATTTTGCGGAACTCGGGCACGAAAGCTTTGGCCGTCCCCCGGCTGAGACCATCGGGTCTGACCTGTTTGCAAAGCTCGAGCTGAATTCGCTTGAAGAGGCCCGGGCAGCGGACGCGCAGGAGATCACCAATCGCGCAACGCTGGCGGGCTATGCGCCTGAGGGGACGATTGACGGCTATTATCTGCCTTTGCAGATCAATGAGGCTTTTGACGCTGGCGAGGTCGCCAGTGTTTCAGTGCTTGCTGGATTCAATAGTGGCGAGGCACGGACATATCGCATGCTGCTGCCACCTAAGCCTGACTCCTCAAATGCCTATGAGACGGCGATAAGCGAGCGTTATGGCGATGAGGCCGGTGCATTTCTGGCGCTTTATCCATCTGATGATGTGGATGACTCCATGCTGGCGGTAAACCGAGACAATGTCTTTGGTTGGGCAACAGAACGGATCGCTCACAAGACTGCCGACGCGGGTCGTCCTGCCTATTTTTACGTCTTCGATCATTGCTATCCCAGCATGGCCGAACGCGACCTTTGTTCATTTCATGCGAGCGAATTGCCGTTTGTCTTTGGCACGACGGGCAATGCGCGTTCTTACCCTCCAGAATGGCCGAAACCACCCGCCAGTGAGGCTGAGGCGCTGTCTTCTGTGCTCGTGGATTACTGGGCGTCGTTTGCTAAGTCAGGCCAGCCGTCTAGTCCGAATGGTCCTGACTGGGCCGCTTACAATGACAACCAAGCCTATCTCCACATTGGCGACGCACCCGAGCTCCGCCATGACCCGTACCCAGGGATGTTCGAATTTCATGAAGGGCTTTATCGGCAACGTCATTCCGCGGGTGATGGCTGGTTCCTCGGTGTCGGCCTGAGTGCCGAGCCGCTCGAATAGCGAAATCTACTCTTCAGTAGATACTTTCTTGTTTGGCGCGATGAATGTCATTTCGGCCTCGTAGCTGTCTATCCAGTTTTCGGGCGGCAAGGGTAACGGCTTGCTTTCCGTCTGACGGGCAGGGGTGAAGCTTGGACGCGGGTTTGGACTGCGTATCTGTTCGAGCCAGATGACACCGTCATACTCTCCGCTGTTTCCGCGCGTGGTGACCAGGTCCAGATCCCCGTCGCCATCCATATCGCGCGCGATGAAAGCGTCATACATGCCGCGCACGCGTCTCGAAATATCATGACGAACCCATTGGTCCGTCGGGTCTCCGGTATTTTCAAACCAGGCGATCCGGCCCACGGTCGATGAGGGTGTCACATTCGGCTCATCATAATCCCGCGAAGCTCCGGAATAGCCACCCTCCAGGACATTTAACCCGGAATATCCGCCCGTGATTGCATCCAGATCGCCATCACCGTCTATGTCAGCCAGTTCGATGCCGATAACGACATCAGGCAGAATGTCGCCAATGCGATAATAAACCCAAGGCTCATCCAGCGTCTCTGGCTGTTTCAGCCAGCCCAGTGAGGCCAGAAGCGGAGACCCATGGATTGACGCGGGTGTTTCGTGCACAGCCACGGCGAGATCTACCCGCCCGTCACCATCGATATCTTCGAAATCGGTCTGAAAGCCGTTGGACGTAGCTTTCCAGTTTTCCGGCGCATCAAATCCCGGAGCAATCTCGATAGGGTGAGGCGTCACTTGAATGCTGCCATCTTCGCGGGTCCCCGTGTTCTCAAGCAGCGTCATGGACTGATGCAGCCTGGCAGCCGCAAGCACATCGATATCGCCGTCCTCATCGACATCGACCGGCATGGCAGTGTTTGGCACAACGTCGCGCGACAAGACCTGTTCGCGCCAGCTCGCGGGATCGAGCGGATCACCATCAATCAGGAAAAGCGATGTGGGTCTTGCAGCAGAGGGAAGGGAGGGGTCAATGATGTCGGCGGCACCTTTATTGGCGCCAAGAACATCCATTCGGCCATCCCCATTCACATCAGCGATGAATGTTCTCAGCCAGGATCCGCGTTGCTGCGTGGCAGGCGGAATGAGGCGCTGCCAGCGCTCAGTCCGTGCGGCGTCTCCTGGATTCTGGAAGTAGATCAGATGCGCTTCCTCGCATGCCGCAACGAGATCCGGCCAGCCATCGCCGTTGAGATCACCAATCGCCACATCTTCTATTGCGGCAACTTCAGCGCCTTCACCGATTGTGATGCTGGTCCAGACGTCGGGATTTTCCGTCGCGAAGGCGATCCGCAAATGATTGGAATCCTCATGCACGGACACAATGTCTGGCAGTCCGTCTCCATCGATGTCGGCCATCTGGAGTCCATCGGCGCCCCGTATCGGTACGCCGCCATTGACGCCCTGATCATCAATCCGGTGTTCCCGCCATGAGATGAACTGCCCATCCCGCGCCTGGGCTCTCGAAGGCGTATCGGCCACACTTAGCTCAACTGCGTTCTGGTGAAGACAGCCTGTTAGTGCCAGCGTCAGTGCTGCTATTGATGCGCCGTTTCGCCAGATCATGCTTTTCGCCTCGCAATATCTTGCCGTACCGTCTTTGCCGCCAGAACATAGTGGATGACAGACCACATTGCAGCGATTGTTCCACATAGGACCATGGCTGTGCCAAGCGGGGTCTCGAGTCCATTTGTCGTGAACATATCACTTAGAAAACCCACAATCACCGGTCCAAGGCCGAGGCCAATCAGGTTCAGCACAAAAAACAATACGGCAGACGTCAGCGCACGCATCCGTCCACTGACCAGATTGTGCGACACGGCCAGAACAGCGCCGAGATAAGCCGCCGACAGGAAGTGAAACGGCACGGTCATGATCAATGCGAAATAGACCTGGCCGGTCAGAAGAATAACCAGTTGAACAGGAACGAGAAATGCGGTCAGGATGGCCGGCACCCAGAGATACCAGCGCACATCTTTTGCACCGAACTTGTCAGCGAGCCAGCCTCCGCAAAACGATCCGAGGCCGCCACCAAAACCGGTCGTCAGGGCCATCCATGCGCCAATCGTGCCAAGATCCAGTTCATGGGTCCGCAGGAAGAAAGACGGCAGCCAGTTGCCAACACCATAAATGATGAAGGCCTGAAGACTGGCTGCCAGTGCGATGTGGCGGAAGGAAACGCGCGTCCAGAGGAGACGTGCCACATCGATAATTGGCGGGGCGGGATCAGTAGAATGCTGTTGCCCTTCCGACCATCCCCGAATGGGTTCACGCACAGTGAGCAGCACCAGAAGACCAAGAGCAACACCCGGGACGCCGACGACAAAAAAGGCCAGCCGCCAGCTGAAGGCCTCGGCTAGAAAGCCGCCTGCCGCGAAGCCAATCAGGATGCCGATATAAATCCCGATCGAATAGATCGAGAGTGCCAGTGCGCGGTTCTTAGGTTTGAAGATGTCCGAGATCATGGAATGTGCTGGCGGACTGCCACCTGCCTCGCCGACACCCACGCCGACACGCGCCAACAGTAAGTGAGCATAGTTTCCTGCGAGACCGCACATCGCCGTCATCACGCTCCAGACGGTCACGGCGAGGGCGATGATGCTCCGTCGCTTGCCCTTGTCCGCCCATCGGGCGATCGGAATGCCACAAATGACGTAGAACAGAGCGAAAGCAAAGCCGGTCAGCAGTCCGAGTTGTGTATCTGAGAGGTTCAGTTCGGCTTTGATCGGCTCTTGCAGGATCACAAGCAACTGGCGATCAACGAAATTGAAGATGTAAACAATAGTCAGAACAGCGAGTACATAATAGCGGTAAACTGGCCTCGAATAAGGCGTTTTTTCCGGCACGTGCTCTGCGTCTGATACAGTTTCGCCAACGCCCCCCGGGGCGATCGGATCCTTGCTCATCTTTCCTCCCGCGGGCTTCAGCGTCCCGTCGAATTTTTCATATCTGGAGTGTGCATGAACCATGCAGCTCCCGAGAGTAAGATATTCACTCAATAGAGAGTGAAGTCAATGTGTGATGGGGATGTGCCCGTCTCGAGACCGGGTGCTCATGTTAATTCTGGACGGAAAGGCAGGTCGGGAAGACAGCCTCTCAAAGCGCCGAATAGAGATTTCTTATATTCGTGGCGCAATGTTGGAGATCTTTTTCGGAACGGAAACGGCGCGAAAACGGATATGAGGACAGTACGGACCTCAGCTGGCGCCTTTGTTCTGAGAACTCTTTGGCCACCGAGAAGGTAAGGGCGAACGAGGGTCGCGTTTCATGTCTGAGATCAGCTCTTCGGGGGTAAGATCGAACGAGCAGAGCCCGGTTGCGTCATGCGCCTAACGGGCAACGTCACCCCAGCTGCAAAGTCCAATTCAGTGATCGCGCCGATGCTGACGGCCTCGTCAGAAGCCATCAGCTGGAGTTGAACCTCCTGGAGTTGGTCGAAAACCTGGACGTTTCAGGTCGCCCGGTTCGTCAGTCGTCATTTCCGGTAAAGACGACTTCACCATTCTTCATGACGGTTTCGATCGCTCGCAGGGCGCTTGTGTCTGCCAGCGGATCTTCAGACACGATAAGAATATCGGCCAGATAGCCGGGTTTGATCTTGCCAAGCTGATCGCCTACGCCGAGGTCATCGGCGGCAAGGCTTGTCGCCGTCTTGAGGATATATGCTCGATCGAGGCCGGCATTCTGATAGATGTCGAGCTCGATATGCAGTGAGTTGCCATAGTCGATGAAGGGTGAATCCGTTCCGGCGACGATCTTTCCACCATTGTCGATGATGGTTTTGAGCGTCTTGCTCATGGGGCCTACCTGCCGAGTTCCGCCGCGGGTCATAAGAGACAGGGTCGGCGTGACGACCAGACCAGATTGAGAGATCAGAGAGGTGACGTCCTGATAGGCGTACCCCAATGCGGAAATCTTGAGCGAGTAGCCACGGCGGCTGGTTGCGCCGAAATGCTCCATATGATCGAGACCGTTTGCAACAGACGGGTAGAGCTCGTGAGTGGTTACCGGAATGCCGCTCTCATGCGCCATCTCAATGACAGCTTTCTGGACGGTATAATCCTGTCGGACATAGCTCTTGTAGAAATCAAGCTCCAGCTCTTCGGAAAGGCGCATAGAGTCTTTCGCGCGCTCAACCGTGCCAACAGTTTCGGACACACCATAAGAAACCCGCGCGCCTTCATTCAGTGGGCCTGCTGTGAAGACGCGCGGAGCCGGACGGATACCCGCCGCGGCAGACTCGCGACGTTCTACCGAGTGGTATGGGTCATCACCCGTCTCTCGTACCGTCGTAATTCCGTATGAAAACCAGAGGTCTCCCAGCGCCTTGCCCTGGCTGATAGACTGGTGGGTGTGGTTTTCCATCAGGCCCGGCAGCACATAGGAGCCAGACGCGTCTATGAACTCGCCCTCAATCAGAGAGTCATCTGCCGGGTGAATGTCTTTTACAATGCCGTTCTCAATGACGATATCGACATTCTCGGTATAGGTGTCCGCGACGCCATCGAACAGATAACCAGCCCGAAGTGTTGTCACGCCTTCCGGCATGTCCACGGTCCAGTCTGGCTTGATATCCAGCGTGGTTGTGTCGCCGCTGGCCTTGTCCCAGAGTTCGATATCTTTGCCGTCGATATAGATGAGCTTGCTGCCATCAGCCGACCAGGACGGGTTTTCGCCCGCCTCGGTGACGAGGGTCGGGTCTCCGAAAGAGCCGTCTGCCGTCATCGGAACGGAATAGAGGGCGCCATCGACCCGATAGACCATATCGCCTTCGGAAGACCATGCGGGCCGGTTCCACTGGCGGCGACCGAGAGATTTCTTGTCGCCGACCGGTGATGCCCAGATCGCTTCGCCTTCGCCATCTGAAGGGACAACGTACAATCCGTTATACCCTTCACGAAAGCGGCTGGTGACGGGGTGTCGGTTGACGACGGTAACGACTGTTCCGTCCGGTGACCAACCCGGCGCACTTGGGCCGAAAATCGGATCCGTCAGGACAATATCGTCTTTACTCTCGACATTGATGACATTCACCGTTGAGCCGAGGAACACCGTCGTCAGTGCAT
>PABS01000068.1 GCA_002699325.1 Ponticaulis sp. | reverse complement strand
TGCGCCAGCGCGGCACGTTCGTCGTCTTCGAGGTTCATGCCGTCTGCGACGGCGGCAGAGACGTATGAAAGCAAGGCGGAGTTGAGCTGGCTGGAACGCGTGCGCTGGATTAGTCTGGCTTTCATTCCATCAAGTCTGCTCGTCGGCGCAACGACCCATATCACGACGGATGTCGCTGCAGCGCCGTTCCTTTGGGTGCCACCACTGACGCTTTATCTTCTGACCTTTGTTTTTGTATTCGCGAAGAAACCGGTGATCTCACAATCTGTGGTACTGCGTTTCCATCCCGTGGTTATGGCCGCAGTGGCGCTGATGCTGCCGCGGGTGATCAATCTGGGGTGGGGGCTCGAACTGGGTTTCACGCTGGTTGGGCTGTTCTGGGCGAGCATGACCTGTCATGGACTACTGGCCGCCCGGCGTCCGCATGTGTCACGTCTGACTGAATTCTATCTGCTCATGTCGCTGGGTGGCGTGCTGGGCGGAGCGTTCAACGCGCTTCTGGCGCCGATGCTTTTCAGCTCGGTCTGGGAATATCCTCTCATTCTTGCGGCCTCTCTGATGGTGCTGCCGGGCAAAAGTTTGCCGTTAGACCGGCGCGCCCGGCTTATTCTGGTGATGGTACTGTCTGGGGTGTGCGCGAGCGTGATCCTGAAGGGCCTGGGCAGACATCCAGGAGAGCTGACGACAACGCTGCTGGTCGCCTCAGCCGTGCTTGGCCTTGTGCTGGCCCGACAGCGACCTCTTGTTATGGCGGCATGTTTCGGCGCAGCTGTTTTCATTGGTACGGTTCTGGATCCAATTGCGGGCGGTAAAAGCGAGAGAGGCTTTTTCGGGATTGTCAGGGTTCTCGAGAGCGACGGGCGACGTGCCATGATGCACGGTACGACCTTGCACGGGGCGCAGCTGCTGGATGCAGAGAAAAGCCTGACGCCGCTGACCTATTATGCGTCTGAGACACCAATTGGGCAGACTTTCGAGACGTATTCTGATGCGCAAACCGTTGGTGTTGTCGGGCTCGGCGTGGGTAGCGTGGCCTGCTACAGCACGCCCGGTCAGGACTGGGTGTTTTATGAGATCGATCCGACCGTTGTGGACCTGGCGACCAATCCTGATGAGTTCACATTCATGTCTGACTGTCAGCCTGAGGCCAGGATTGTGACCGGCGATGCGCGCATCAAGCTGTCGTATGAAAAAGATCGGTATTTCGACCTGCTTTTGCTGGACGCCTTTAGCTCCGACTCCATCCCAGTGCACCTTGTGACGCGTGAGGCCATGGCGCTTTATTTGAGCAAGCTAAGCGATGATGGCGTGTTCATCGCCCATATCTCCAACCGCCATCTGGCACTGGAGCAAGTGTTCGCAAGACTGGCTGCGCTGGAAGGCGCAGAGGCACTTGTCCAGCATTATTCGCCAGGTGAAAACTTCACCATGGATTCAACGCCCACAAACGCCATGCTGTTTGCAAAGAACCCGGACGTTCTGAAAAGGGCGCTGGCATCTGGCAAGTGGGAGCAGATCGAATCTGATGGCAAACGGGCCTGGACCGATGACTACTCCAATATCATTGGTGCGATGATTGAACATCACAGCCGCTAGGTTGCATGCGACGCAGTGACATATAGCGGACGGTACCGCTTCGGCGTAATATCCATAAATTCATTACGGATATAGGTGTGTCATGCCAAATGTTACCGTCGACCCGCTCGCTATTGCAGCCTTAGCAGGGTTTGGCCTTCTGATTGTCGTTTCGATTGGTGTGAGCGTTGTATTCTGGAGACTTTCACGCCAGTCATCCAAATAGGTCGCAAGCGTCAGGTGACACTATTGCTGGCGCTGGTTAACCTGACGCCATGACAAAGATTCCCAAATTGATCGCTTCTGCGAGCTTTGCAGCCTTTCTGACCGCGGCGACTGGCTGTGCATCGCTGAATGTTGACCCGTGTTCTTCGCAGGGCATTCAGCAAAGACTTGAACGAGAGTTCAATCAGTTTGCGCGAAACAATCGCTCAGACCTCAATGAAATTCGCGCTGCCTCTACCTGGATGGATGGCCAGACGAATTTTGGCTCCATGAAAATCGCTTTTGCCGCACAGTCGCTTCGCCGACTGGTTTCAAGCTTTGAGCGCGATGTGGTGCCAGAGATTCAGGGCATTGCAGAACAGTGCGGTACAGTTGAGCCACTAAAAGGCGTCTTTATCGAATTTCTGAGAGATGAGGGGGTCAGCCGCAACGTGCTGGAGTGGGTGGAGGATTTTGACGTAGACTTCACCGCCTGAAGCCCAACGCTTTTGGAGTTGACGATCAGGGCGAGTGAGCGCAAGGGGCGAGCATGCAGCGCATAGTCCGATTTTTTCACCGCATGGATGCTTCCATCTGGCGAGCCGTTATCATTACAGCTTTGTTGCTGACCAGTGTGCTCGCGGTGCTGATTGCCGGGCGCATGTTCCTGTTTGACGGTGAAACCAACGGCATGCTGGGGCAGGTCCAGGACTTCCTCCTTTCCATGCGCTCTTCCGTATTCGGCCTGCCGCTGGTGATCTTGCTGTACTGCGGGCTGGCTTTTCTTGGCGCGCCGCAATTCGGGTTGATCGGCGCAACGGTTCTGGCTTTCGGTCCGACGCTTGGTTTCATGTATTCCTGGGTCGCGACACTTGTTTCTGCAAGCATGGCTTTCTGGATTGGTCGGGTGTTCGGCCTCAATATCGTTCGTAAATACGGGGGCGATTCCATTTCCCGGCTTTCCCGCTTCATGCGGAAGAATGATTTTCTGGCTAGCGCGATTGTACGCAACGTCCCCACTGCGCCAGCCATCGTCGTGAATATGGCTTTTGGGACAACCGAGTCTCGGTATATCTGGTTCCTGGCGGGTGCGGCTGTCGGCATTGTGCCGAAAATCCTGATTATTGCACTCTTCGGCGAGGCGGTGGCGCAAAGCATGACAGGGAATCCCGTTTTTGCAGGCATTGCGGTCACGGTGATGGCGGTGATCTGGATACCGATCATGCTGGTGGCACGTTCAAATATTGCCCGCCAGTCCCGCGCGGCTGGAGCGGCAAAGCCAGCGCCTGATCCGGATGGAGAGCCTTTAGTCTGAGCCTGGGAAGATTATTGCGCCAGAGTGGGTTTCCAGCTTGACTTCGGGCGGCAAAATCTGCGTTATGCGTCCCATGCAAAACGATCTTGCTCTTCTTCGTCTACTTCGCCTGGGGCTTAACGGCCCCTGTTCGCGTCTGATTTAGGGCTCGTCAGCGGGTCCGCGCGGACAGGGGGTTAATTTCCCGAAGAAACAAGCGTGAGACCGAGACAATGACTGAACAACCACATATCCGAATTTTTGATACGACCATGCGCGACGGCGAACAATCGCCTGGCGCCAGCATGACTTTGCGCGAAAAACTCGATCTCGCCGAATTGCTGAGCGACATGAAAGTCGATGTAATCGAAGCAGGTTTCCCTGCAGCAAGCATGGGCGATTTCGACTGCGTCCGTCAGATCGCCGAGCAGACACAGTCCGACACGTTCGTGTGCGGGCTGGCGCGGTCCACCGAGGGTGATATTGCGCGGTGTGCAGAGGCGGTTCGTGGCGCGGCGAACCCGCGCATCCATACCTTTATCGCCACCAGCCCACTCCATATGGAGCATAAGCTGAAAATGGGCGAGAATGCGGTGCTCGAAGCGATTGGCCGTTCGGTAACTCAGGCCCGCAATGCTGTTGGTGATGTGGAGTGGAGCGCCGAAGACGCGACGCGCAGTGATTTTGATTTCCTCTGCCGGGCCATTGATGTTGCCATTCAGGCTGGAGCCGGAACGATAAATATTCCCGACACGGTCGGATATTCGCATCCAGATGAGTATGGCCGCCTGATCCGACGTCTGATCGAGAATGTGCCTGATTCCGATAAAGTGATCTGGTCGACGCACTGTCACAACGATCTGGGTCTGGCTGTGGCGAACTCTCTTGCTGGCGTGACCAATGGTGCCCGCCAGGTGGAATGTTCGATCAATGGTCTGGGGGAACGTGCAGGCAATGCGGCGCTCGAAGAGATCGTGATGGCGCTTAAAGTGCGCAATGACACGCTCCAGGCCTATAGCAAGGTGGATACCACCAAGCTGTCGCGCGTCTCCAAAATGGTCAGCCAGATTACAGGCTTTCCGGTTCAGTATAACAAGGCGATTGTTGGCAAGAACGCGTTCGCACATGAAAGCGGCATCCACCAGGATGGCATGCTGAAGAACGCGCAGACCTATGAGATCATGAACCCGGAAGATGTTGGCGTGTCCAAGACATCACTGGTCATGGGCAAGCATTCAGGCCGCCACGCCTTCAAGGATAAGCTGCGAATTCTTGGCTATGAATTACCAGATGATGCGCTGAACGATGCCTTCAAACGCTTCAAGGAACTGGCTGATCGCAAGAAGCATGTGTTCGACGACGACATTATGGCGCTGGTCGATGAGCAGCTGACGGCTGAAGGCGAGCGTATTGTCTTTCGTAGGCTGAGAGTCGTCGCAGGGTCAGAAGGCCCACAGACCGCCGAGATCGATCTTGAAGTCGATGGCGAGGTCAAATGGACGACGGCGCGTGGCAATGGACCGGTCGATGCTGTCTTCAATGCGATTCGCGAGATCGTCCCGCANGAGGCCGTTCTGGAGCTTTATCAGGTGAGCGCGGTGACCCAGGGTACAGATGCTCAGGCTGAGGTGAGTGTNCGTCTGTCCGAACATGGAATTGTTGCGACGGGCCGGTCAGCTGATCCCGATACACTCTGTGCGAGCGCGAAAGCGTATCTGCATGCGTTAAACAAGCTTGAGATCCGGCGTCAGAAGCGCATTGCAGCCTGACCCTGGCCAAGGCCCCGTAAATACCGGCATTTAGGCGAGAATGAGGCAGGCGGAACGAAGTGTTCCGTCTGTCGTGAATTTCGTGAATTCGCCCCCTTGCTTTACAAATTGTAAACCGGCACAAGCAATTAAGGGTGGGTAAATAGTTTGTGTGCAGGGCCACCCGGTACCCTGCCGAATGCAGCAGGTAAGATATGCTCGGAAGCCTTCTTGGCCTTTTGTCGACTGACATGGCCATCGACCTCGGTACNGCGAACACTCTGGTCTATGTGAAAAATCAGGGCGTTGTGATCGATGAACCATCGGTTGTCGCGTACAGAAAAGAAGGCAATCGGAAAATTCCGTATGCNGTCGGTGCAGAAGCCAAAGCCATGCTTGGTAAAACGCCGATTGCGATGGAAGCGATTCGCCCAATGAAGGATGGCGTGATCGCCGACTTCGAAGTTGCCGAAGAAATGATCAAGGCCTTCATCCGGAAGGTTCATAATCGCCGCGCATTCGTTTCTCCGCTGATTATCATCTGTGTACCCACGGGCGCCACTCCGGTTGANCGCCGCGCGATCCACCAGTCTGCGCTTCAGGCCGGTGCGCGCCATGTGGAAATGATTGAAGAGCCGATGGCTGCCGCCATCGGCGCAGGCCTTCCAATTGATGAGCCATCGGGTTCGATGGTTGTCGATATCGGTGGCGGTACGACAGAGGTCGCTGTGCTGTCGCTGGGCGGTATTGTTTACTCACGCTCTGTGCGCGTCGGTGGCGACAAGATGGACGAAGCC
This sequence comes from Ponticaulis sp., assembly GCA_002699325.1. GTDB lineage: Bacteria > Pseudomonadota > Alphaproteobacteria > Caulobacterales > Hyphomonadaceae > Ponticaulis. The sequence goes on along the minus strand of PABS01000068.1, from coordinate 39,342 downwards.
ATCGTCAACTTCCTGCGCCGTCATGAAAACATGCTGATCGGTGAAATGTCTGCCGAGCGCATCAAGAAAGAAATCGGCACTGCCAAAGCGCCTGACGACTCCATGGGAATGTCCATTGAGATCAAGGGCCGCGACCTGATGAATGGCGTACCGAAAGAAGCTGAAATTACTGAAGCCATGGTGGCTGAAGCGCTCAGCGAACCTGTCCAGGCAATTATCGATGCTGTGAAAACCGCCCTTGAAGCCATGCCACCTGAGCTTGCTGCAGACATTGTGGACAAGGGAATCGTGCTAACCGGCGGTGGTGCTCTTCTGCGCAACCTTGATGTTGTCATTCGTGAGCGCACCCAGCTTCCGGTGACGATTGCGGACGATCCGCTGAAATGCGTCGTGCTGGGCTCCGGCAAAGTGCTGGAGAATTATTCTTCCATGAAGGGCGTCCTGTCGCCCGACGTGTAATTTTATCGCCAGATAAGAAGGACCTGATAAATGGCGACGCTTGGTCGGGACCGTAAGGCAAAACGCCAGGTCATTCGGACCATTGTTGTCATCGCAATCGTTNTTGCGCTGGCCTTTGTGCTGTTTCAGACCTCNCCCATGATCCGCAATTCAACCACGCCTGTTCGCGCCGGCATGGATGATATTGTCGTACAGGCCGGAAGCGCTGGCCGGACGTTCTCGCTGCCAAGCCTGACGACCGATGAGGCATTGCGCCGTCGGATTGANGAGCTGGAGATCGAGAATCGTCAGCTCGCCATCTGGCGGGATACCGCAACATCCATGACCGAACGCCTTCAGCGATATGAAGAGCTTCTCAACCTTGTTGGTGAGCCCATACCAAACGGCGTATCTGCGCGCATCGTGACTGAGACCGGTGGTCCGTTCGCTGAAACCCGGCTTGCAAATGCAGGTGCGCTTCAGGGGGTAGAGATTGGCTTTGTTGCGGTGAATACGCGCGGTGTGATCGGCCGTGTGATTCGCATTGGCAACCGCTCATCGCGCATTCTGCTTGTCTCGGACTTTAACAGCCGGGTGCCTGTGATGGGCGAAATCTCCGGTGTGCGCGCCATTCTGGCAGGGGGACGCGGATCTGAGTTTGGCCGGTTGATCGACAATCCGGAGACGGCAGACTTTCTGCCAGGTGAAGCGCTTGTGACATCCGGNGAAGGCAATGCNTTNCCGCGTGGATTACGGGTNGGCCGTGCAGCACGTGAAGGCGACCAGTGGCTTGCGCAACTGGCCCTTGGCGAAGCGCCGGTGGATTTTGTGCGCCTTCTGCCAACCATGACGATTGAGGCGCCGGAAGATGATCCGGTTCCGGCAGATGAGACCGAAGAAGACTTACCCGCTGGGCAGGAAACCGCAGCTTCAGACCAGCAAGCCACACAAACGCAGACNGGGGGAGACACTCAGGGGTGAGCAATTATGCGTCATCGTCGAGTGAAACACCGCGCAGCGTGCGGTTGCTACGGTTGATTGTGGGTGCGGCGATTGTCGTACTCTTTGAGTATGTACGCGTTGTATGGATCGCCTCTCTTCCGTTGAATCTCTTCTGGCCGGTGACGGGCCTCTGGGCGGCTGTGGGCTGGGGCGCAAGCCGAATGTCGGTACTGCCGGTTCTGGTGCTTCTNGCCCTNGGCACAATGTTCGACCTGATTGCGGGAGCGCCGATTGGCTGCTGGTCNGCGATTTTTCTGTCCGCCTTCCTCGTCTCCTCTGTTTTTCGTAAACGNGCGCAGACGGATCGGACGGGTATGATCCGGTTTGCCGGAGATTGTATCAGTTTCGTTGCAGCTTTCCTGTTCGCAAGTTGGCTGATTGGTGCTTATCTTGGAAGCTTGGATACGCGAGAAATCATAGGTGGATTTCTGTCTGCTCTGATCCTGTATTTTCTGGTCAGACCAGTTTTCCGTCTTTCAAGTGACAACCGGGTGGACTCATGAGCCGCAAGTCAGGACCTCAGGAACTTGATANCAACCGCCGCCTGTTGATTGCGGGCGGGGCAGGCGCTGTTGTGTGGGGCACACTGGTTGGACGACTGGTGAACCTTCAGCTGTTCAATCAGGAACGCTTTGAGCAGATGGCTGAAGACAATCAGATCAGCCTGATGCCAGCCATTCCGCGTCGTGGCCTTGTGTATGACCGGTTTGGCGAACCACTTGCGACGCACCGGACATCCTGGAACATTTACGCCGCCCGGGAAGACCTTCAGAATCTCGAGGGAACACTGGACCGCATTGCGAGCGTTGTGGAGCTGTCCGACGAGCGCCGCGAACGCCTGATGCGGACTTTCCGTCAGGAACAACCTTTCATTCCCGTCTCCATAATGACGGACCTCACCTATGAACAGTTTACCCGCCTGAGCGTTTTGCGCACCGAAATGCCGGGTGTTTCAATCGAAGCCTCACAGGCGCGGTCTTATCCGCGTGGACGTGATTTCGCGCATATNGTNGGATATGTAGCGAAGGCCAACCAGCGCGAAATTGACGCGGCGGTTGAAGGTCTGGACCGGAATGTGGATGCCGAGCGCAAGCGCATCGACCGGATCAAGAGTGTGCTCAAGCACCCGAATATGCGGGTTGGCCGTCTCGGCATTGAAAAAGAGCTTGATAGCTGGCTGGCGGGCACGCCGGGCAATCATAAGTTCATTCGCAATGCGCAGGGCCGCATTATTTCGCGTATGGATGATGATGAGCACGCGCCAAAGCCCGGCAAGGATGTCCACCTGACGCTGGATGCGGGTCTCCAGCGCGATGCGATTGAACTGTTCGGCGAAGAGACGGGCGCGGCCGTCGTGATTGATGTGCGTAATGGTGACCTGCTGACGCTGGCATCCAACCCGACCTATGATCCGAATGACTTTGTGAACGGCATTTCAACAGCTGACTATAATGAGCTGCGGGATGATGAACGTGCGCCGCTTTATCACAAAGCCTATGATGGGACCTATCCGCCGGGCTCGACCTTCAAAATGGTCGTGGGCTCGGCTGGCTTGCGCGCCGGCGTTATGACGCCCAATGAGACTGTGTATTGCGGCGGCCACTACGCATTTGGCAATCGCCGCTTCCACTGCTGGAAACGGGGTGGGCATGGCAATATGAACATGCATGAGGCGATCAAGCACTCGTGCGATGTTTATTTCTTTGAGATTGCGCGCCGGCTGGGGCCCGAGAGGATCGCTGAAGAAGCGAGGGCATATGGTCTCGGTTTCAGCTATGAACTCGGCATGACAGGCGGCGCCAGTGGCGTGATACCGAATGATTCCTGGAAGCGTCAGCGATATAACGAACCCTGGTATGACGGTGAGACGATCAACTATGGGATTGGACAGGGTTATCTGAACGTCTCGCCCCTGCAACTTGCTGTTATGTGTGCGCGAATCGCAGTGGGTGACGGGCGTCAGCTCCTGCCGAACATGATTGGTGTTGGACCAACATTGCCGCAAAATGAGGTTGTCGGATCATTGCCGGAAAAAGGCATTCTCGATCAGTTGCGATCAGGCATGTATGGCGTGACCTCAGAGCCAGGCGGTACAGCGCGTGCCGCTGGTGACATCAATTTCCAAGGTTACCGCATGGCTGGCAAGACCGGAACCGCGCAGGTACGAAACATTTCTGCCTCCGAACGCGCGACCGGGGTGATTGACAACGCTGATCTTCCACGTCGCCTGCGTGACCATGGTCTCTGGGTTGGCTTCGCGCCGTATGACAATCCGAAATACGCGGTCGCTGTGGTGGTGGAACACTCCACGCGGGGCTCTGGCAAGGCTTATCCGATTGCACGTGACCTAATGCACGCTGCCTTTGTGCGAGATTCCGGACGTACTCCGGAATACCAGGTGGCTTCGCGACAAGGTGACAGTGAGAAGATCTGATGTCTTACAGCCAGACCAATGATGATATCCTGTCGCGCATTGCGCGCCTGCCATGGATTATGATCCTGATCGTTTTTGGTCTTGGCGTTTTTGGGGTTGCGGTCCTTTATTCGGCAACCATCACCAATCCGACCGAATCCAGCCTTCCGGCTGTCCATGCTGTGCGCGTGGGGGTCGCTCTGGCTTTTATGTTTGCGCTGGCCATGACACCTTTGGGCTTATGGTCTGCGATTGCCTACAGCGCCTATCTGGGCGCATTGATTCTGCTGATCGGGGTAGAAGTGGCCGGTGTCACGGGCGGTGGCGCGCAGAGATGGCTCCAGGTGGGACCGATACGCGTCCAGCCTTCTGAGTTCATGAAACTTGCGCTNCTTCTGGCGCTGGCGCGGTTTTATCATCAGCAGCTCGTGAATGGCCCGGCCAAATTCTACCACCACCTCATCGCGCTCGTGATGATTTTGATGCCGGTTGGCCTGGTCTTCAATCAGCCTGATCTCGGCACGGCGCTGATGCTGGCCGCGACGGGCGCTGCCGTAATGTTTTTTGCAGGCATGCGGTATTGGGTGATCATCATCGGTATTGTCGCGGTCGTNCTCAGCGCGCCTCTGGCTTATTTCTACGTGTTGAAAGATTATCAGCGCGAGAGGGTTCTGACCGCGATCGATCCGAGCCGGGACCCACTCGGCGCCGGCTATCAGATCCAGCAGGCCGAGATTGCGATTGGATCAGGCGGCGCACAGGGCCGGGGCTATATGAAAGGCACTCAAAGCCAGCTCGATTATATACCTGAACAGCATACAGACTTCATCTTCACGGTGATTGCCGAAGAATTCGGTTTCGTTGGTGCCGTGGGGCTGTTGTCGGCCTGGCTGCTGGTCCTGGCACTGGGCTTTTTCATTGCGTCTCGATGTCGATCCTATTTCGGATATCTTGCAGCCAGTGGCGCGGTGGTGACCATCGCCTTCTATGTCTTCGTGAACATCGGAATGGTGAGCGGGCTTTTGCCTGTGGTGGGCGTGCCTTTGCCACTAATCTCCTATGGTGGCACGGCCATGCTGACCGTTATGGCGGCGTTGGCCGTCATCTGCGCCGTCAATCTGGACCGGGATCGCCACCTCAATATCAACGGCATTTTCTGACCCTGTTTCGCGATTTCCTGCCAATTGACCTTTTCCAGCTTCGCTGCAAGGTATCGAGTTAATGGGCAGGGAGGGGTATCTCTGCGTCCTCATGGAATCGGAGTGTATACATGTCAGGTCCCGTTAGTGCCGGTAAGTCAGATCACTGGGGGTCACGATTCGGCTTCATCATGGCTGCGGTTGGCTCATCCGTCGGACTCGGAAATCTGTGGCGGTTCCCCTTCACTGCCGGGGAAAACGGCGGCAGCGCCTTCATCGTCATCTATCTGATCAGCGTTCTGCTGTTCGGCCTGCCTGTGCTCATGGCGGAATATGCGCTCGGCCGTCATGGCCAGCGCTCAGCAATTGCCACGCTCCGCAAGATCACCGCTGATGAGAACAAGCCGAAAGCCTGGATCGGCATGGGCTGGCTCGGTGCCATTGCATCTTTGCTCTTGTTCTCCTTTTACATCGTCATCTCTGGCTGGGTGTTTGACTATATCCCCCAGAGCTTCAGCGGTGCGTTTTCGGCATTTTCGACTGAAGCAGAGATTCTGAACGCCAATATTGGCCAGGCTGTTTCGGCAATTAACTCGCAGATTTCGACTGTGGACCTGTCGGCGGCCTGCGCTTTTGTGAATGACGGTGTCATTACGCGAATCCCTGAGATGGTGAACGGGCAGGAGGTTCTTCGGGACATCACGGTCGGGGATGTCTCGGGTTGCCGGTTTGCTGAAACGACCGGAAACAAGCTCGAAATCTTCATTTATACGGCTGTGTTTCTAGGGCTGAACGTTCTGGTGCTGGCTCGAGGCGTCCATGGCGGAATTGAGCGGGCCGCTGAGATTTTGATGCCGGCCTTCTTCATCATGCTGCTGGGTATTGTTGTCTATGCCTGCATCACGGGAGACATGGGCGCTGCGGCAAACTTCCTTCTGACACCTGACTTCAGCAAAGTGTCCTTCAACACGGTTCTTGCTGCGGTTGGACAGGCCTTCTTCTCGCTGAGCGTGGGGAGCTGTGTGATGTTCACCTATGGTGCGTATCTCACTCGGGATACGAGCATTCCGAAGAATGCCTGTCTTGTTGCCGGTGCGGATACTTTCGTGGCGCTGATTGCCGGTTTTGCGATCTTCCCCATTGTGTTTGCTTTCGGCCTGAATGAGGCTGGCGGACCAGGTCTTCTCTTTGTGACGCTGCCGATCGCATTCGGACAATTGCCAACCTTTGTTGGCGCGATCTTCTTCACGCTGGCACTGTTTGCCGCCTTCACCTCGGCAATTTCATTGCTGGAGGTCGGCGTGTCCTGGCTGGAAGATCAGAGGTCCATCGGNCGGGTCAAAGGCGCAATAGGGCTTGGCTGTGTNATGTTGCTGTTCGCAACGGCCTACATCTTCCGCGGAGATCTGATCGACCAGGCCGACTTCCTGAGCGGAACGGTCATGCTTCCGCTTGGCGGTGCGCTGATTGGCGTGTTTGCTGGCTGGGTGGTGCCAAAGCGTATTCTGGAGAACGAGCTGGGCACCGGTACGCATTTGAACATTGTGCTGTTCTTGCTGCGATTTGTAATCCCAATCTTTATCACNTTGATCCTGATCAGCGGCATTTATGCCAAGTTTGCTGGCTAACCGATTGAGCGAAAGACCAAAAAAAGAGGCTCCAATGGGAGCCTCTTTTGCTTCGTACTTATGGGATTGGACTAGCGTCCGAGCTGAATGGCGAAATCATCCGTCGCNTTGATGAGCGCATTGACTATGCCCGGTTCGAGACTGGAGTGCCCGGCATCCGGAATGATGTTGAGCCGTGATTTCGACCAGGCTTTGTGAAGCGCCCAGGCCGAGGAAAGCGGGGTGACGACGTCATACCGGCCGTGGACAATCACACCTGGAATATCGGTCAGCTTCTTTGCGGCTTCTTCTAATAGCCAGCCGTCATGAGGGAAGAACCCACCATTATAAAAATAATGGCATTCGATCCGGGCGAAGGCGTCAACGAAACTGTGATCGTCAAATCGTGGTGGACGGACGGCTGGGCCGCGAATCGATAGCGTTTCGCCTTCCCAGCAGGCCCAGGCGCGGGCCGCATCGAGTCGCTCCGCTTTGTCCTCAGACATCAGGCGACGATAGAAAGCGTTCAGAAGATCGCCGCGTTCTTCTTCCGGAATCGGTTCGATATACCGGTCATAGGCGTCCGGGAAAATCCGGCTTGCGCCTTCCTGATAGAACCAGTTGATCTCCGCTTTTGTGAGCAGAAAAATACCACGCAAAAGAAGACCGCTGACACGCTCCGGATGCGTGACGGCATAGGCGAGAGAGAGGGTGGAGCCCCACGATCCGCCAAACACCAGCCACTTCTCAATGCCGAGCGATTCCCGAAGCTTTTCAATGTCTTCGATCAGGTCCCAGGTCGTATTCTGTTCCAGTGAGGAATACGGCGTCGAGCGCCCGCAGCCGCGTTGGTCAAACAGGACAACGCGGAATTGGCGTGGGTCAAAGAAGCGGCGCATTTCAGGACTGGCGCCACCGCCTGGACCACCATGGAGACCAAGGACCGGAATCCCTGATTCAGGACCACTGTCCTCCCAATATAATTCATGAATGTCCGAAACCTTGAGGCGTCCTGCGCGTCTAGGTTCGGTATGAGGGTACAGCTTGCGCCGGGAAACAGGTTTTGTGTTCATGCCTGCTTCACCTATACAAGGTCACTATAGAGATAAAGACTGGACGTGAGCATCATCTACCGGTTACCACTNTTATTGGGCAAAAAAGANAGATTTGGGCGAAATGGTCTTGCGTAGCATTGGCGTAGCTGCACTTGCATTCTTTTGCGCGGGATGTGCAACGGTTTCAATGAAACCGGCAAACCTTACCGCTTCCTTCTCGAAACCAAAATCCGATCTTGAAAAAACTGCCGTCGCCTATTGTGACGTAGCTCAGGAGAATGGCTGGGTGCAATCGGCGTCCGCCATGGACCTTCTCCAGCGAACACTTTTTCCCGGCGCGGACGATGGTGCCAAGGAGCCTGAGGCNGAATATTTCCAGACCATTCAAGCTGAAACCGGGGCAATCACTGAAATCGAACAGCGCCTCGTGNCAGACATTGCAGATGCGCACAAACGTCTCACAGATCTGAATACGCTGGCTGGTGCGTTTCTGGCTGAGAATGTGGTGATCGCCCGGTCAGATGTTTCCGAATTCGAAGAAGCGCTGATTGCAGCCCGGAAGTCTCACCGATCTTTTGAAGTGGCGCAGGGCATTCTGGAGAAGCGCAATGTGAGTGCGAAGAGCTCCTCTGATGCGCTCCGTCAGTTCGACGATGAAATCCAGCGCTCCAAGTCCATTGCTGACCGCCTGGTTTCGGCCTGGCAGGACGAAACCGCGATCACTTCGTAAGGCGCAACGCCGCTTAGCGAACCGCTCTGAGGCCCGTAAAGGCCAGCCANCCCCATCCTACAAGCANAAGCACACCGCCGATTGGCGTGATCGCACCGAACCANCGCGGCGCGCCGAGTGCCATTGCGTAGAGCGTGCCGGAAAAAATCATCACGCCGACAGCGGCAATCATGGCGGGCGCATCAAAACCCTGCAGGCCTGCGCGTCTGGCGACGCCGAGACCCGTGATGAGGACGGCATGAACCAGNGCATANAGCGTTGCGGTTTCCCACCAGCCTCTTGAAACGTCTGTCAGCCGGCCCTCAAGGCCATGCGCGCCGAATGCGCCGAGCGCCACAGCAACAAATCCAAGCAATGATCCAATGAAGAGTGTGGGCATGGCGGGGGGCTCCTGTTTCGCGTTTCGGCATTTAATATAGTCGGTGGGGTGTAATCTTTCAGCCGATCCAGGGACATCTTTGTCTGAGCGGGCGGTTTGAGTGGATTGTAAAATGGCGACACCCGGAAAGCGAATTCGGCTGTCGGTCGCTGGTCGTCGCGATGAGGCTGGCAGAGTGGGAATGTTTATCCTAACTTGCCCTNAGACGAATGGCGCGGGACATCTCCATTGAGCGAGTTTTTTGTTGAAGAGGAAGCAGATCGCGTCGTGCTAAGGGTCACGGGGGATTGGACGGTTAAGACCGCCAATAAGCTGGACCACAAGCTGAGAGACGTCGATCTTCCTGATTCCAATGATGTGATCCTTGATGTCACTGAGCTGGGCCGGCTGGATACAGCAGGTGCCTGGCTGATTGAGCGCACGCTGGGCTCAGCGGAGCCTGCTTCACCACAAGGCTATGAGGTGAGGGGGGAGCACGATTCTGCCGAGGCACTGCTCAGCCTTGTCTATGAGCGGCGGGAAGAGTGCCCGCCAGCCGAGCCGCATCGGTTTACGATTGTCGATTTCTTCGCCCGCATTGGCAGGGGCNCGGTTCACTTCTGCAAGGAAGCGCTGGAGACNCTCAGNTTTATCGGACANTCTGTCGCCAGTACGGTGAAGCTCCTTCTTCAGCCACACAAGATCCGCTGGACCAGTGTCGTCTCTGTGATGGAAGAAGCCGGGCTCGATGCGCTGCCGATCATTTGTTTCCTCTCTTTCTTCATTGGCATTGTGATTGCGTTTATCGGTGCCACAATGCTGCAGCAGACACTGGGCGCGACAGTATTTACTGTGGAGCTGGTCGGTTGGGCGATGATGCGCGAGTTTGGCGTGGTGCTGACAGGCATTCTGCTGGCGGGACGGACGAACAGTTCGTTCACGGCGCAGATTGGCTCGATGAAAATGCGGCAGGAAGTCGACGCCATGCGGACGCTCGGGCTCAACCCGATTGAAGCGCTCGTGACGCCACGCATCCTGGCCATGCTNATCATGACCCCGTTTCTGACCTTCGGTGCGACGCTGTCAGGCATATTTGGCGGTATNATGATTTCCTGGCTGGCGCTGGATATCTCGCCCATCCTTTTCATTGCGCGCACGCAGGAGCTGGTGACGATCCAGAACTTCTGGGTGGGTATGTCCAAGTCGCCGATCTTTGCGCTGATCGTAGCCGTGGTGGCCTGCCGTCAGGGGCTTCAGGTGGAAGGCGATGTTCAGTCGCTGGGTCGGGCCACGACCGCGAGCGTGGTGCACGCCATCTTCCTGATTATCGTCGCTGACGCCATCTTCGCCATGATCTACATGGAGCTGGGGATATGACCGAGCATGTCATTGAGGTGAGGGGCTTGAGAACTCAGTTCGGCGACCACGTTGTGCATGATCAGCTCGATCTGGACGTTCGGCGGGGCGAAACGCTGGGCGTGATTGGCCCATCTGGTTGTGGCAAGTCTGTGCTTCTGAATGAAATCGTTGGTCTGCTGGAGCCAGCGGAGGGAAAAATCCGGGTTTTCGGAGAGGTTCTCGACGAGATTTCTACCGCGGACCGGCAGGCGATTGAGCGGCGTTGGGCGGTGATGTTTCAGGATGGTGCCCTGTTTTCCAATTTGACGGTGCGCGAGAACGTCATGGCGCCAATGCGCGAGCACACAGACTTTTCCCGTGAGCTGATGACGGAACTGGCGGATCTGAAGATCCGTCTGTCGGGCCTGCCTTCTGACGCCGCCAACAAACGCCCCTCAGAGCTTTCTGGCGGTATGAGAAAGCGCGCAGCCTTGGCACGCGCTCTGGCCCTCGACCCTGAACTGATCTTTCTGGATGAGCCGACGGCGGGGCTGGACCCCATTACGGCCGGGCGGTTTGACAGTCTTGTGCGCCAGTTGAGTGAGCTATTGGGGCTGACCGTGTTTCTGGTGACCCATGATCTTGATACGCTGAGCGCAACCTGTGACCGGATTGCGGTGTTAGGCGATAAGCGCGTCAAACACATCGGGACGCTATCTGAGGTCGCGCGCATTGATGATCCGTGGATCGAAGAATATTTCAGTGGTCCTCGCGGCCGAGCGGTGGTCTGAATGCAGTATTTTTATCAGGTATCTCGAATTAGGGCACAGCTGAACTGTGCCGCCATCTCGACCTTTGGTGGGCGGAAGACTAGGTTCAGTCTTGGAAATGTCGGGTCGAACTACGATCGGGGTGATCGCTAATGGAAACACGCGCGAGCTATGCGCTGATCGGCGCCTCGTTGCTGCTGGGCCTCGCAGCCCTTGCAGCGTTCGTACTCTGGCTCGGCCAGATGCAGTTCAATCGCGCCTATGCCGAATACAATGTGGTATTCGATGGGGCTGTGAACGGATTGTCCGAGGGCGGGCAGGTCCGCTATCTCGGTATCAATGTTGGCGAAGTGATGGATCTGTCGATCAATGCCAATGACAATCAACAGGTGATTGCGAGAATTCGTATCGAGGCGGAGACGCCAGTACGCGAAGATTCCAAAGCCTATCTCGATTTTGCGGGCCTGACGGGTGTGACCTTTATTCAGATCCGGCCCGGTTCGCCAAGCGCTCAGCGGCTGCCTGTCCGGATGGGTGAAAACCTGCCAGTGATCGACACCGAACGCACACAGCTCGAAGAAATCTTCGAGGGCGGACAGGACCTTATGGCAAATGCGCAGGTGACGATTACGCGTCTGAACTCGCTTCTAAACTCCGAGAACACCGAGACCTTCTCTGAGATCCTCAACAATATCGAAGCGCTGACGGGCACGCTGGCTAATGATGAAGACCTTGTCGCAGGTGTGACGCGGGCGCTCGAAGCCCTGGCGGATGCGGGCGATGCCGTCGGAGACGCAGCTGACTCCTTCAATCAGGTTGGCTCCAATGTGCAGGTCAGTCTCGACGATATTACCAAAGATGTTCAGGCTCTGATTGCCGATGCGCGTGAGGCGGTGAAAACCGCAGAGCAGGCAATTGTGGAAACCCAGGATGGTGTGATGACGACCATCGATTCCATTCAGGCGCCAACGGCCAAGACTTTCGAAGAGATCAATCGTCTGTCATCTGAAATGCGCCTTCTCGTGCGCCGGCTCGACAATCTGGCGCGCGAGATTGAACAGAATCCACAGTCCTTCATTCAGGGACAACCCAAGCCTTACAGGGAGCCGACCAAGTGAGCGCCAAACGCTATCTTCTTCTGCCGATCATTCTGGCGGGGTGCGTATCGGTTCTGCCTGAGCCTGTGGTGCCCGATGGACTGTACCGCCTTACCAGCGCGACCAATCAAATCGCCGCATCAGAGACTGTTTCTTTGCCAGCAAGTCTGGCGGTCTTTGAGCCGTCAGGGTCGGACCTTCTTCTCGGCCGGTCTCTGGTCTTCGAGGAGGCGGATGGCGCATTGAAGCTGCTATCGTCTGCCGAGTGGAGCGAAGCGGCGTCACGCCAGTTTCAGTCAGCGATGATTGACCGGCTTTCCAGTCCCGGCGATGTCGACAGCCCTGCCGTGTTCAGCGACCGTTTCGGCGCTGTCGCGAAGTATGAGTTGCAATGGGAAATCCGCGATCTTGTCATTCGTGATGACGAGGCGGTTGTTTCCCTTCGCGGCCTGGTCTCGCAGTTCCGGTCCGGTGAGGTTCGGTCATTCGAGGTGACAGTTCGTGAGAGCTATATCGGTGAACCTGGCGTCGAGGGTGTGAAAGCGCTTATTAAAGGCGCCCGCGAAGCCGTTGACGGTATTGCCGTTCAACTGCCAGACCTGATGAACTCAATGCAGGATCAGCCTGAGCGTTAAGCACGCCCCCGAAGGGCGATATTCTGCTATTGCTCGGTCAGGACTGATCTGGCCGTATCCAGAAGCAGATATGCTGTGAGACGTGGCGAGGCTGGCGCGCGGCTTTTATCACACTCACTCAGAGCACGAAGGGCGTCAGTCGCTTCGGTTTTAAGGAAGCGGTCTGCAGACGCCTTGAAACGCGCGTCGTCTTCCATTCGATAGGTGAGAGTCTGGACTGCCGAGCCTGCGAATTCACGCACGGCGCGACGGCGCTGACGTTCACCCTTTCGAGAGGCCGCTGACACGCGTCGGGTTTCCTTCGCGGAGAAAAGGTCTTCCAGCTCTACGCCAGCATCTTCAATCTCTGAGCGGATATGGCGAGCGGATTCGTCACGCTCTTCTGGCTCTGCTTCGAGCCCGGAAAGGAGATCTTTCCAGGAGATGCCCATTTCTTTTTCTGCAGCCCGGTCAAAGGCGAGGTCGAAAATTGAAGCGGAGGCATTGTCTGATGAGGCGCTCTCCTGGAGTACGTGTGTACCACCGCCGTTTCCGCCATTCGGTTTTGGCGGCGAAGGGCGACGGGCCTCCTGAGGTGGTTGCTCTTCTGTTTTTTTCGCGGTCGCAGGCTTTGGCTGATCTGCGGTTTTTGGGGGTGTTTCGTCGTCGAAAATGTCTGCATCTTCGTCAGAGGCTTCTGACGGTGTTGGCACAGGAGCGGGTTTTTCGACAGGCGGTGAGGCTGGCTGCGGATAACCCGGTGCTGGTGTGTCACTTTGTGCTGGTGCCGGAGGAGGGGTGGGCGGCAGTTCGGGTGCGTAATTGCCATGAAGGAAGGCGGTGGCACGTTCAATTCGCTGACGCGCCTGTTCAAGGCTTGCTTCGGTAACAGAATTGGCTTTGGCGGCGGCTTCATCGATCTTCTTGATGAATTCTGCCACGCGCTCTTCAGTGCGCCGGGCTTCTTCGCTGGCTGCATCTGACGCCGCTTTGGTCGAGACCTGAGCCTGAACACCAGCGGCCTTCAGCTCTCCCATGGATTTGAGCGCTTCGGCAACAGCCTCACGGGCCTGTTTGCGGATGAATTCGGAGGCTTCCCGCGTGCCATCGAGCGCGCTGGCCACTGCGGCATTGAGCGCGTCGCCAGTCTCAGTCGCGGCACCCGTGGCCATCTTGCTGGCCTTGATGGCTGTATCAACGGTACGCGCCGATTCTCCGAGGCGGCCTGACATGATGTCGATATTTTCAGCCAGTCTCTGTGACCGCTTTTCTGCTTCGGCTGACATTTCGCCAAGCATTTCCAGGCGTTCGCCAAGCTGACGTCCGGATTCATCGAGCGCTTTCAGGCGCTCATCCACGGCCATATCGGCTTTGGCGACTTCCTGCTGCGCCAGGCGGGCGGCTTCAGCCATTGTGCGCGCCTGACGGGGGATCGCCTCTGAAATGGATTCGGTTTGTGCTTCGACGGCGCTCGTCAGCTCAGCCAGAGCCTGACGTTCTTCGGCCAGCTTGCCGAGCATGTCGGCAATGCCTTCCCGATTGCGCGCGACGAATTCGTCAATCGACTGACGTTCAGATTTGAGGCTCTCCTTGAGTGAACTCAGGGAGGCGTGTGCCTGCTCAATCGTTTCGTCGATACGGGCCGTCTCGTCATGAACGCTTGTNGCCAGACGTTTNACACGGTNGGTGGTGGTNTCCGTCGGCATGAGNAGCAATTGNGACGCCCGCAGGATCAGCGCATTGGCGCGTGCGGAGCGCTGTGACTGGCGGGCCAGAANGCCTGCCAGAATGATCGCAATNGCAGGNCCNGAGAGCAGCACAAATCCGGCNAAATACCAGATAGGCTCCAGCGCAAGGAAAGCCTCAAAGCCAAGCCAGGCCGCGGCAATNAGAGCCGAACCNAGATAAAGAAGCGCCGCCGCGACAATAGCGGCGGTGAGAAACCAGTTGCCNCCGTTCTTGATCGNCTCAAGCTCGGTCTGGGTCTCTTTCAGGGTTTGCAGATAGGGTTCTTCACGCGACTGGGACATAACGGACCGATCATGCATCACTTCGAAANGAGACGCGACCTCCGACTTCAGTCGAAACGTGAAATTTTCGGGGAAATTAACTGTTTTTTATAGAAAGTTCGGAGCGNTCAGGAGGCGATCAGGCGATTCTCGCATTCAAAGGCGAGCTTCACGGTCTGCTTCTCTGCNNTCATCCGCAATGGAGCCTCTCGATCGCGNNTNTCANANACNATCGATGCCGGTGCAGCGACCGATTCGTTTTTCTCTGGCTGATAGTCCACGCCAATCCAGCTAAGCAGGATTGCTAGGATGAAATCTCGAATGATGACCAGTCCCTCAACCATGGACCTCTCCTGCCCCTGAACGTGCTCAGAATATCGCTGAAATCACGTCCGCCAACAAGTCGTCATAAGCGATTATTTGATGAAACCCTGTTAATGTCTGAGTGGTATCAAATCTTTGCTTGAACTCAGCGGACGACGTCTGGAGTGCACTTTGACCGACTGGATTGATCGAAAAAGCTTACTGGCCAATACCGGCGGGGATCGGGAACTGGCGGCTGAAGTGCTGGGTATATTCGAAAGTCAGGTTCAGACCTGGGGGCAGATGCTGAATTCAAATTCTGAACCCGAGCACTGGGCAGACGCAGCGCACACCATCAAGGGTGCTGCGCTCGGCATCGGNGCTCAGCAGCTGGCAGAAGTTTGCAAGACGGTTGAGCAGCGAGGACGCTCCCAAAACCCGCCATCGCGGACCGAAACGTCACTCTTGATCAATGATATCCGTGACGTGCTTCTGCCGACGCAGGATGCGGCTGCCAGGCTGCGTCACGAGTTTGGTCAGTGGTCGGAATTCCGTTCGTCGAACCTGTCGAATTCGTAGGCGATGCATTTCTCGATCAGCAGTCGCCAGACAGGCTCTGCGATCTCAGGCGAGAGGCCTTCCTTCTCACAGGATTTGAGGACCTTGGANACAACGTCTTCGATACGCTCTTCATCACGCACGGCGTCCCGGTTGGGTTTAATCCGGGCAGCAGCCGTCATGAAAGACTGACGTTCGGCAAGTATCTCGACCAGCANGCGGTCAATACGATCAATTTCATAACGCACGTCGGCCATNGTCTGGGCGGTCTCGGCGGTGTGCCGACGTGGATCAGAATTGTACTGCGTCATGCATGTCTTCCATTCAGAGCGGAGAAGTAAGGCGCTCTAACTGGAGTCTGGAAGAGCTATTGTCTAGGCTTTCAGACGAATTTCACTGACATCAGGTGTGCTGTTTGTATCTTGCGGAGTGAGGAGCCCTGCCGCCTTGCAGATTTCAAGAATTTCCACTGGGCTGATATCCGAAAGCGGGATTGGCCGGCCGAGCAGGAAGCCCTGAACTTCCTCACATCCCGCAGCCTTCAGAATNGANAGCTGTGTTTCGTTTTCGACACCTTCTGCAAGAACCGGAATCGACAGTGACTGACCAATCGANAGNACTGAATGGACGAGGGCCTTGGACTCCGCGCTCGATTCAATTTCAGCCATGAAGAACCGATCAAGCTTGATCTTGTCGAACGGAAATGATCGCAGAATTTCGAGTGACGAATAGCCCGTGCCGAAATCATCCAGCGCGACTTTAACGCCCATCGCCTTGATCTGTCTCAGCACGTGCAGAGACCGGTCGCGGTCTTCGATAATTGCCGTTTCTGTTAGCTCGATTTCAAGCCTGTGAGGCGGCAGGCCGGTTTCGATAAGGGTTTCCTGAATGATTCTCGGAAGCTCGATCTGGGTCAGCTGCAGAGGAGATACATTTACTGCGACCTTGCGATTATTTTTCCAGCTGGCTGCATCCCGGCAGGCGCGTTTCAGCACCCAGTCGCCGAGCTTGACGATAAGTCCGCTTTGTTCAGCAATCGGAATGAAGACACTTGGTGAGACTGGCCCCCGTCCTGGCATNTTCCAGCGCAACAGGGCTTCCATGCCGCTGATCTGACCCGTCTGTGTGTTGGCCTGCAGTTGGTAGTGTAGTTCAAGATCGTCTTGCTCAATGGCTCGACCCAGAGCGGCACTGATTTCGCGGCGCTGGCGCACTTCCTCGTCCATGCTGACTTCGAAATGAACCGATTGCTTTGTCGGGTGTAGTTTCGCACGATACATGGCCAGATCAGCATTGCTGCGGAGTGAGTCGATCGTGAGCCCATCTTCCGGAAAGATTGCAATACCGATACTGCCGCCGACCGTCAGCATCGCATCATGGTGCAAGATTTTTGTGTTCACGGCGGTTTCTAGCCGCCCGATAAAGTCATCAAGTTCGTCTGTTTCCTCAAAGAGTTTACTCGCAGCGAATTCATCGCCTCCAAGTCGTCCAACGAATTCGTCTTCCTTTAAGTCAGAGGCGAGCGCGCGCGCTATTTCCTTGAGCACCTTGTCGCCGGCTTCGTGACCATAGGTGTCATTCACTTCCTTGAACCGGTTGAGATCAAGCCCGATGACAGCGAGCTGTTGGCCAGAGCGCTCAGCGGCTTGCAACTTGCTCGCAAGGTCTTCCGTGAAAGAATCGCGATTGGGCAGGCCGGTGAGCGTATCTGTGAGGGCCATGGCCAGAAGCCGCTCATATCCTTTCTTGCGCCCATCGAAATCCAGAAAGAAGCAGACGAAGCCGGTCGAAATGACGAGTATACCTGCGAGTGCTGTTGCGATGGACAGGCCAATAAAGGTGGTCCGATCCATTGGGGACTGGCTCAGAGACAGCGGGATAACTTCCAGAGCGGTCATACCTGTAAAGTGAAGACTCACCACGCCNANGGAAAAAAGGCCGACGCTGAGCGGTGAAATGCCAGAAATCTCGCCCTTCGAGAAGGTGTAGGTTGCGGCTATGGTAAATACGCAAGCGAAGATCACCGAAAGCGCGATTAAATCTGTATTCCAGCTCACGATGCCATCAATGCGGTAGGCCTGCATTCCAGTGTAGTGAAGTCCGACCACACACAGCCCAATCAATGCGCCTCCAAGGGTCCGCGTCAGATGACCTCTGCGAAGCATGGAGATATGGATCGCTACGAAAAATCCGAAAATAGGAAGAATGAGCGACAGCATGGTGAGAACAGGGTCGATCACGACCGGCACGCGTGCCTGATAGGCTAACATTGCGATGAAATGAGTACACCAGACTGTCGACCCCAGTGCGATAGATGCAATTCCAACCCAGGCAGATCTGGAAAAACTCTGTGACTGAAAGGCTCGGCGGATGAGAAGATGATAGGTCGTGCTTCCGGAGATGCAGAGAAAAGCAGCCAGCAAAACCAGACTGAGATCATGGTCCAGAGTTATACAGGAAACGATATCGATCATGAACTCAACACACTACGCCAGCGAAATCTGCCGACCTTATAATGAGTTCGGCTTAAAAGGGCGTGTTGTGCGACGTGCAAAAACTGCAGGGTGTCGTTAACGCGCTGCGTTGGCGTAGGTGCGACAGGTTAGCGCGATGTGCAGCAAAAAAAGCGGCGGAAAATACCCGCCGCTTATCTGAAGTGTGAAAAAAACTACTCCTAAGAGGCTGAATGATCGCGACCATTGTTAGTCAGCGTAACGATGCGCGTTGCAACCACTTCATCCTGTTCGAAGAAGCCTTTATCGATCATACCGCTTACAAGGACATCATCGCCCACGATGAGACGCTGATAGCCGTTTGTGTCCAGCGGATTGTCTTCAAGTTCGACGACATCAATCCGGTAGATCTGGCCACCAACTTTGAGGTCGAAAGCATTTTCCGCGACGTAAATGTTATCAACTGAGCCTTCGAGCATGAGCTGACCGGGCGTTCGGTCAAGATAACCGTAAAGGCGCGGATAGTCTTCTTCATCCGCCGGTGAGGCATAGAGATTGGTGTTCAGGCTATCGACAAAGACAGTTGAGGCCTCGATCGAAGCGTTTTCCCAGAAATCATTATCCACCTTACCAAGGACGGTGACTTCCTCACCTTCGACGAACTGGTAGGTGTTGATCCAGTCGAGGAAGCTGTCTGTTTCCACAATAATGGACGTGTCGTCATATCCAAGTTCGAACCCTTCAACGGTCGGGTTGAGGATAGTGCCGGTTAGCGTGATCCAGCTTTCGTCGGGCTGTTGGTAAGGGTCAACACTGGCTTTAATCTGGGCTGGGTCATTGTCAGCGGTCGCGGCCATGGCATCGACTTTTTCATCGGAGGTGAGTGAGGTTTTCGTGCTTTTGGAGGCATTCTTGTCCGCTTGCTTCCAGCTTTCTGCCTTATCAGCGGTTTGAGCTGTGGCAGGCGTAATAGCGAGCGCGGACAGAAGCGCTGTGGCCGATAGTGTGCGGGTCAAATTAATGCGTTGCATGAGTATGTCCTCCTTCCAATTGCATTGGGAATGAGGAGGGGAATGCGCCAGTTGAACGGGCATACCGCCTCATTCCATCGACATAAAATCAATGGATTGAAGCGGTGAGTGTTCCGAATTTCTGCTGATCAGCCTGCGAAGGCTTTCTCAATGACAAAATCTGCAGGGGAGGCGTTGGAACCCTCGACAAGCCCTGCTTTCTCACAGAGCGCTTTCGTGTCAGCAAGCATGTCCTGCGAACCACAGATCATGACGCGATCTGTTTCACGGTTGAGTGGCGGGACGCCGAGGTCCTGAAATAGTTTGCCAGTGGTCATAAGGTCAGTGATCCGGCCCTGGCGGGCATAGCTCTCACGCGTGACCGAATTATAAAGGCGGAATTTGTGGGCGTGTTCGTCGCAAAGTGGGTCGTCGGGCAGGGCTGCGGCCAGCTCTTCACCATAGGCGAGCTCTGCTACTTCGCGACAGGTGTGGGTGAGAATAACCTCGTCAAACTTCTGATAAGTTTCCGGATCACGCATCAGGCTGGCGAAAGGCGCAATGCCTGTGCCGGTGGAGAACATATAAAGGCGTTTGGCCGGGGTCAGCGCATCGTGCACCAGCGTGCCAGTTGGCTTCTTGCCGAGGAGAACCTTGTCGCCCGGCTCGATTTTCTGAAGGCGTGATGTGAGCGGGCCATCCGGCACTTTGATTGAGAAAAACTCCAGTTCCTCGTCCCAGGCCGGGCTGGCAATGGAATAGGCGCGCAGGAGCGGTTTTCCGTTCTCGCGCGGCAAGCCAATCATGACGAATTCACCAGACCGGAAACGGAATGTCGGCGGGCGCGTGATGCGGAACTTAAAGAGCCGGTCAGTATAGTGATGCACGGAGAGCACCGTCTCTTCAGTCGGTGCGTTCGGATTGACTTTCACTGCGGAGCTGGCGGTTTGTGTCTCGCTCAACGGCCTGTCCTCTCGGTCTGTTGCGGGCGCACAAAAGGTGCGTGAATTGGAATTAGCCTCGATATGCGAAACTGCAATCAGTCATCAAGACGCAGCCCCATTACACGATATGTGAGATAATCTAAATGCCAGTTGGCTTTGAGATCTCACACACCGACAATTTCATCTCTCGCAGCTTCCGCTTTGAGCCATTTGATGAAGGTCCGGGCTTCGATGGACTGGGTCCGGCCCCGCGGCCAGACCACATGATAGGCGAAATCAATCAGAGTTGAGCCATCCGGGAACGGCGCGACAAGCCGGCCTGAGGAAAGGTCAGATTGCGCAATCGCCTTTTTCGCCAGCGCGACGCCGCGACCTGTGGCGGCCGCCTCGATGACCAGCATGGCCTGATTAAAGTGCGGGCCTTTCTTGCCATCGACATTGGTCACGTTGCGCGCGGTGAGCCAGCTTGACCAGTCCGGGCAGGACGGATCGCGCTCCGTGCTTTCATCATGAAGTAGCGTGTGGCGAGCCAGATCTTCCGGGCGGGTGATGGCGTCCGGACCTTCCATGAGGCGCGGTGAGCAGACGGGAAGGACCGTTTCTTCCATCAGTTTTTCTGATTTCAGGCCATCATAGACCCCGCGTCCATAACGGATCGCCAGGTCAGTGTCTGCTGTGGTGAAGTCTGTCAGCCCCATATCGGCAGAGACCCAGGCTTCAATATCGGGGTGCTCAGAGTGAAAGCCATCGAGTTTGGGTGCCAGCCATTTTGCCGCAAAGCTCGGCGCGCAAGAAATCATCACCTTACCCTTGCGAGCAGGGGCGCGCATGATGCGGCCAGCTTCCATGATCTTGTCAAACCCATCGCGGACCAGCGGAAGCGCAGCCTGTGCCGCGTCCGTCAGAAGGACCTGACGACCTGTCCGGCGGAAGAGCGGCACATTTGTGTATTCTTCCATGAGCCGGATCTGCTGGCTAATCGCGCCAGGCGTGACATCCAGTTCTTCTGCAGCTTTTGTAAATGAGAGGTGGCGGGCGGCGGCCTCGAATGCTTTCAGCGCATTCAGAGGTGGCAGCCGGTCTTTACTGTCAGCCATGTGATTTCCTAATCCGCCAGTTCAGTCCGACAAAATCTCAACACTGCATTGATCAAAAACACAAAACCCAATTGATTGAAAGATTGATTAGAAATCCTAAACTATCGTCTTAGGGCGCGCGCCTTGTGACTGGCTACAGATCAAGCATTTTGCCTGAGACTTGAAGCTTATAGTTATAGAGGCCGATTTGGACGTATTTCCCGTATTTTTCAGGGCTGATGACCTTTCCGTCACCGTTTTCGGCGGCGGTGAAGAGGCGCGCCGGAAAGTGCGACTTCTGGCCAAAACCAGTGCTGCCATCAATGTTATCGCAGAAGAGGTCGATCCGGCCTTTCTTGAGGAATTCTCAGGTCAGGCCAGTTTTGCCGGTTATTCGGCAGCGCAGAGCGCGCTCTCTGAGGCGAAGTTTGTCATTATTGCAGAGGGTGATGATGATCGCCGCGAAGAAGCTATTGACCTTGCCCGGTCCATCAACCTGCCAATCAATGTCGTCGACAGGCCTGAGCTCTGCGATTTCACCGTACCGAGCATTCTGGACCGGGGCAGTGTTGTTGCCGCCGTTGCGACGGGCGGTGCGGCGCCAATTATTGCCCGTGATGTGCGCAGTAAGCTGGAAGCGCTGCTGCCGAAGCGGATTGGCGAGCTGGCGAGCTTTGCCCAATCATTCCGCGACGCTGTGAAGTCTCGGTTCTCTGAAGGAGAACAGCGACGCGCCTTCTGGGAAAGTGTGCTGCGTGGGCCAATTGCAGAAAGCGTTCTGGCGGGCCGCGAGACCGAGGCGCGTTCGCAAATGATCAAAGCACTGGAGACGGGTGAGGCCCAAACGGGTGTTGTTCATATCGTTGGTGCAGGCCCTGGTGATCCCGAACTTCTGACGCTAAAGGCGCTGCGGGCGCTCCAGGATGCCGATATCGTATTCTACGACAGGCTGGTGGGTGAAGGCGTGCTCGAACTGATCCGCCGGGACGCTGACCGCGTGCCAGTGGGAAAGAGCAAGGGCAATCATTCTGTGCCGCAGGAAGATATTCACCGGCTTTTGGTCGAGGCGGCAAAGCAAGGCCGACGGGTCGTTCGCCTGAAGGGCGGAGATCCGTTCATCTTCGGTCGTGGCGGAGAGGAACTGGCGGCCCTTCAGGATGAAGGCGTTGAAGCGCATGTCATTCCCGGAATCTCGTCAGCGCTTGGTTGCGCGGCGACCTCCGGCATTCCGCTGACCCATCGTGACCATGCGCAATCGGTAACCTTTGTGACGGGCCATGCGCGTTCGGGCGAGACACCCGATCTCGACTGGCCAGCCCTGGCGCGGGAAAACCAGACTGTTGTGGTTTATATGGGTGTGGGCACGGCGCCCANGATTTCAGAGCATCTGATGGCGGCAGGCCGCNATGGCGCGACGCCCGTAGCAGTCATCGAGAATGGCACGCGCGAGAACGAAATCCGCGTCTATGGCCGACTGCGAGATCTGTCGAATCTTGTTTCATCTAACGGTATAACCGGGCCTGCGCTTCTCATTATCGGTGAAGTGGCTGGCCTGACCCCAGAAGCGATTGCCGCTCTGGCGCAAAATTTGGAGTCAGCCGCATGAGTTCAGTACGTCCCAAGCTCGGCCCGGATGTGCCCAAGGTAATCACAGCCTGGGATGTGGCCACGGGCGCAACCGTCTATCGCGCAGCCGATGGCAACTGGTCTGAAGACGTGAGCGGTGCAGAAGTGCTGACTGGCGACGACGCCAATGCAGCGCTTGAAGCCGCACAGGGCGATGAGACGCGCATTCTAGACCCCTACGTCATGGAAGTGACGGAAGGTGGCGAGGTCACCGGACGTGAAAGCCTTCGTGAGACAATCCGTGCGGTCGGTCCGACAATTCATCCAGAATATCACAAAGAGAAGCGCNGTGACGNNGATGCGCGGTGATGAGATTTCCNGGCTGACGCTTTATGGCGACNCNATTTCCGGCAACTGCATGAAGCCGAAATGGACCGCTGACAGGCTGGGTATTGCCTATGACTGGGTCGAGATCGACATTCTGGCCGGGGATACGCAGACAGCTGATTTTCTNTCGATCAATCCTGTCGGCCAGGTGCCGCTGGCGCGCTGGCCTGATGGGCGGGTTCTGCCGCAATCGAATGCCATTATGCTGTATCTGGCAGAAGATGCAGGCAGCGACCTGATACCGTCTGACCCGTTTCGGCGCGCGCAAATGCATAGCTGGCTGTTCTGGGAACAGTATTCCCATGAAACGGCCATAGCCGTTCGGCGCTTCCAGAAACACTATCTGAAAAAGCCGGACGACGAGATTGACCCGGCTCTGATGGCCAAGGGGCGTCGCGCGCTTGGCGTGATGGAAATGCAGCTGACCTCCACAGACTGGCTGGTGGGCGACCGCNTGAGCTGCGCTGATATTGCGCTGGTGGCCTATACACGGCTGGCGCATGAGGGCGGCTTTGATCTTGTCGATTTTCCCTCCGTAGAGCGCTGGGTTAGCCGGACGGAACACGAATTGGGCATTCCGCATGCCATGCCCCGAGAAGGAGCGGCTTTGTGATGAACGTCGAGAACTCGATCAACTATATTGAATTTCCGATGACTGAGCCGGAAGCGATCATCCAGTTTTACGAAACTGCCTTTGGATGGACGTTTCAGCGCTGGGGCGAAGACTATGTCAGCTTCAGCGGTGCGGAAGTTGAGGGCGGTTTNAATCGTCAGGCCGAGGTGAACGCGTCGCGCACAGGCGCGCTTGTGATCCTTTACGCAGGCGAACTCGAAAAGAAACGCGACCAGATCAAAGCTGCCGGCGGTACGATTGTGGAAGACATTTATGCCTTTCCGGGTGGCCGCCGCTTTCACTTTACAGACCCGTCGGGCAATGAGCTTGCCGTCTGGTCGGAAAAAGGTTGAACCATGTATCGTTATGACGAATTCGACGCGCAGATCGTAAAAGATCGCGCAGAGCAGTTCCGGGGGCAGGTGGCGCGTCGGCTNTCCGGTGACATTACNGANGACCAGTTCAAGCCGNTGCGCCTGATGAACGGCGTNTATCTNCAGCTGCACGCNTATATGCTGCGGATCGCNATCCCNTANGGNCAGCTCGACTCTGCNAAGATGCGCAAGCTGGCGCATGTCGCGCGNAAGTATGACAAAGGCTANGGCCANTGGACNACCCGNCAGAANATNCAGTTCAACTGGGTGGCGCTGAAAGACATTCCGGACGTGCTGGACGAGCTGGCCGAGGTTGAGATGCANGCNATTCAGACCTCAGGCAACTGCATCCGGAACACGACATCTGACCCATTCGCTGCAGCGACNGCNGANGANATCGAAGATCCGCGTCCGTGGTGNGAGATCATCCGGCAATGGTCCACCTTCCACCCGGAATTCTCNTTCCTGCCGCGCAAGTTCAANATCGCTGTGACGGCGGCTGAGACNGANCGGGCNGCNATNCGCGTGCACGATATNGGCCTTCACATGCGCCAGAACTCNAAAGGNGANGTNGGCTTTGANGTGCTNGTNGGNGGCGGACAGGGGCGGACGCCTCATGTGGGCGTGACGGTGAATGAGTTCGTCGGCAAGGATGATCTGCTNGATTATCTAGAAGCCATTATGCGCGTTTATAACCGCCATGGCCGTCGCGATAATAAGTTTAAGGCGCGTATCAAGATCCTGGTGAATGAGCTCGGCGCTGACGAGTTCACGCGTCAGGTGGAAGAAGAGTTCGCGGCGCAGACCGATTCAGAGAAAATCCTTCTGCCGCAGGCCGAAGTCGACCGGATCCAGGCTTATTTCAAGCCACCAGAGTTTGAAGACTTGCCGGAGACATCAGAGAGCTTTGTGCGGTCATCTGCAGATGACAAGAAATTTGCGCGCTGGGCGAAGACCAATGTCCGTGCACATAAGCAGCCGGGCTATGGCATTGTCACCATCAGCTGCAAACCCCTGGGGCAGCCTCCGGGCGATGTCACGGATGACCAGATGGATGTGACGGCAGACTTGGCTGAAGCGTATTCCTTCGATGAAGTTCGTATCACCCACGAACAGAATATGGTACTGCCGCATGTGAAGCTGGATGACCTTTATGAGGTCTATAAGAAGCTCGACGCAGCTGGGCTTGCGACAGCCAATTATGAGCTGATCTCGGACATCATCTGCTGTCCGGGGCTGGATTACTGCAACCTTGCCAATGCCCGCTCCATTCCGGTGGCGCAGGACCTTCAGAACGCGTTTTCTGACATTGAACGTCAGGACGATATTGGCGAGCTGAAGATCAAGATATCCGGCTGTATCAACGCCTGCGGTCACCACCATGTCGGGCATATCGGCATTCTGGGCGTCGACCGNAAAGGTGAGGAATTCTACCAGATNACNTTTGGTGGACGGTCNGANGANAANGCCGCNATCGGTCAGATCGCCGGTCCGGGCCTGAAACAGGAAGATGTACCAGCTGCAATTGAGCGTGTGATCGACGCGTATCGCGAGCTGCGTGAAAGCAAGTCCGAGCGCTTTATCGATGTGCTCGACCGTCTGGGCCATGACCCGTTCAAGGAGGCGCTTTATGCCAGTCATTAAGAATGGCGAGATCGCCGACACCCCGCAGGGTGAAATCCACACGCTNGGTTCNTTTNTNGANACCGCACCGAATGATATTGAGGATGCGCGNTCNGTNCGNCTNATGCCGGATGATGATCCNNCANAGCTNGNGCCTTATCTTGATGGCCTCCGCGTGATCGAGATTTCTTTCCCGCGCTANACCGATGGCCGGGGTTACAGCCAGGCACAGCTTTTGCGCAGGCGTATGGGCTATAAGGGTGAGCTACGTGCGGTGGGCGATGTGCTGCGCGATCAACTGCTCTTCATGATGCGCTCGGGGTTTGATGCATTTGAGATCGAACGGACGGACGCTGCTGAAGCTTTTGCTGCAGCGATGAAGGAATTTGAGTATTTCTATCAGCCAGCCGCTGATGGAGAGAAGGGCGTGTTTGCCCGCCGTCACGGCTGACCGACGCAACGTCGCCATATTCGCCGCGTTATACTGTCTNAGCCCCCTGTTGCTAGCTATTCCATTTCAGGGGGATGAGACGTTAAGGTGGCCATATGATCTGGTGGATTTTTCCTGCTGCGGTTGGATTTTTCGGGGTTGTGCTCGCGCTCACAGGATTGGCGCGCTTCGGAAAACTGAAAGTGTTTTCCGGGGGTTTCCGCGTTCTCGGCGGCGGCCTTGTGGTCGCGGTCGCAGCTCTGTTCTCCATGGTGGGGATGAATCTCCAGACCTATTCCCGACTGACCCACGAACGCCCCGTAGCGATTGTCGATCTCGACTATGTCGAACCGCAGGTCTACTCGGCCTCTGTGCTGCTGGACGGCGAGGACGTGCCGAAGACGTATGAGCTTCGCGGTGATGAAATCGAGTTCAAAGCCCGCATCATTAAATGGACGCCCTGGGCGAATATTCTTGGCTATGACGCCATTTATCGGCTGGACCGTATGGCTGGCCAGTACAACTCCATTGAAGAAGATTTGGAAAAGCCGCGGACGGTATATCCGCTGCGTTTGAATGACGGACTGGATGCGTTCGGGCTGGTTCAGCAACGCGGCGGCTGGCTGAAGGCAGTGGATGCCTATTATGGGTCAGGCACTTATGTGCCAATGGTGCCGGGCGCGAGCTATGAAATCATTATGACGCAAAACGGGTTGATCAGTCGCCCTGCAAATGACCCGGCACGGCAGGGACTTCGGAACTGGCGTCCACCTGCGTCTGAAGTCTTGGACGTGACTGTGCAGACAGCACGCACCCCGGAATAAGCGAACGCAGTGCCGAAGATACTCATGACCGACTGGAGGGCTCAGAACTGACGCGTACACCCCCCTATCTGCCGTTTCTCAAGGGACCGGCAATGGTCGCGCCGCAGCTGAGGCCCATTCAGGAAGAGGACTGGCTCTTGCCAGACACGGAGGCTGATGTCTGGCTCGACGATAAGTGCAAGCTGATGATCGAGCGGCGAGACGAGGTCTTTGCCATGACCGATGCGGGAGAGACGCCCTCGGAAGAGGCCGCAGACCTGGTGGCCAAAGTCACGGGTCGCAATGGTCAGGATGCTGAGACAGCGCTGGAAGCTGCAGCCGCAAGCGTAAGTGATGATCTTTGCATACTTGTACCAAGCGAGAATGGGTTTGTGCTCGGCGCAGCAAGCCTTTGTGCGCCGACATATTGGTCTCTGACGGAGAATATCGGCAAGACGCTTGGCGGGCTGCATTCGCCTGTTCCAGGTGGTGATCCGGAACTCGCCGGGAGGATAAGTCGCGTCTTTTCAGGGCTTAAGCCGGGAAAATGTCTTGAGAGATTTAATTGGACCGTGCAGCTGGACGGAGAACGTTTTACCCCGAGCTCAGCGCCGATGAAACGCGAATTGGCGGGGCTTCTGCCTCAGGAGGCGGCGAAGCGGCTTTATTTGCGTGTCGAGCGCCAGACGATCCGCAAACTGCCTGAGAGCGGTGGAGTTCTGTTCACAATCCGCATTTGTGTCGATCCACTCGCACCCTTGCTTTCCGATAGCGGAATGTGCGCGTCCTTTGCCGATAGCTGGCAAACCACCTCAAAATCGCTCGCGGCGTATAAGGGCTGGCCCCATTATGAGGCTGCCGTGGGGCATTTGCTTTCGATTGACTGAGACAGAGCACCCCTGAGNTCTGCATGGCGATTGTAAAGTCCTGTGTTGTTGGTAAATTTCATCAAGCCTGGTGGGGATCAAAGATGAAATACATAGTGGCAATGCTTGCCGGAACCTTCGCATTCGCAGGAGCTGCCACTGCAGACGCTTGTGATCAGCTTAAGCAGTTTTCCAATGCCGTTGAGCTGAACGCGCCGGAGGGCCTGTCAGATTATCCAGTTCTCGGTGCCGGTGAATCGGAATGTTCCGCAGGTATTGGGCTGGAGCGTGTTGGCCTCGGTGGGCACAGAATGGGCGTCAGCACCGTAGACTGTTATTGGGATAACACCGATACCAGAACCTTTACGAGCGATGATCTGCTGGACACCGTGTTTCCANTTCTGTCGTGTCCGGTGCTTACCTTCAACAAGCTGGAAAAGTATGACGAAGGCATTGAATACAAATTNACTTATGCTGATCGCACGCAAATCCTGTTCGGCAATGATGACAGCGGAATGTATCTGAATATCTTTCGCAGTGAGTGAGATCACAGACCTCGTTAGCCTCTCACTCAGACTGACACCTGGAGACACGCAATGGCTTACTGGCTTTTCAAATCAGAACCGGATGCCTGGAGCTGGGATCAGCAGGTAGAGAAGGGCGAAGCGGGCGAGGAGTGGGGTGGCGTACGTAACTATCAGGCGCGCAACTTCATGCGTGAGATGAAGCTCGGAGATAAGGGCTTTTTCTACCATTCCCGACAGGGGCTCGAGATTGTGGGGATTGTTGAGGTGTGTGCCGAAGCCCATCCCGATTCCACGACGGATGATGATCGTTGGGAATGCGTGGACGTAAAGGCCGTAAAGCCGCTCAAGACGCCCGTCAGCATGAAAGCCGTCAAGGCCAACCCNGAACTGTCAGANATGGTGCTGGTAAAGAATTCGCGCCTTTCNGTGCAGCCNGTGACTGAAGCTGAATGGNANGAAGTCTGCCGCATGGGAGGCCTGAGCTGATGCTGAACAACAGAGCGCGCAAGATGAGTGTGCCGCAATTGGTGGCCGTGTTTGTGGCNACCATCGGACTTATTCTGATCGCGTATGCGGCNCTGAACGGCGCGAGNCCGGTGTTTTATGCACTGGGTGCGATGGACTTGGTATTGGCGGCTGTTCTCTGGCGGATCAGGCGCAAACCGCCTGGCGCCTAACGTGAGCCTTCATTGAAGCTTGCAAGCGCCCACTCGGCAAACTGGGCGAGGTTCCCACCCTTGAACAAAAANCCNCCNACTTGNGCNGCATGGGCTGCGGCGATGTCGGTGGGTTTGTCTCCGATGAGGAAACTCGCTTCGCGTTTTACCGGAAAATCGCCCATAGCGGAGAGCAACATGCCGGGTTTTGGCTTCCTGTCGAAACTGTCGCGGCGGTATTCTTCCAGTTCACCTTCCTCATGGTAGGGGCTGTAATAGAACCGGTCCACGCGTGCCCCATGGGCCGTGAGGTCTTCCGCCATGTGCGCATGGAGGGCATGCATATCGGCTTCGGTATAGTATCCGCGTGCAATTCCGGATTGGTTGGTGACAACAAACACCCACCAGCCGCGTTGGTTGAAGGCTTTCACACAGTCTATTGCGCCCTCAATCCACTCAAAATCCTCAATGCGGCTCACATAGCCCCGGTCAACGTTCAGAACGCCGTCGCGGTCGAGGAAAAGAGCTGGACGCGGCTTGGTCTGCATGGCGATGAGCTTAAGCGCAAATCGCTGAGCCAGCGAGCCGGATCTGCAGATGATCAATCATCTGCGTGCGCTGGCGATGTGCCCATGGACGGGTCCATCTCGGTCGGATCGCCCGTTGGCTCTTCTGCGGCCCTGGCTTCCTTGTCGATCTCCTTGACCTCTTCGCGGTTGGCGCGGACGCCGAGCAGGAAAGGCACCATGGCCATGGCAGCGAGAATGCCGGCGAGAAAGAAGTTTGCGCCTTCAAAATGGATTGGTGCATCTGGCTGAGAGAAATAGCTTAGCGTGCCTGTCATAACCAGCGGGCCGAGAATGACGCCCATCAGCGACTGAACACTGGCCAGCGCGCCCTGAAGCTCGCCTTGCGCATTTTTCGGAGTTACGCCTGTCATCAATTGTTGCATTGCAGGCTGTGCCACACCGCCGAGAGACGACACGATAAGCACCAGATAGGCCATCCAGCCATAGCCCGCGGCGGCAAACAGGAACATGCTGATAATGGTGACCGAAAGGCCAATAGTTGCTGTTTTGGTGGGGCCGAGCGTCTTCGTCATCCGGCCGGCAAGCATGGCCTGAACCACGGCAGAGCCAATACCGACAAGCGCCAGTGAGAAACCGATCTGGGCTTCAGACCAGTCATAGCGGATGTCGCCGTGCCAGCTCCAGGTCGCCGGGAAGACAGCGTGGGAAATGGCGTAGATGCCGACAGCTACGATAAACCAGCCGACCTTCGGAAGCTTGGAGAAGTGTTTCAGCGCGCCAAACGGGTTCGCGCGGCGAAGCTCAAACGGACGACGGTTTTCCTTGTCGAGCGATTCTGGAAGGACAAATGCGCCATAGAGGAAGTTGCAGGCGGCAATGCCCGCAGCAACAAAGAAGGGCAGGCGGACGTCGATACTGCCAAGCAGACCGCCAATACCGGGGCCGATGACAAAGCCGAATCCAAATGCAGCGCCGATCATACCGTAAGCACGGCCACGATCTTCAGGTTCGGTTACATCCGCAATGTAGGAATTAGCCGTAGAGTATGTGGCGCTTGTGATGCCAGCCAGCGCCCGTCCGATGAACAGGACGAAAAGCGAATGGGCAAAGCCCATAATAATGAAGTCGATGCATAAGCCGGCGATCGACACCATGAGGACAGGCCTGCGCCCGAATCTGTCTGACAGATTGCCGATGATAGGCATGGTCAGGAAGTTGATCACCCCGAAGGTGAACATCAGAAAGCCGCCCATGAGGACGGTTTCTTCCGCTGGCTTGCCGGTGATCTCGACGAGATATTGCGGCATGACGGGAATAAAAAGCCCAAACGCCAGCATATCGAGCGCTACGCAAACGATGACAAAGAGGAACGCGTTTTTTCCGTGTGCCTTGGCCAAACGTCTCTCCCCAAAACCGACAAAAGCCCGCTCAGCCTTATGGGCTTTTCACAGGGGTGTCCACGACTGAACCTGCAGAGAGGATCAGGAATCTGTGAGCGTGTGTGGGCTCTACTCTATCGTGAGAGTTCTTTCATCGCGTCTTCGAGCCCCTGAAGGGTCATTTCGAACATGCGGCCCGGGCCGATGAGTTCGGTAATGAGCTTGACGGAAGCTGTGTAGGTCCAGGACCGTTCAGGGCTTGGATTGAGCCAGACAAGGTCCGGGAACTGTTGGACCAGGCGCTGGAGCCAGACGCCGCCAGCTTCCTCGTTCCAGTGTTCGACCGAACCGCCCGGATAAGTGATCTCATAAGGGCTCATCGTGGCGTCCCCAATCACGATGACTTTGTAATCTGACGAGAATTTATGCAGCACGTCCCATGTCGGGATGCGGTTGTTGTGCCGCCGGCGATTATCCTTCCACACGCCCTCATAGATACAGTTGTGGAAGTAGTAATACTCCAAATTCTTGAATTCGGACCGCGCCGCAGAGAAAAGCTCCTCACAGACCCGAACATACGGGTCCATGGAGCCGCCCACGTCGAAGAAGAGCAGAAGATTTACAGCATTGCGGCGCTCAGGTCGCATGACGAGATCGAGATAGCCCTGTTTGGCGGTGGCCCGGATGGTGTTGTCGAGATCAAGCTCATCGGCAGCGCCGGTCCGCGCCCATTTGCGCAGGCGACGCATGGCCACCTTGATATTGCGCGTGCCGATTTCCAGCGAATCATCGAGATTTTTGAATTCCCGCTTGTCCCAAACCTTCACCGCGCGCCGATGGCGTGACCGGTTCTGGCCGATTCGGACGCCTTCGGGGTTATAGCCATTGGCGCCGAAGGGCGAGGTGCCGCCGGTGCCGATCCATTTATTGCCGCCCTCATGGCGCTTTTTCTGCTCTTCGAGGCGCTCTTTCAGCGTCTCCATGAGTTTTTCCCAGCCGCCCAGAGCTTCGATCTGCTCCATTTCTTCAGGCGTAAGGAATTTTTCGGAGAGTTTGCGAAGCCATTCTTCAGGCAGTTCCTGAACGTCAATGCCATCACCGACGCTTTCCATGCCCTTGAAGACCTGTCCAAATACCTTGTCGAATTTGTCGATATTCCGCTCGTCCTTCACCAGCGCGGTGCGCGCCAGATAGTAGAACTGCTCCACCTCCATATCGATCACGCCCTTATCCATCGCATCCATGAGCGAGAGATACTCTTTCAGGGTGACCGGGACTTTCGCGTCGCGAAGTTCGGTGAAGAACTGCAGAAACATGAGGTAATCTCCTTAGACGAGAGACTAGCGTGCTGACCTGAGTTTGTCCAAACCGGTTTTCATCAGTTCTGTAGTCGAAAACCCTGGGCCGTTAGATGCTTTGCCCGGAGCAGAATCTCAGGTTAAACCAGTGAGATGGACAAAAATCGCGACGTTGCAACAGGTTCAAAGGAAATCGGGGCCATAGCGCACCTGTATCGTGCTGAAGCTTATCGCTCCACGATCTGGCGCCAGCGTCTGGACATGACCACCAACTGGGCGGTGGTCACGACAGGCATTGCACTGTCGCTTACCTTTTCCAGTTCGGAAGCCTCAGCCTTGCCGCTGGTGCTCGTCGGTCTGCTGGTGGCGATGTTTCTGCATCTGGAAGCGCGGCGCTACCGTTATTTCGACGTCTTTCGTTTCCGGGCGCGTATTCTGGAGATCGGGTTCTACGTCCCGATCCTGAAAGGCGAGGAAGCACATATTCCTCTGGATCGCGGAACACCCCTGTCTGACGACTATATGAGGCCACGCTTCAAGATCAGCTATTGGCGTGCGGTCGGCAAACGCATTCGCCGAAATTATGCCTTCATCTTCATCATTCAGGTCATGGCGTATCTGGGAAAAATTGAGATCCATCCAACCGATCTTCAGACTTACGAGCAGTTTATTGAGCGTGCAGCGATCGGTCCGATTGATGGTCACATCGCACTCACTTGCGGTGCAATCTTCCATGGTGGATGGATCGTGATTGCCATTGTCACCATGTTTCAGGAAAGAGCTGATAAATCCGTCACCAAAGACGTGCTCGACTGGGATGATGCGCCGGTTGATGATGGCAACCCTCCCGTCTGATCAGGAACACCCCGTCTGCCGCTGCGTTAATTTCCTGAGTAAATCAGGGAGACCAGATCATGAGTATTGAACTATTCTATGGCCTTGGCGCAGTGATTTTATTCGCTGTGCTGGCAATCGCCGCAGCACGTTTCAAGCTGAAATCCCCGAAAGCCAAGGCCATCTCTGCTGAGGCTTCGCGCGAGATGTATGAGGAGCCGGAACGTTACGACACGTCGCGCAAGAAGGAGCTGGAGGCGCGGGCCGAGCGTGCGGAAAAGTCAGCCGAGCGTCGCGAGAACTACGCGTAAATGAACCTAATTGACTGACAAACTGTTGATCAGCTTGTCGATGACACCCAGCGCCTTTGCGCGGTCAATGACATCAATCCACAATTCATCGCCGTCAATATGGACGGCGATGGCACCTGTTTTTTCGATTTCTTTCAATATCTGAGCTGTTCGACCATCCATGCCGCGGGAAGTCATGGGCTCAAGAGCCTGTTCAGTTTGCTCCAGAGCCCGCAGCAGCGCGTCCATGTGAGGCGAAGGCGCGACGGCCTGAAGGCTCGCGGGCTCAATCTCGCTTGGCTTTGGCTTTCTCGGAAAACTCATCTTCGCCTCTCAGCTGTCCGTGACCGGATTAACACGTTACCCAAATAACTGGAGAGCTGAACCTTCTCTGATGCTGCTTTTGGCTTGCCAAGGATCACCAAAGCGTCAGAAGAAAGCGGGTCTGGTGATCGGTTTTTGGCTGATCAGGGCATTTTGGGGGTCACCGGCCATGCGCCGTTTTCAGATAGAATTTGACGAAGGTCAGCTCGCGGGAATCGCGTTCGGCGATCCCGTACGCCCGGTGGATGCGTTGTTTCTTCACGCGAATGGCTTCAATGCGATGACTTACCAGTCGATTCTCGCGCCGCTGGCTTTGCGGGCTCATGTTGCAGCGCTCGACCTGCGCGGACATGGCCGATCCACGCTACCCGCAGAGCCGGGCAAACTGACTGGCTGGAATATTTATCGTGACGATGTGATTGCCGCGATCGAACGGATTTCTCCGGAAGGTACGGTCTTGGCTGGCCACTCAATGGGCGCAACGGTTGCGTTGCTTGTTGCAGGAAAGCGGCCTGACCTCGTCACGGGCCTGGTTCTGACCGATCCCGTTCTGATGGCGCCCAGTTTCTATCGCAACATGCACATTCCTGGCGTACCCGCCCTCACGAAACACACCTTCAACATGTCCAAAAGAGCGGCGAAACGCCGTTCCGAATTTGAGAGCCAGAGTGCAGCTGTTGACGCCTTTCATGGACGCGGCGCTTTCAAGACCTGGCGTGCCCCGTTCCTTGAAGACTATGTCACAGATGGCGTTCTGCCCACGGGTGAAGATGGCGTATGGAAATTGGCCTGCGAGCCGAAATGGGAAGCAGCCAATTTCGGAGCGAGCCGTCACCGTCCATGGAGCGCTGTGCGGGCGGTGACCTGCCCAATCGTACTGATCAGAGGGGAGAAAGGATCGAC
Source organism: Ponticaulis sp. (assembly GCA_002699325.1). Lineage (GTDB taxonomy): Bacteria > Pseudomonadota > Alphaproteobacteria > Caulobacterales > Hyphomonadaceae > Ponticaulis. Next base: position 5,025 of record PABS01000068.1, on the reverse strand, counting down.
ATGCCCGCGTCCGCGCGTGCGACGAATGATGCGTGCGCAGCCTTATATGGTCGAGATCCAGCCGCCCGGCACGACACACTTCCTGCCTATGGAAAGACCTTACGTTGTGAGGGACGCTATTTCCGAATTTTTGTCGCGTTATGTGGAAGGTTTTAAAGCCGGGGAAGAAGGCCGGGTGCAGCGGAATCTGTCCTCGACGATCGGTGAAAACGACTGAGTTCCAGCGGGCCGCATAGCTGCTCTGACCGGCCCTGGATCACGGGGTCGTGAAAATAGTCTTGCGTTCACGGCGAATATTGTCTTGTTTTGGGGCAAATTTGATCCGGAAGCAGGCTAAATGAAAATTGTTGTTCTAAAAGAAACGATGCCACTTGAAGCCCGGGTGGCAGCTGTTCCTGAAACAGTCAAAAAGCTTGTCGCTGCTGAGCATACGGTTCTGATCGAACCGGGTGCCGGTCTTGCCGCGGGATTTCCCGATGCAGCCTACACTGAAGCTGGCGCTGAGGTGGCGAGTGGTAAGCTAGGCGAAGCCGATATCGTGTTTGCGGTCCGCCGACCCACGCCAGAGATTCTCGGACAGATTCGCGAAGGCGCTGCCGTCATTGCCTTGATGGAGCCGTTTGCCATTCGCGATGCACTGGATGGTTTCAACAGCCGCAAACTGCACGCGCTCTCCATGGAGTTCACACCGCGAATCACACGCGCGCAGAGCATGGATGCGCTGTCGTCTCAGTCCAATCTCTCGGGTTATCGGGCCGTGATTGAGGCTGCAGAACTCTATGGCCGCGCCATGCCGATGATGATGACTGCAGCAGGCACGGTTGCTCCGGCCAAGGCCTTCGTCATGGGGGCAGGCGTTGCCGGTCTTCAGGCAATTGCGACGGCGCGGCGTCTGGGAGCGGTTGTGTCTGCCACGGATGTGCGCCCGGCTGCGAAAGAGCAGGTTGCCTCACTTGGGGCGAAGTTCATCGCGGTTGAGGACGAAGAGTTCAAGGCTGCCGAGACAGCCGGTGGCTACGCCAAGCAGATGTCTGAAGAGTATCAGAAGAAACAGGCCGAACTCACCGCCTCGCACATTGCAAAGCAGGATATTGTCGTAACAACGGCCCTTATCCCCGGGCGGCCTGCGCCCACCCTGATCACCGAAGAGATGGTGAAATCCATGAAGCCAGGATCGGTCATTATCGACATGGCCGTGGCGGCCGGTGGAAACTGCCCGCTGTCCAAGCCAGACGAAGTGGTTGATGTGAATGGCGTGAAGGTGGCGGGTTTCTCGAATCTGCCTGCGCGCCTGGCAGCTGATTCTTCCTCTCTTTATGCCAAAAACCTGTTTGCTTTCCTGCCGCTCGTGACGGGCGAGGATGGCAGTTTTGAGCCAAAAATGGACGATGAAATCGTCGCCGCGATGACGCTTACCCGCAATGGTGAGACCGTCCACGAAACCCTGAAGGAGGGCTGATCCATGTCTTTCAAGAAATCCCTTCTTGCGATTGCCGCCGCCGGACTGATGGCTATGCCAGCCTTTGCTGCGACAGGCGCGGGTGATGGTGTCGATCCGATCATTTTCCGACTGGCCATCTTTGTGCTGGCAATTTTCGTCGGATATTACGTGGTCTGGTCGGTCACGCCGGCGCTTCATACGCCACTTATGGCTGTGACGAACGCAATTTCCTCGGTGATTATTGTCGGCGCGCTGATTGCTGCGGCTGCAGGCGCAGGCATGGAGCTCACTGGCGACCTCTGGCTCTCCAAAGGCATGGGCGCAGTGGCGTCGGCTCTGGCGGCCGTGAATATCTTTGGCGGCTTCCTTGTGACCCAGCGCATGCTGGCAATGTACAAGAAGAAGGAGCGCTGAGATGCTGAAGCCGCTTACATGTCTCGTTCTGGGGTTGGCCACGACCGGTCTCGCACATGCGCAGAAAATCCGCGCAGCTGACACCGGCGCCGTCGATCTTGAGCTGCTGGGAGTTGAGGCGCCGTATGACGGACCGCTCACCATCAGCAAGGGCGATGTGCTCTGGACTGAAACAATGCAACCTCACCATGTGAAGGTGCTTGTTGATCCTGTTGGAAAACGCATACGGCCACCTGTTGATGGTGTTGAGGCAGGAACGACATTAATCGGTGTCACGCTTGAGTCCGGGATTGCCTACTGCCCTCCGATTGAGTTCGATGCACCCGTTGCTCGGGTGCAGTGCTTTCAGGATTTGAACGATGACAGCGTTTTCGATGGGGGATACTATTCCGACCAGCGAGGCTTCGATACGCAATTCTTGTCCGGTTGGTTGCGCGGTCTTTCCGGTCTGACCCCTAAAATTGCTTATCGTGACGCTGACCAGGACACGCCAGTCCCCACGGGAAAATTCATGGTTCAGTTTGATGGGATGCGCCGGGGCGTGCCTCAATTTCGTAACTGGGTGGAGGAGGAGCGCACGGACACCAGAGGCAGTTGTGACATTCCCGAAGCAGGGGTTTGCGACTATCGAGGCCGACGCTTTCGCTTCACTGAAAACGCCGACGCTTCGGTCACATTCGAGCCCATAGCCGAGGCACCACGTCGCCTTGTGATCTTTTCAAGCCAATCCAGTTTCCGGCGGTAATCACCATGAACGCGAACATTGCAGCACTTCTTTATCTGGTCTCCGGCGTCCTGTTCATCATGTCGCTGCGCGGACTTTCGAGCCCTGAAACGAGTCGTCAGGGCAATTATCTTGGTATGATCGGTATGGCGATTGCCGTGGCCACCACGCTTGCGGTTCTGGGAACTGGTGGCGGTCTTGATCCGGTAACGCTTGGGCTGATCCTTGCAGGCATCGCAGTCGGGGGGATTTTCGGAGCGATCATCGCCAAGAAAATCCCGATGACGGCCATGCCGCAACTCGTCGCCGCTTTTCACTCACTGGTGGGTCTGGCCGCAGTTCTGGTGGCAGCGGCAGCGCTCTATGCGCCGATCAATTTCGGAATCGCAGCGCTGGCAGCTGACGGAACAATCGAGGCGCTCCACACCGCTTCGATCATCGAGTTGTCTCTCGGATCGGCGATTGGCGCCATTACCTTCACAGGCTCGGTCATCGCCTTTGCGAAGCTCAACGGGAATATGTCCGGCGCGCCGATTATTCTGCCCCTGAGACATGTTCTGAATATCGTAATCGCTGTGGCAATCGTCGTTCTGATCGTAATGATGGTTCAGACGGGCGGCGCGCAGCACTGGATGTTCTGGGCGATCACCGTTCTGGCACTGGTGCTGGGGATCACGCTAATCATTCCAATCGGCGGCGCAGACATGCCGGTTGTTGTGTCCATGCTGAACTCATATTCAGGCTGGGCGGCAGCTGCGCTTGGTTTCACACTGGCCAACACAGCGCTCATCATCACGGGCGCACTGGTTGGTTCGTCTGGCGCCATCCTCTCTTACATCATGTGCAAAGGCATGAACCGGAGCTTCATCTCCGTGATTCTGGGCGGCTTTGGCGCAGATGATGGCGGGTCAGCCGGCGGCGCGGGTGCGTCCGACCGACCCGTCAAGATCGGCTCTGCCGATGATGCGGCGTTCATCATGAAGAATGCAGGGAAAGTCATCATCGTGCCGGGATATGGTATGGCGGTGGCTCAGGCTCAGCACTCTCTGAAGGAGATGGCCGAGAAGCTGAAGGAGGAGGGAGTGGATGTCTCTTACGCCATCCATCCGGTTGCCGGTCGTATGCCTGGGCACATGAACGTGCTGCTTGCCGAAGCCAATGTACCTTATGACGAGGTGTTTGAGCTCGAAGACATTAATTCGAGCTTCAGCCAGGCGGATGTTGCCTTCGTTATTGGTGCAAATGACGTGACCAACCCGGCGGCGAAATCAGATCCATCCTCACCGATTTTCGGCATGCCGGTTCTGGATGTTGAGAATGCCCGCACCGTTCTCTTCATCAAGCGGTCGCTGGGGTCTGGCTATGCGGGCATTGGCAATGAGTTGTTCTACAAGGACAATACGATGATGCTGCTTGCCGACGCCAAGAAGATGGTCGAAGACATCGTGAAGGCCCTGTGATGTGCTGCGCTGCGACATTCTGCCGCTGCAGAAGTGTCGCAGGTGAGCTTTCATGCCGACGTGAGGCCGTCTACATAAGTTACACATTATTGCACCCCAAATTGCCCCGGCGAGTGAAAGCTCGCCGGTTTTTTTTGGCTGTGAACAAGACAGAAAAATTCGATAGACCTGTGGAAAATCAAAGCGCTTGGCTTGAGTGGGCGCGCGAAGCAGATCACTCCAATGCGCATTACGAATGCACCCTTAGGCCCCGGTTGATCACCCCTGATCGCCGGGGCTCTTTTTTGGCGGATTGGGCCGCCACGCTGCACTGCAAGATGACAGAAGTCTTGCTTGGGCTTAAATTCGGGCATGTCCAACACGCTTTCTGACAATAAGCAGACCCACGCAACTCGCGTTTTCACTGCCATCGAATCGAAGGCAGCGGCGGCGACGTCCATGGTTGCCGCATCCTGGGCACGGTCTGTTCGACTGCATGGACTGCTGCCAGATGGCGCACGACCGACCGAGCGGCATGGTCAGTCGGAGCTTAGCCAAAGGCAGGAACGTCTTCAGCGCGTTTTGCATGTTTCCGGACGGACGCTTGACCGTCTGTATAGTACGATCGCGCTATCTGGTTGCGGTATCTTCCTTTGTGATTCGGACGGTGTGGTGCTTGAAAGGCTCACATCTGATGGCGGTGCAACGGAGTTTGACAGCTCAGGCCTGAGCATAGGGGCGGACTGGTCTGAAGCCAGTCAGGGGACGAATGGAATCGGAACCTGTATTGCCGAAGGCCGAGCGGGGTCGATTCAAAGGGATCAGCATTTTATCGCCTCAAACATCGCAATGAGCTGTATGGGGGCTCCTATCTTCGATGCGCAGGGGGCGCTGGCGGCCGTTCTGGATATATCAAGCTGTCGAGCTGATCTTGAGGGGCCAATTGTAAATCTGATTGCACAAGCCGTGGGGGATGCTGCGGGTCAGATTGAAGCAGATCATTTTTG
>PABS01000067.1 GCA_002699325.1 Ponticaulis sp. | reverse complement strand
ACTTCGTCGCCGATGAGCGCTTTTCCACTGACGAAGAGCGATGCGAAACGGCGGGCGTCATGACCATGATTGCGCTGTCTCAAAACTATCCGACGGCACACTTCGAAGACCTGTCTGCCCGGTTCTGCAAATCATAAAGGACGCAAATCGTATCTGCCCCCCCCTCTTCCTCCCAAGACTGTAGCCGTTTCGAAGGTGCTTAGCGCCTTTCGAAACGGCTTCTTTTTTCAGGAAATTTAACGACATATGACACCGCTGACGACATCTGCAGTGCAATCTGAAAACGAGCCGCTCGACGTTCTGATCATCGGCGCCGGCGTCTCCGGCATCGGATGCGCATGCTATCTGAAAATGAATCATCCTGATCGTAACTGGAGAATTCTTGAGGCCAGGGACCGCATAGGCGGAACCTGGGATCTGTTCAAATATCCGGGCATACGCTCAGACTCCGACCTCTATACCTTCTCATATGAGTTCAAACCGTGGTCGAGCCCGAACTCCATCGCACCTGCCGATGAAATTCTGACTTATCTCGATGAGACGGTCGAAGAGTACGACCTGAACGGACAAATCGATTTCAATCGAAAAGTCGTGACAGCTGACTGGAACTCCAGCTCAGGTCTGTGGACCGTTTCAGTCGAAAATACCAACACCGGCGAGACTGAGATCATCACATCGAGATGGCTTTTTGGTGCGGCCGGCTACTACAATTATGACGAAGGCTTTCGACCAAAATTCGCCGATGAAGAGAGCTTTCAAGGCGAGATCATCCATCCTCAATTCTGGCCGGAAGATTTCAGCTATGCGGACAAAAAGATCGCCGTGATCGGAAGTGGGGCAACAGCGGTAACAATCGTCCCATCCATGACCGATAAGGCCAAACACGTCGTACAGATCCAACGTACGCCATCTTACATCGTCCCAAGACCGAAACAGGATAAGCTGGCGCTGTNCCTCCAGAAATGGCTTCCGGCCAGTACAGTTCATGCCCTCATCCGATGGAAAAACATTCGCGTGCAGCGCCTNTTCTACCTCTATTGTCAGANATTCCCTGATCACGCCCGCAAAANCATAATGCGGATGAACAANCGGCATTTGCCNGANGACTTTCCNGCCGAGACNCATTTTAACCCGCCCTACAATCCNTGGGANCANCGCCTNTGCGCCGTNCCAGANGCNGATTTCTTCTCAGATATNCGGAAGAACAAGGTCTCGCTNGTGACNGGNCANATCGANAGGTTTACGCCAGCAGGCGTACAGATGACCTCNGGAGAACATGTGGACGCCGATGCGATCATCGTCGCGACGGGCCTTAAACTTCAGATGTTTGGNGGCGTTAAGCTGACCCTTGATGGCGAGCCGGTCACNGTCTCTGAGCGACTGGTCTATCGNGGCATGATGCTNGANGGTGTTCCAAANTTCTGCTTTGCCCAAGGCTATACGAATTCCTCCTGGACGTTGAAAGTCGGCCTGGTCTGTCAGCATTTCTGCGACCTTCTTGCGGATATGGACGAGCGTGGAGCCACCGTCTGCACCCCTCTCAAACCGGAAGGCATGGATGAAGACCGTCCCCTTCTCGATTTCGACGCGGGTTATGTGAAGCGGGCGGCCAGCATATTGCCGAAGCAAGGCCCAGCCTTCCCCTGGGAAATGAATTCCAGCTTCCCGGCCGACAAACACGCTTTCCAGTCGCGTCATGTTATTCAGCCTGAGCTCAAGCTGACTAATCCCGATCAAAAGATCGCAAACGCAGGATAATCCGCGCCATGAAACAGAAATTCGCAGACAAGGTTTGCGTCGTGACCGGCGCCGCGAGCGGCATCGGCCGCGAACTGGCGATATGCCTTGCTGAACAAGGTGCACGGCTTGCCATTTCAGACGTCAACGAAGCTGGATTGGCGGAGACGGTCGAACTGCTAAAGCCGATGGGTGTAGACGTTCACAGCTGCCGCCTGGACGTAGCCGATAAGCGCGCGGTCTACGCTTATCCGAACATACTGCTCCAGCACNTCAGCCGCGTGGATCAGCTCTATAACAATGCGGGCATTTCTGGGGGAGGCCGATCAATTGCCGAGACGCCAGACTCTGTGATTGATCGCGTGATGGACATCAATCTGAACAGCGTACTGCATATGTCACGNGCCTTCCTGCCNCANNTGACNNCNNANNNCGGNAGCGTNCTGGTNAANATTTCCAGNCTGAACGGCTTNCTGGCCCAACCAAACATCGCGATTTATTGCACGACAAAATTTGCAGTGCGNGGCCTCACTGAAGCCATGCGNGCNGANGCNNTGATGCGCGNNGAGGATATTCAGATTGTTGTCGTTCATCCGGGCGGCGTGAAAACCAATATCGCCAATGCAAAGCCAGGCGATGCCGAACTGTCGTCCGCCAGAGAAAGAGAACAGGCTGAAAAGCTTCGGAAAATGTATCAGGAGAAATTCCTGACCTATCCCGCGAGAGATGCGGCGATGGACATTCTGAATGGTGTAGCGAAGGGCAAAACCCGAATTGTTGTGACACCACATGCCAAGCGGCTGGATTATCTGGTTCGCTTCCTGCCGACGTCTTACATAAAACTGGTTGTACAATCCATGCAGCGCATGTCTCGCAAAGCGGGCTAGCGCCGCAACCCGCCTTTCTGGCCGTCCACGGCACTAAGTTTACTGAACGATCATCAGCTCCAACACACCTCCAGACACGAGCTGTTGGGCGCTCTGAACCGTTGCGATCTCGCTCCAGAGACCCGCCTTGTTGGGGTGTGCAGGAAAGGCTGGGAAGTTCGAAGAGGAGATTTCCAGACGGAGCCTCGAACCTGGCTTCAGCACCCAATCAATGGGCGCAAGTTGCAAGCTGATATCAGCAGCTTCTGGCCCCACAGCGCCGAGCGCACTCAATGTCGCGATATCATCACGAATGTTCCAGACCCGCCCATCGGCGAAGACCTCTGACAGCTTCACAGTAAAGGCTGTGTCCGGCGCGGAGGTGGAGATCAAAAGATCAACCTTTATATCGCCAGCGATGTGAAGACCGTTCTCAAATTCTGCCGATTGGAAACTGAGAACGTCGTCACGTGAGCAGACGCTATCGCCCTGCTCAGCGACAGCGGACGGCGCGAAGTTGGGATTGAGCATGAAAGCTCCCCCCAAGGTCCGCACAGGAGATTCCGGATCGTACGTGTATCGCGCAGGCGGCTCATCAGCTGGAGCCGGGCCCGTCGCGAGCACGCCGCCGCATGTGCTTGCATCAGAAAAGTTGGTCAGATGAAGAAATAGCGCTTCGGTATCTTTTGGTGGCCAGACATTGCCGGACTTCCAGTCGTCTGCACCATTCTCGTAATAAATCACGCGTTTCGACAAGGAATCCGAGAGAGCCTCTCCTTTAAGATGGTGATTGAGCCAGGACAATGTGGTGGCAAATTCAGTGAAACCGATATCCTCATAGTTCAGGTCAGTCGTAAGTCCAGCGTGCTGACCGGGCTGGATCAAGAGCAGACTGCGATCCCGGCTGGGAAGTTCTTCAAACTTCTCGAGCGTGCCTTCCAGAAAGAAGTCATGCCACCTGGCAACCCACAACACCGGCACGTCCACCGACCGGTGAGCCGTTCTGAGGTTCTTATAAAAGTCCTGCTGCCAGTAGGGATCGGTCTTATCAGGATGGCGAATATAGTCAGAGTAAGACGGCCAGGCTTCCTTAAACTGGGCCTGCGGCGCNTCGACTGCGGGCCGCACCGGCACCACCTCTTCCATCCATTTATCAGCAGCATCCTGTTTCTCAGCCAGCGGATAGAAAATCTCTGCGGACCAAAGCCCAGCCACGCCCTGGGTGAAATTCCCGTTTCGATAGACCATCTCATAGAAGTCACCATGCGACGTTGTTGGCACGATGGTTTTCACCTCATCAGGAAGAGAAGCCGCTACCGCCCACTGCGTGAGCCCCAGATATGACCCGCCAACCAGGGCCAGCTGATCGTTGTGAAAGTCCTGATCCAGGAGCCAGGCCAGCGTGTCCTGACCATCCGACTGTTCATGGCGGAGCGGATACCACTCCCCTTCGGACTCGCCCTGCCCACGCACATCCTGATGGACGCAGGCAAAACCGTACCGAACATAATAGTGGCAGGTGAGAAACCGTTGGAACTGGTAGGCATCCCGCACCAGCAGGGTTGGCCAGGGCCCCTCACCTTTGGGAAGGTAAATCCTCGTAAAAAGGTGCGTGCCATCTCGCATTTTGACCCATTCGGTGTGAACGGTCTGACTGTCATTCTCGAATGGTGGGCGCGGACCGATATAGTCCCCCGTGAAATAAACTATGGCCGCGTTCCCGATGGCGTTGCGGTTGAGATAGGTCGTCGCAGCTGCGGCAATACAAACAACCAGAACAGCGAGGCCAAAAGTCTTTTTTCGAGACATAATCTTTCCCTATGTTTCCAAACGGAATAGTCATTGCGTTCGACAAAAATTTGAGAAGGAGACCTCTCTAAATCCGTCTCCCAATGCATTTTTTGCTCTGTTTTATAATGTTTATTTGTCTATTTATTTTCGAGACATCGCACGCATTACCCATAATCTCCGCCGGAACAGTCCGGCAAAAAAGCAGATTTGTCGAGATCAGATGGGTTGATTTTTATTCCAATTGGAAACATTTTGACATTTGCACCGGTCAGAGCCGGAAAAATACGACGCATGGGGAGGACACAATCATGGGCTCAGTGAGACCCCACACACGATGAGTATGCTCGATCAGCACGGCTTTGCAGCACGCGCCGCGCCTCAACTGGGCTTTCGGCGTCGAATTGGATTCGGCGTCGGAGATTTCGGGATCAATGTCTTCTGGAACATGACCAACCTGTTTGCCATGTTCTTCTACACAGACGTGGTTGGCATTCCGAACACCATGGCCGGACTAATCATCTTTGGCGCCATGGTCTGGGACACAGTGACCGATCCGGTGGTCGGAATTCTCGCAGAACGCACGCGAACCCGTTTTGGACGTTTCAGGCCTTATCTGTTGCTCGGTGCACTGCCTCTGGCCATTTCATTTGCGCTGATGTTTCACGCGCCCACTGGGCCGGAAGCCTATCTGGCGCTTTACGCCTTCGGAACACAGCTGGTTTTCCGCACCTTTTACACCGTCGTCAGCGTCCCCTACAGCTCGCTTTCAGCGCGCATGACTCAGGATTCAGACGAACGGGGCGCACTGGCCGTTCATCGTATGGTTTTTGCATCAATCGCAGGCATTGTCATCGCAGCATTTACGCGTGATGGCGCAGCACTCTTAGGAGATGGCGACCTGAAGCTGGGCTTCCAACGGGTNGCNATCGCTTATGCCGTTATCGGCATGATCGCTGTTCTCGTGTGCGTTCTGAACACGCGCGAGCNGCCAGAACTGGAAGCGACAGACGAAACATCTGATATCAAAAGCATTCTTCACATGCTTTCCAAGAATTCGGCCTTCTGGACCGCGTTTTCCATCATTCTCTTCGGCATGATCGGCGCNACGATCTCNAGCAAGGCGGTACTGTACTACCTCAAATACAATCTGGATGCCGAGTATCTGACCGGCCTGACCCTCCTACTGGTGGCTGTTACAATTCTGATTGCGGTCCCGCTTTGGGGGATGGCCTCGTCACGCATCGGAAAGAGGTGGGTCTGGACGTGCGGCATTTCGATTTCTGCAATCGCGACGCTTTCACTCTGGCTCAATCCATTTGAAGTCCCGCAAGTGGTTCTGCCGATTCTCGCCTTTGGCGCTGTCGGCTCGGCTGCGAACTATTTCAGCACCTGGTCCACCCTGCCGGACACAGTGGAATACGGTCAGTGGAAAACCGGCGTGCGCTCTGAATCCGTCGTGTTCGGCGCGATTGCCTTCGCCCAGAAGCTGGCGCTTGGCGTCGCAACTCTTATCGCAGGCCTCCTGCTCGATGGATTTGGCTATCAGGCAAATACCGAGCAGACCGAAACCGCCCTCACCGGCCTGAAACTGATGATTTCACTCATCCCATTCAGCATGGCCCTGATCTGTCTGGTCATCGTCCAGAACTACCGTCTCGATCAGACCATGCACGCCAAAATCAAAGCCGAAATCGCGGCACGCCCCAAATAAAAAGGTAAGACGATCAATGCGAAGCATGCACTCTGATTTCAACAAACAGATCAATCCGGAGCTAGAAAGAGAGATCACAGAGATCATCGCCGACCTCTCGCTGGAGGAGAAGGTTTGGATGATGTCCGGCCATGGCTTCTTCAAGGTTTTCCTCGGGGAAGACAATCGGCAATTCGGACGCCGGACCTATGCCGCCGGAAGCGGCTGCGAACGGCTCGGCATTCCGCCCCTCTATTTCACAGACGGACCGCGTGGGGTGCGCCATGTCATCCCGACAACCAGTTTCCCAGTGTCCATGGCGCGCGGGGCAGCCTGGGACCCGGAACTGGAACGCCGCATTGGCCGGGTGATCGGAATTGAAGAGCGCGCTGTCGGCGCGACCCTTTCCGGGGCCGTTTGTGTAAACCTTCTCCGCCATCCGGCCTGGGGCCGCGCGCAGGAGACCTATGGCGAAGATCCTTATCTTCTGGGTGAAATCGGCGCTGCGCTTTCTGAAGGCATTCAGGAACATAACGTCATCTCGACTGTAAAGCACTTCGCTTTGAACAGCATCGAGAACTCCCGCTTCCAGGTCGACATTCAGGTGGGTGAGCGTGTCATGCGGGAAGTTTACCTTCCGCACTTCAAGCGCATACTCGATTCTGGCTGCGCCTCTGTCATGTCAGCCTATAATAAGGTGAATGGAGATTATTGCGGACATAGCAAGCATTTGCTGCGAGACATTCTGAAGGATGAGTGGGAATTCAAGGGCTTCGTCCATTCCGACTGGGTAAAGGGCGCCTATGGCCCCGACGCCGCTGAGGCAGGGCTTGATGTCGAAAACCCGGATCCGATTTTCTTTGGAGANACGCTCGTCAAAGCCGTCNATAANGGCGCGGTTTCGATGGAGTCNATTGATGATGCGGTCCGCCGCATTCTGAGAACTCAATTCACATTTGCCCGCGCAACNGACCCTCGCACCTATTCCGAAGAGGATATTGCCTGTGAAGCGCATACTGCCCTGGCGCGCGAGGCTGCCGAAAAGAGCTTTGTTCTGCTCAAGAATGAGGGAGACCTGCTTCCGCTCAAGAAGTCCGAAATCAAAACGGTCGCCTGTTTTGGCAAGCTGATGGACATGGCAAACCTTGGTGATCGCGGCTCGAGCTGCAACACACCGCCCTACGTTGTGACCCTGCTGGAAGGCCTGAAGACGCATGTCGGTGAGAATATCCGGGTGGAATTCTGCGACGGTACAGATCTGGAAGAAGCCAGCAAAATTGCCGCGTCCGCTGACGTTTGCATCGTTGCGGCNGGCTACACATGGGAAGATGAAGGCGAGTACATTCCAGGCAACGAGGCTATGGAAGGCCTTGAAGAAGGTAAGAATATGGTCTCGCGAGGCGGAGACCGGGACGACCTTTCACTTCTCACCACGGATGAAACGCTGATCAAAACCGTTAGCAAAGCCAACAGCAAGACACTTGTCGCAATCATGGCGGGNAGCGCCGTCCTGATGGAGAACTGGAAGCATGACGTGGCCGCGATAATGATGATCTGGTACCCCGGAATGGAAGGCGGCAACGCTTTTGCCAGAACCGTGTTTGGCGACGTCACGCCTGGCGGAAAACTGCCCTTCACCATCCCTGTCAGNGCTGATGACCTGCCCTATTTCGACGCGTCGGTTCTNGAGATCGAGTACGGGCTCTANCATGGCTACACGTTATTGGCGAAGTCAGGCACAGCGCCAGCCTTCCCATTTGGCTTCGGGCTGAGCTATACGCAATTTGCCTATGACAATGTTCGTAAGGCAGACGCTCAAGACGGATGCGCTTTCGAAATTGATGTTACAAACACTGGCGATCGCGCGGGTGAAGAAGTNGTNCAGTGTTATGTGGGCTTCGAGAACAGCAAGATTGAACGCCCTGACTTCCTTTTGAAACGCTTCCAACGTGTTCATCTGGATCAGGGTGANACCAAGACAGTGCGTTTTGAACTCTGCGAAGACGATCTGAAGTACTACGACGAAGCAAACTGTAGCTGGGCAGTTGAGGACATTGATTATTCGGTCCGAATTGGTTCAGACAGCCTTGCCTCTCAGGAGAACACAATGCCGTTTCGTCTCAGCGAGATTCGCGATTAGAGTTCTCCCTGAACACAATCTGTCCGCAGAGGTGCTGCGGACAGAGCGCATAGCACTGGAAACTCAACGTGACGGCTGACAAGNCTCAGAACAAACCCTCCAGACGACGTCGTGAACCCGTACAGGCAAGATCGGCTGAGACACGTGCCAAGATCCTGGATGTGGCCTATAATGTGTTCGCGGAAAAAGGTTATGACACAGCCAATACCCGTGACATCGCAGCCGCCGCTGGCGTGACACACACCACTATTCGCTATCATTTCGGCTCAAAGGATGAACTCTGGCGCGAAACCGTGCGTCAAATGTTTGCGCGAACCCNCGCCGAACTNGAGCTTTCCGAAGAAGANCTCAGTCANCCGGCTGAGGAGCGCATGAAGATCTATCTGCGAAAGTATGTCTATTATTGCGCCCGCAACTCCAATCATGCCCGCATTATGATCGCAGAATCCGTGAGGGGCGGAGAGCGTCTGAACTGGATCGCAACAAACTTTATAAGGCCAGGACATGAGTCAATCCTGTCTTTGGCGAAGGGCGCGTTATCGGACGATATAGACGAGCTCTCGATCGTATCGCTGCTCTACAGCGTTGTGGGCATGTGTCATCTGCCTTTCGTTTTGTCCAAAGAGGTCAAAGCGTTGTACGACATCGACATCACGTCGAAAGAAGCAATAGAGACCCACATCGATACCGTGGTCCGCCTCCTCTTCAAAACCTGATCCCCTCAAGGGTGAATTCGTGCGCCGTCTGGTAGCGCAAGATTGCGCTTGCAGAATTTTATTCCATATGGAATAAAATTCCGTGTGGAATGTTTTTGATCACCCAGCGCCAGATGTGTCTGGACTATGGCTGAACTGTTCCACTCGGATTTTGAGCGCGCACGGAAGTGACAACGTTCGGATTGTAAAGTTTCACGTCACCTAACAGTCACCCAGGACTGTCGGGCTGACTCACGGTCCATAAAAATAATTCCATTTGGAATTTATATTGGGAGGAAAAATTGGATTTATACAAAAACCGACTTCTCGGTTCTGCTGCGGCGTGCGGTCTGGCCCTGATGCTGAGCACAATCCAGGTCGCTAACGCCCAGAGCGAGACGACTGATGACACGACAGCTGATGAAGTGGCGACCATGGACACTGTGGTGGTGACGGCCTCAACCGGCACGCTCATCCGCGGCGTTGCGCCAACAGGGACCAACACAATTCCAATCGGCGAAGACATGATCGACAAGATCTCGCCATCCTCGGCGAACGATCTTCTTTCGAACGTCCCGCAAGTCTCCAACGCCTTCAATACCGTCCCCACTCCGGGCGCGACAATCGCCAGCCCTTTCAATCGACCCAATCTTCGCAATCTTGGCGTCTCAGGAGGCTCAACCACGCTGGTCCTCCTGGATGGCATGCGGATGGTAGGCAGTGGCGTTCTGCAGACATCTCCCGACCCTTCCGCGATCGCACCAACTGCAGTTGGGCGGATGGAAGTCGTTCTGGATGGCGGGTCCTCGATTTACGGCTCTGACGCGATTGGCGGCGTGATCAACTTCATCTCGAAAAAAGAGATCGAGGGGATCGATCTGTTTGTCGAAAAAGGTTTCGGTGATGCCTATGAGGCAACCGATGCCGGTATCGCTGGCGGAACAAGCTGGGGCAGCGGCTCGGCCTATCTTCTGTACAATTACAGTGAACACGACGATATTTTCGGGCGCGATCGTGACTACATCTTTCAGGACCACACCGCACTCGGCGGCTCAGATTTCCGCAGTACCAGCTGCTCGCCTGGCACGGTGGTGGCCATGGACATCCCTTTTGCCCTACCAACGCTCACGCCCGGCGCAAATCTCTGCGATGAGACGGATGTTCTGACGATTTATCCGAAGGAGACCAATCATCGCCTGTTTGGAAAAATGATCCAGGACGTTACGCCTGACCTGCTTTTCGAAGTCACCGGATACTTCTCGGATCGCGAGACCATACACCAGGGTCAGGGGCCTGGCACAGGCACGGGTGTGCGCGGGTCCGGCACGATCACGGCAGCAAACCCCTACTTTCAGAGTATCCTTGGCGAAACATCTCAGAATGTCGCTTTTTCCTATGAAGATGTGTTCGGTCCCGCGCTTGATAGTACGACCGAGCTTTCAGCGTGGATGATCAATCCGTCACTGAGCTATAGTTTCGACGGTAGCTGGCAGCTCAACGCATCCTTGTCTTACGGCCAAAGCACGAATGAAGTGCGCGCCAATCAGATTGATGCCGTGGCACAAGCTGTTGCACTTTCGGGCGCCGTACCGGGTTTTGCGCTGAATCCATATGATGTCAGCGCATCCGACCCTGCAGCGCTGGCCGCAATCGGAGACTTCCAGGTCTATGGCGACAGTGACCAGGAACTGTTGCAGTTCAGAACTGTCGCCGATGGCACAGCTTTCTCTTTTGGTGGCAAGGATGTGAAAGCGGCGATCGGCGTCGAGTATCTGTCTGAGTCTATTGATGCGAGACAGGGACAAGGCTCGCCTTCAGACCTCGACCTTTTTGGCGCGCAAAGCGACCGCGATGTTACGTCGGTGTTCGGCGAGCTTCTCGTTCCCCTGATGGATAATGAGACTCTTGGCACGCTCGATGCGTCGCTCTCGGCACGCTATGACAGCTATAGCGATGTGGGAGAGGCAACCAATCCAAAGATCGGGTTCACCTACAAACCTAATACCAGCCTTGCGGTTCGCGGGAGCTGGGGCACATCCTTCCACGCGCCGTCGCTGGCAGACACGGGAAATGCCGTCGACACCCGCGTGCAGGTCGTACCGATCAGCCCATATATTGCGCCGGGTGACAGCCCCCTGAATTTTGCTCGTTCGACTGTTATCCTTGCAGGCGGCAATCCAGACCTGAAGCCGGAAGAAGCCGAAACATTCTCTATTGGAGCCGATTGGCTTCCAGAAAGCGGGCCGCTTGAGGGAGTGTTGGTTAGTCTGACCTACTTCAATGTGGAATTCACCGATCAGATTGCCATCGTGCCCGTCACCGAACCCGGCTTCTTCCAGATTGATGCCTATAACCCGTTCTATACCATCAATCCGACCCTCGCCGACGTGCAGGCACTGGGTGGNGGTCTGCGCATCGAAAACGCAGCGTCNCTGGAGTCGCTGTTNGTTGGNACGTCTCCCTATCTGCTGGTCGATGCACGTCGCAACAATCTGGGTAAGGTNGATACCGATGGCGTAGACTTTGGCCTGAGATACAGCCGAGACACGAATGCCGGTGAATTCTCAGCCGGAATCTGGGGGACCTACACGCTAAACAGAGACGTACAGGCTGCCGAAGGGTCGCCAGTGGTGGACGGCCTCGAATTCGGCACAAGCCAGCTCCAATTCGTGGGCGACCTGAACTGGAGCATGGAGAACACGCTTCTCTCTATGCGGGTGAACCACACAGCGGGTTACGATGCATCGAGCACGACATCTGTTGATGGGTTTACCACAGTTGATCTGAGTGGACGCTTCACGCTTCCTGGAAATGGATGGCGCGATGACACGGTCTTCACCCTGAATGTCGATAATCTGTTCGATCAGGACCCGCCGTATTTCGACGATATTGATGGGTATGCGAACGGATCGACCCTGGGCCGCGTCGTCTATGTGGGCATTCGTCAGAAGTTCTGACGAGATCGACCGGAGAGCCCGAGGCTTTCCAGTCTTTCACGCATGGCAAAAGCTGAAACCGCTCAATCAAGATATCCTCAAGAACCCGGCCGGCTCGTCCTGCCGGGTTCAGCGCCATTTGGTGGGGATTTGAGTTCAGCCGCCTGACCGAGGCTCGGCGTTGCTTCGAAAACTGCAACCGTCTGATTATTGGCATCTGTCCGCGACGGCCAAGAGAACGCATCACCGCAATCGATTGTGGTCTCGCCTGGCTCGAGCTTCGCAAACGCCACCCANCACGCATGCACCACGTCTGCNACANCCTGATCCTCNGCNGTTGGGTTTGGCAAGCGCGGATACCGATCAAGTGTATCAAACACGAACGGGATTTCATGCGCATGCGGCGCGCCATTCGGATTGTCCTCGCGCATATCGTTGCCGACATAGTGGAAGAAATACTGCCAGACCGGTGCACCATCCATAGCGAGCGTGGCGACTTCCTGCGTACCGGCGAGACGGTCTTCGTCGGAGTTGGTGCCGATGATCATGGGAATATCGATCTCAGTGCCCGCTCGGAAAGCCTGAATAATGGATTGTGGTTTGACCACCGGGTCTTCAATCGTGCGCGCGCCCCGGCCGAAGCTCCGGTTTCGAAGGATATCGGACACGGGCAAAGCACGAAGCTCGTCCAAGGTCAGCGCCTCTCCATCGGTGGACAAGTCCATCGCCATCTGTGAACCCAGCGCTTCAGCGCGCTCCAGCGGTGTACTGTCTCTTCGCAGGGACCCGGTCGATTCAATGATCGCCTTGTTGATCAGTCCGTCTGCCAGCGGCGATGTGACGATATTGGTCGTCATGGTCGCGCCAGCAGACTCACCAAAGACGGTCAGATTGTCCGGATCGCCGCCGAAGGCTTCAGCATTGTCCTTCATCCATTGCAGCGCCGCGATGGCATCGAGCAGATGGAAGTTTGTATAAGGCTCGCCGGGGTCGGCTTCCGCAGTAACATCGGGATGCGCGAAGCCTCCCAGGCCGCCGAGCCGGTAGTTGATCGTGGCAAGGATCACCCCATCACGAGCGAATTTCGTGCCGTTATAGGTCTCAACACTTCCCGCGCCGACCACGCCGCCGCCACCGAACAGCCAGACCATGACCGGCGCGTCTTTCGCATTTTCCGGCGTCCAGATGTTGATGGTCAGGCAGTCTTCATCAATCGGGCCAGCATAACCGCCACCATTGGGCGAACCATCATCACTCAGAGGCTGAGGACAGGCCGGACCAAATGAATCGGCTTCCAAAACGCCCTCCCAGCTGGTCGTCTGGGGTGCACGCCATCGGAGATCGCCAATGGGAGGTTCCGCGAACGGAACGCCTTTAAACGCCAGAACGCCTTCCTCCTTTACGCCGGACAGAAGGCCAGAAGAGGTTCGCACCACGCCATCAGGCGTACCTGAACTGGTTGTTGCGCACCCGGAGACGAGCATTGCTGCCAGAGCCGCAAGACATGTGAGTTCTGATTTCATGATCAAATTCCTTAAGTGTCAGACAGGCAGAACCGGCGCCAAGGCGTCCCAGGCCGCTTCAACCGATAGCCCCGGACGACCAAACCCCATTGTGGAAATCACCATGTCCTGCTCCGGCAGAACAAAGCAGTACTGACCGAGTGCGCCGGCTGCATAGTACATACTGCGCGGCGCTTGAGGTGCCGTGCCCTCGGTATTCAGCCACCAGAGATAGCCATAGCGCGCATTGAGTTCAGACGGGCTGGTGGCTTCTGTCACGTATTGCGCTGAAATGATCCGGTCGGTCCCCCATTGACCCTTGTTCAGATAGAGCTGACCAAGCCGAGCAAGGTCACGGCACGACATCAATATCGAGCCGCCAATCCGGACATTCCCGTTGGAATCCACGCCTTCAGGCTGATAGTCAAAGTTGCGGCAGCCAAGACGCGCGACAACTTCTTTCATCATGAAGTCATAGCTCGTCATGCCAGTGG
>PABS01000066.1 GCA_002699325.1 Ponticaulis sp. | reverse complement strand
TTTCACCCGCGGGTCCAGAATTGCATACAGAACATCCGCGATCAGGTTCATGACGAGAATCAGGCTGGCGAACAGGATCACCACACCCATAACCAGCGTATAATCACGGTTCAGGGCGCCATCGATAAAGAANCTGCCAATGCCNGGCAGGCTGAANACCCGCTCAATNACNAGCGATCCGGTNACNACNCCNACAGAAGCCGGNCCGATATAGCTGATGAGNGGCAGTATCGCGATNGGAAGCGCATGTTTCAGCACCACGTCGCGTTCTGAAGCGCCTTTNGATCGNGCCGTGCGGATGTGGTTGGACCGCATGGCCTCAATCATGGAGCCGCGCATGATCCGCGAAATGCCCGCAATATAGTAAAGCGACAGCGTTATAATGGGCAGCGTGATTGTGTAAGGTGTCATCCGCCCCAGATCGAGGCCACCGGGCGCAAAGATCGGTATCCAGACGCCAAAAACGAGCGCTGCAATCGGCCCCACCACAAAGGATGGGATCGATATCCCGAGGGTCGCAAAACTCATCAGGCCGAAATCCAGCGCCGAGTTCTGCCTCAATCCTGCGATGACCCCCAGCAGCCCTCCAAAGACAAAGGCAAAAACCATTGCGAGGCCACCGATTGTTGCACTGACGGGAAACCCCTCAGCAATCAGTTCTGAAACCGTGCGATCCTTGTTTCTGAGTGATGGACCAAAATCGAGCCGCGCCACGTCGCCGATATAGTCGAAGTATTGCACGTAAAGTGGTTGATCGAGGCCGTATTTCGCCATGATCTGCTGCTCAATCGCCGGCTCAAGTTTNCGATCCATACTGAANGGACCGCCCGGCGCCGCACGCATCATGAAAAAGGCAACTGTAATGACCGCAAGTAGCGTCGGGATGGCAATCANCAGACGCTTNAGAATAAAGCTCACAGAAATACGCGAAAGNAATCGAGGCACGTGATCGTTACTCGCTCAAACTGACAACACTTGATCCGCGACCTCGTTGTCCTGGTCNGACAACANAAATCACCTCCCACCCCGGAGGCGTTCTACTGACACGGGTTTACGTCTTTCGACAAGACTGGCATCAGCTTTTCAGCAGTAAAGTGTGTTTCGAGGGTCAAAATGCAGAACTTCCGCAAAGTGACGGANNACTTCTATGTCGCACCTCAGCTGACAGCGGACGACATGCACGTCGCCCAGGAAGAAGGTTTCGAGGCCTTCATCATGAACCGTCCTGATCGAGAAACTCCGGATCAACCGCCGACACAGGATTTGGTCAGTGTCGCAGAGGAATACGGGCTGCCATTCCTCCTTATTCCCATCACCGCGCCACCATCGCTCCAAGATATCGCGGCGACTCAGCAGGCGATCAGTGATTTGTCTGGCAAAAAGGTTCTTGCCTTCTGCCGCTCAGGAACACGCTCCGTCACGCTGTGGGCCTATGCGATGGCAGCAGGCAAAACAGAGGATGTGGCAACAATTCTCAACCACGCCCGCGATGCCGGATATGATTTGACCCCTCACAGACCTCAGTTAGAGGCCCTATATGATCAGTGAACCGGTGAGTTTACCGCTGCCGGTATGTGCAGGATGATTTGCGTCGCAGATTCGCCTGGCTGAGTATTCATCGTGCCAGCGAGAGCCTGAACAAGACCGAGTCCGATCAGTGCTGCCAGCAAGGGCCGGGCCAACCGCAGGCAAAAGAAAGTGATTTTGGATGTCACGAGAATGTCCCAATCTGATCTTAATTCTATGGCCGCAGAAACACTCGCAAGTGGTGGGCCAGTAGACCGTTGACTGATTTTGCGACATACGGCGGGCAGGTCGCTAACGGGAAAGCGTGGGAATGAGTAAAAACTGGCTATCTGATTTTGCGTTCGAAGATGGTGCGTTTCTGGTCAAGAAGACCGGACATCTCGTGCCGTTCAATCTGAGCCTGGTTACAGACATTCTCGCCTGGATGAGTTTCTTCACGCTCGCCCAGGGCTGGCGGATCTGGCATATGGCACGCGGTCACCGCGCCCCCCGAATTGCCTTCCTCCCGGACCAGCCCAGACCCTGGTATTTTATCTGGCCTGTCATGCACGCAGCTGGCGCTCTGATCGAAAAAGACATCGATAAGGCCGACGTGATTTTTCATTTCGATGATTCGACCCACAGTGCTGCGAAATGCCCGCAGATCGCGGACAATGTTAAATTCATCAANTTTAAGTGCCATGATGTCTCCAAAAGCCATGTCGCCAAGGCCTTTGACGACGTGGCGGGCTATTCGCTCGGCGTGGATCCACGCACTTTTAATGGCCTGATGGTGGAAAAATCTGAGGTGAACGCGACCCATGACGGCCGTGTCCTCCAGGGCCCTGCAGAGCCTGTCGAAGGCAAGTCCTATCAGCGCCTGATCAATAACGAGATCTCTGGCGATATGGTCGAGGATCTGCGCACAACAATTGTTGGCGGCGAACCCACCATCGTGTTTCGTAAACGACGACCGCTGGCCCGCCGTTTCATGAACGAGAATGCTGACGTCCACATGCAGCGGCCCGTCGACTGTTTTTCCGCTGAAGAAATCGATCTCATCAAACGATTCGCCGCGAAGATTGGTCTCGACTGGGGCGGCGTCGATGTGCTGCGAGACGCCGAAACCGGNAAGATTTATATCGTTGACGCCAACAAGACTGACATGGGCCCACCCGTGGCATTACCGCTCGGCCAGAAACTTCGTTCGACACGATTGATGGCGAGACGGTTCGCCGCTTGCTACGCGCCAAAGGTTCGTGGCTAGCCTGACAGGAAAGAGACCCGAAGACATGGTTGCGCGCATCCCGTTCGTCCGAGACATGGATTTTGAGTACGGGCAGGTCACCGAGATGAGCCCGCTCATCAGGCGCGTTATTGCAAACAATCCCGGCCCCTTCACCTTCACCGGCACCGGCGTTTACATTATTGGGCGCGGGACAGTCGCTGTCATTGACCCCGGCCCACTGAATGATGAGCATTTTGAGGCGTTGAAAGCGGCACTCGAGGGCGAAACCGTCAGCCATGTCCTCGTCACACATAGTCATCTCGACCATTCACCTCTGGCCCATCCGCTTGCCGATTGGGCGGGCTGCAAAGTGTATGCAAGAGGCGCCGCCATTGCGACAGAAGCCGACATTCGTATGGAAGCAGGCGATGACATGACTTTTCGGCCTGACGTCACCGTATCAGACGGTTTTACCGCATCCGGGCCGGGCTGGACGATCGAGGCAATCGAGACGCCGGGCCACACCAGTAATCACGTCTGTTATGCGCTGAAAGAAGAAAACGCCCTGTTTTCTGGTGATCACGTAATGGGCTGGTCTACAACTGTGATCTCTCCGCCTGATGGCAATATGGGAGATTATTTCAATAGTCTCACGAAAGTCCGGGATCGCTGTTTTCAGACCATCTACCCAACGCACGGCCCGCCTGTGACGGATGACGCCTCAGGTTTCATCCAGGCCTATATTGATCACCGTAAGGCACGCGAAGCAGCAATAATCGCTCGCCTAGAAGCCGGTGATAAGACCATCCCTCAAATGGTGAAAACCATTTATGCCGATGTGGATGTGCGCCTTCACCCGGCCGCTTGCCACTCCGTACTCGGTCACATGATCCATCTGGTAGAACAGGGACGTGTGACGGTTGATGGACAGGCCGGGATCAATAGCGCCTACGACGTCGCCTGAGGATTACTCCTCCTCAGGCTCAGCTTCTGTTTCTTGCATGGTGTTTGAACTGTCTTCGACGGATGCATCATCGTCCACAGCGTCATCTTCGTTGGTTTCAGCCATATCGTCATTGGCCATCTCGTCCACGACCGGTTCAGGCTCTGCGACAGGAGGCTGTTCCTCCACCATGGCAGGCGGCTCTTCCATCACAGCCAGCACCTGCTGAAGTTGAGACAGAATAGCTTCGACACGTGCAGCATTGGCGCCAAGGTCAGACAAACCAACGCGCGAAACCGACCTGATATCAATCTGGCTGCCCTCGCCTGCTGGCTCGACCCGGACCATGACATCGTCTTTAAAGCCAAACCATTGGGTTGTTGCGGTCGCTTCGATCCGTCCTGCGGCTTCATCCCGTGTTACAAACTCCATTCCCATGTCAGAAAGCGTGTTTGCGACCGCATCGAAACTCGCGGCCGGGTCTTGCTCCACATAGAGTGTATCAACCGCCGGATAGGCTGCTGCCTGTTCGTCGGCAACGCTCGCGCCAGCAAGGCCCTCCCAGAAGAAACGGTCACTCTTCAGACCAATCGCCACCTGCATATTCCACATAAAGCGGGAAAAAGCGCTTTCCTGAGCCGCTGCCCGCTCTGCCTCAAAGCCCTGCTCCATCTGAGCCAGGAATGGAGGAATAACCGGATCTTCCTGAATGGGGTTGGAGCCTTCGCCACGTGCCTTCAACAAGGCCTCTGACGGCATGATGGGATCGTCCCAATCGGTTTGAACATCATGAATGGGCGGTAAGCTCTGAATCAGCGCCTGCGCGCCAATCAGGCGCCCGAGCCCAAGACCACCAATCAAAATGATCAGGAGCGATAGAATCACGACCCGCACGCGCGGCGCTTTCATCAGTCCAAGCAGGAGAAGGACCACGCCGGCAATAAAGATGAAGAAGACATAGTTCGCGCCCCATTCCCGGGTCAGCGTGCCGAAGCCAAGCTGGTAATTCCACAGACCAAACTTCACCCCAAGTGCAGAGACGGCGAACCAGACTGGCAGCGCGACTGCGAGCACGAGGACAAAGCTGGCTAACCAAAGCCTGATACCGCCACGCTTACGAGAACTCGACATGTTGTTTCCTCCCATCTCCGAACTGGATCGACATATAGCGCAGGCAGCGCCAAAGAAAAAAGAAATCGGTCTTAATTGCCATCTGTTTGACCTCAGTTCGTGTGCAAGTCATATCGCTCATGGATTAGCCGGAGTCAGGCAGCATGGATAATTTGAGCACTCAGGCCCTGCTACGGCTGATGGTTTTCGCAATTGCGCTGCCCTTTCTACTGCCGGGGCTCGACATCGTCGGTGAACTTGTTTTCGACGAAACGCACTATGTCCCCGCAGCGAAATCGCTATTGTCGCTGACCGAAAATCGCAATCCGGAACACCCGCTATTTGCGAAGGAGATGATTGCCGCAGGTCTGTTCCTGTTCGGCGACAATGCTTATGGATGGCGGCTTCCCGGTGTGATGATGTCCGCTTTCGGACTGGTTGCCTGTTTCGAGATCGCCTTTCGCACCTTTAGCTCCGTCAAACTCGCTTTGCTCACCGTAGTGCTTCTGTTCACGAGCATATCCTTCGTCGTGCAGGCGCGCACAGCCATGCTCGACACCTACACCTATCCCTTACTCGCGATCTCTTGCGCGCTATTGATGATCTCAGCGGCGCCGCGCAGGCGTTTCACGACCTCGACCATATTGCTCATTCTGAGTGGCGTCTGCCTGGGCCTCGCCACGGGGGCAAAGTGGATCGCCGGAATCTACGCAATCCTCGCGCTGGTTTTCATGATCGGACAGCGGATCTACCGGGCATTCCACGACGGCAGGCCTGCGACGCACGCCTTTTTTGGCCGAGGCTTCTCCTCATGGCCAAAGTTCAGCCTGATCACAGCAGGCTTATTGTTTGGTCTCCCGAGCCTTATCGCCTACATCGCAACTTATCTGCCGACCCTCTATCTGCAACGCGATCCACTGAACGGAATTGGCGGAATAATCGAATTCCATTTGAGGATGATCGAACTTCAGACCATGCCCTTGGCGGCGAACTCATATGAAAGCGACTGGTGGAGCTGGCCGCTTCTTTTAAAACCCATCTGGTACCATTTTGAAGCGACAGAGGGCGGCGGAAACCGGGCCATTTTTTACGTCGGCAATCCGGTGGTCTATTGGGGCGGTCTGATCGCACTTCTGGTCTGCCTTGTCGAAGGCCTCCGCCGGAAAGCTGCGGTGCCATTTCGAATCGGATTGGCCTTTCTCGCAAGCTGGCTGACCTTCGCCGTGTTACCCAAACAGATCGGCTTTTTATTCTATTACCATGGCTCGGCGATGATCATGTGCTTTGTCGTCGCCGCCGCGATTTCACTGGCTCCGGCTGGTCGGGTGAGAACGGGACTCTACTGGACCACGCTGGCCGCGAGCACGGCTGTATTCGCATACTTTGTGCCAGTGATTTATGCTCTGGAAATGGTTGAAGATCAGTGGCTGCGATATGTCTGGCTGCCAAGCTGGCCCTAGAGCTAGCCCTAAAGCTGGCCCCAGGTGAAGCGCGAAGACATGACATAATTCCAGACCGCCCCAACCAGAATTCCAGCCAGCGCTGACAGCGTCCAGATGACCCCCGTCTCACTAAACAAATAGGAGGCAACTCCGACATTGGCGATGGCGCCCAGCCCGCACACCAGACAGAAGCTCAGCCATCCTTTCAGCAGTCCCCACCCCTTTAGCCGGACATCGTGGAAGGTCAGCATGTTGTTCAGAAGGAAGTTGAACGTCATCGCCGCAATCACCGCGACCGACTGACTGATGATAAAATTCACGCCCGCGACCTGAAACAAACCAGCCAGTATCGCCATGTGAATAAAAACGCCCGCGCCGCCAACGATTGCGAATAAGGCAAAGCGAGCCGGTACGATGTGTCCCATCAGCCGGTCGTAGATCATCATCAGATACTGAACAGCCGTCGGCGCATCGAGCTTGCTTTCGCCAGCCTCCCGACCTCGAAACACAAAGGGTTCTTCATGAAGCCGCAGGCGATCCCGACTAGAGAATACGATATCCAGAAGGATCTTGAACCCTCTGCCAGACAAGTGGGGGACAAGTTCGCGGAAGCGGTCTGCGCCTATAGCAAAGAAACCGCTCATCGGATCGCTTAGTGGTGCCTTGATGAAACGCTGCGCCAGGCGTGTCGCCCATTCAGACTGAGCTTCTCGTTTTGCAGACCAATCTGCTGTGCCGCCGCCTTGCGCGTATCGAGTTCCTACCGCCAGATCAGCCCTGCCCTCCAGAACCGGTTTAATCAGTTTCGGAAGCACGGTTTCATCATGCTGAAGATCAGCATCCATAATGGCGACCACCTGTCCTGCGGCACACAGTGCGCCTTCGATACAAGCCGAAGCGAGACCACGCCGTCCGATCCTCTGAATCACCCGGATCCGCGCATCCTTCGCCGCGATGGAACGGACAATATCTGCCGTACCATCCGGGCTGTCGTCATCGACAACGATAACTTCGAAACTTAAGCCTGAAAGCGCCGACTGCGCCCGTTCAATCGCCTCGGCAATGTTCCCGGCCTCGTTTCGCGTTGGCAGGATCAAAGAAACCTGAAGCATGTCCGACATCGCGTGTCAGCCAAACGGCTTGTCGATGGATGGAGAGAACTGCGTAAAGAGCTTCGGCCCTTCTTCCGTCATGTAGAGACAGTCTTCCAGACGAACGCCAAACTCACCAAAGATATAAATGCCCGGCTCGTTCGAGAAGCACATGCCAGGCGCGAGCTCTGTCTCTTCACCTGTGACGAAGTTGACGGGCTCATGCCCGTCCATGCCAATGCCGTGCCCCAGCCTGTGGGACAGGCCCGGCGTTTTATACCCGGGGCCGAACCCCTTACTTTCATAGAAGGCGCGGACTGTCGCATCCACTTTGCCAGCTGGCGTGCCGAGTTGTGCCGTTTCCAGCGCAAGCTCCTGGCCCTGTTTGACAGTGTTCCATATCTCCCGCTGACGGCTTGATGGCTCACCAAATACCCATGTCCGCGAAATGTCGGATTCATAGTCATGAACCCCACATCCACAGTCCATCAGAATGATGGATCCTTCCCGCACTTCCTGTTTTGAGCCGGAGCCGTGTGGATAGGCGCTGGCTTCATTCAGCAGCACCATGGAGAATTCCACATTTCCACCAAGCTCGGTGGTGGTCTGGCTCATCAGCGATGAAATATCGAACTGCGTCATGCCCGCTTCGATGCGCGGATAGATATGCTTATAAGCCGCCAGTGTGATGTTATTGGCCGTCTGCATCAGCGCCAGCTCAGCAGGTGATTTGAACATTCGTACGCCGCGCGTAATCGG
Organism: Ponticaulis sp.; assembly: GCA_002699325.1. GTDB lineage: Bacteria > Pseudomonadota > Alphaproteobacteria > Caulobacterales > Hyphomonadaceae > Ponticaulis. Next base: position 18,048 of record PABS01000066.1, on the reverse strand, counting down.
CATCCCTGACACGAGTTCAAAGCCCGGCAGAGCTTCGCCAATCCCGTTCGAAATGAAATGGCGAACCGTCTCTTCAATGGCAATTTTGCCATCCTGAACACCATTGTCTTCGAGAACACCTTTGACGAGATCAAACGGATTTTCGTGCTCATTCCAGGTGCGGACCTCAATATCCACTTTCACAGATTCCTGGATTGAGGGTTCTTCAAAATAGGGTGTGATGACAACTGGCGTGCCATCAGCCGGGATAACCACTCCCGTAAAGCGCTCGGATCGCCACCAGGTAATGCCGGTGAAGTAAACCAGCGCCGAACCAGCTTCGATCACCAGCGCGGCGATCCCCTTTTCCTGCATCAGCTTCTGGGCTTTTTCGAGCCTGGCCTGATGCTCTTCACGCGAGATCGGCGCAGCATCGGCCGCCATATTGGGGAGCGGATCGGAGGAAGTGTCCGTGCTTGCCGTCACCTGCCCCAAAGAGGAGGCTGCTCCGGCAAGCCCTGCGAGTTTCAGAAAATGTCTCTTGGTCAGTTTCACGCCGCAGCCCTCCAGGCAGGAATAATCCTGCCTGATCTGGAAACCACTACTCAACTGAGGTCAACTGCGCGGGATCACGCGGTTGGCAGTTTATAGTCCTTGAACTGCTCACGTAGCGCCAGCTTGTTGATCTTGCCGGTCGCTCCGAGTGGAATGGAATCAACAAATGCGACATCGTCAGGCGTCCACCATTTGGCGATTTTGCCTTCGAGCTGTTTGAGAATCTCTTCCTTCGTCGCGGTCTCGCCTTCATTCATCTGAATNATCAGCAGCGGGCGCTCATCCCATTTGGGGTGATAAATGCCGATGGCTGCAGCATTCGCGACTTTCGGATGACCCACCGCAATGTTCTCAAGATCAATCGAGGAAATCCACTCGCCGCCTGACTTGATGACGTCTTTTGAGCGGTCGGTGATCTGCATGAAGCCGTTTTCGTCAATGTTTGCGACGTCGCCGGTATCGAAGAACCCATCTTTGTCGAGAATCGATCCGCCGTCAGCACCGGCACCTTTGTAATAGGTATCGACAATGGCCATGCCGCGAACAAGCAAGTGACCGGATGTCTCACCATCGCGTGGAAGCTCTTTGCCGTTATCGTCAACGATCTTCATCTCAACACCAAACGGTGCACGCCCCTGCTTGAGCTTGCACGCAATCTGGGCCTCTTCGCTCAGTTTCTTCTGTTCTGGCGTGAGTGAGCCGACTGTCCCCAGAGGCGACGTTTCTGTCATGCCCCAGGCATGGCCAACCTCAACGCCATATTTCTCCTGGAAGGTACGAAGAATGCGTTCCGGGACCGCCGATCCGCCGATCACCACACGGGTCAGATCCGGAAGCTCCAGATTGTTCGCCTCCATATGCTGGAGCAGCATCATCCAGACAGTCGGCACAGCCGCTGAGGTCGTCACTTTGTATTTTGTCAGCATTTCATAGATGGATGCGCCATCCATCTGGGCACCCGGCATCACCATTTCAGCGCCCACTGCCGGACAGGTAAATGTCAGGCCCCAGGCATTGGCGTGGAACATCGGAACCACGGGCAGAACACGGTCATGAATTGAGATACCAAGCGCATCAGTCATGCCGGTCATCAGAGTATGCAGCACGTTTGACCGGTGCGAATAGAGGACACCTTTCGGGTTACCTGTCGTNCCGGANGTATAGCAAAGGCCACATGGCGTGTTCTCGTCAAAGTCACCCCAGACACAATCCTGGCTCTGACCGTTGATGTAAGCCTCATAGGAAACCGCATTTGCCAGCGAAGTTTCCGGCATGCCATCAGCGTCACAATAAATGACAAATTTTTCAATGGTCTTAAGGTGATCCTTCACCGCCTCAACCAAGGGCAGGAAAGTTGTATCAACGAACAGAATTTTATCTTCTGCATCATTTGCAATCCAGGCAATCTGCTCTGGGTGAAGACGCGGATTGATCGTGTGAAGCACCGAACCAATACCCATAGCGCCAAACCATGTTTCCATATGGCGCGAGGTGTTCCAGGCCAGCGTGGCGACCCGATCTGTCATCTGAATGCCGTCTGCCTTGAGCGCGTTCGACACTTGCTTCGCCCGATCATGGATCTCGGCGTAATTTGTTTCGACGATCGGCCCTTCAACAGTGCGCGTGATCACGCGCTGGCGTGGATAATTGAGTTTNGCATGCTCAATCACCTTGTTCACGGTGAGCGGCCATTCCTGCATTTTTCCGATTAAGGTCATGTTCTTCCCCTGACATCTGCTAGTAGGCGCTCGTTTGTAATGTGTATCGCCTTGTTACGAGCCCTAGGGAAAACATGGCCTGAGAAAAATCAAGTCTTGAGATGACGAAACTTTCCTCCACTACGAATAACCACTAACAGAGACACAATTACTTCAAACCGCCGGAACGTTTTCATGAAGATCCATGTATTGAGCACCATCGCAATGGGTACTCTTCTGCTTGCAGCCTGCACCCAGGAAGACCCTGGGGTGGCAAAAAGCGAACCCGCTAAAAGCGCATCTGGCGTGACGTCCGATCAGCCCGAGGCGACCATCGCCCGCTCACTTCCAGAGATATTTGACTGCCTACGAGAGAATNATGGCGTCGCTATCGCCGCGCACCGTGGCGGGCCTTATCCNGGCTATCCCGAAAACGCCATCGAGACCCTGCAACACGGATATGATCAGGGCGTACGCGTCTTTGAGGTGGATATTGCAGAGAGCCAGGACGGNGTTCTCTTCCTCATGCACGACCGCACCCTTACCCGCACNACAACCGGCGAAGGTTTCGTCGCNGAATGGGATTGGTCAGATATTGAGACCCTGAACCTGGTCGATAATCAGGGCATGGCCGTCGATTTCCGTGTCCCGACACTGGAAGCGGCGCTCAACTGGGCGGTGGAAACAGGCGCAATCCTGGAGCTCGACAAAAAGCCCACGACAAGCTTCTCCAACATTATTGAGGCTGTGCGGAAAACCGGAGCCCAGAACAACGTCATTATGATTTCCTACAATGACGACCAGGCCGCGGAAATCGCCCGCCTCGATTCCGATCTCATGATGACAGCGAGCGCCTTCAGCACCGAAGACATTGAAAGACTGATTTCATCAGGGGTCGAGCTTGAACAGCTCATCGCATGGACCGGAACTCGCGAACCCGATTTCGCGGCCTGGCAAGAAGTTCGCGGCGAAGGCGTGGAAGCAGCCTTTGGAACACTGGGCCGGCCGGGCGAACGTCTGGACGATCAGTACATGGCTGATGGCGATGGCAGTGAATTCCAGGGTCTGGCAGATCGGGGACTCACGCTGCTCGCCACCGATGTGCCGCTTGAGGCAGCCAAGGCCATAGATGGCGACGACATAGCATCCGAGAAATGCGGTCTCTGACCGACCATTTCAGGTGACCACGAAACTAGAAATAACAAAACTGATCAGGGGAAACGCACCATGGTGCCATACAAAGAACTCAGCCGCTCGATCGCAGGCAAAACGGCCGTCATCACAGGCGCAGCCTCCGGAATGGGCCGGGCCACGGCTCATCTCTTCGCCCGCGAAGGTGCCAATGTGGTCGTATCTGATCTCAGTCAGGAGAAGGTCGATGCGGTTGTGGAAGAGATCAAGGCAGCTGGAATTGAGCATGTCGTCGGCTGGGCGCTCGACGTCAGCGACCATGACGCGATCAAGCAGACCGTAGCGAAAACAGTCGAACATTTCGGCGGTCTCGATATTGTGGTGAATAATGCCGGCTTTGCCCATCTAGTGCCGTTCACAGCCGAAGACGACGACTATGAAGCGGCCTGGGATCGCAGCATTTCGGTTCTTCTTTCATCTCATCAACGCATGGTACGCGCAGCCCTGCCTCACCTCATAAAGTCCGGCGAAGGTCGCGTTGTGAACATAGCCTCGACCGAGGGCATGGGCGCCACCGCAAACAATTCGCCATACGTCGCCGCCAAGCACGGCGTGATTGGCCTCACCCGCGCCATGGCAACCGAGTTGAGCCGCGAAGGCATCACAGTGAACGCNGTATGCCCCGGACCNATCCACACCGGCATCACTGAAGGCATCAAGGACGAGCATAAGGAAATTTTCGCAAAGCGACGCGTTCCGCTTCGTCGGTACGGCATTCCTGAAGAAGTGGCTCACATCACGCTGAACTGCTGCCTGCCAGCCTCATCGTTCATGAATGGTGTGGCGATTCGCGTCGATGGCGGTCAATTGGCCCGAAACGCCTGACGTCCGGACAGAAAACTTTTCCTGCGGAGCTGTATTCAGCGACGAAAAAAAGCTAGGATAGAGGTCTGCAGGAGGGGCGCGTGACTCGCATTGGGTTGATCATCGCAATGTTCGGTTTGCTGGGCTTCAGTGCAAGCGCAACGAACGAGCTTGTGCTTCAGCGCGATTATTCCGCTCAGCCGCGCCAGCTCATCGTCTGTTCTTTTGACCCTTCAGTGCTGGCACACGGGTTCAGCGACAAACAGCTCGACGAGGTTGATTGGGCTGGTTACCTAAAACGCAATATCACCATTACAGAACTGTCCCGCTTCAGATCCGCGACGCACGTGCCGACAGCGATGGGACCGATCACCACTATGCTTCCGCTTTCAGGCGTGGACCGGGAGCGCTCCGCCCGCGAATACGGCTGTCCCACCAATGAAAACTCCATCATTCTTTTTGGCAAAGATGGCACGGAGAAAACGCGCTGGTCAGCTCACGTNTCGAATGATGATTTGTTTGACTTTGTTGATGCACTGCCGGTTAAGGCGAGCTTGAACCTGCCGCAGACCACATCCCGAGGATAAGACCCCTGACATCGTCACCTGCAATACTTCTGGTCGCTCCCCAGATGGGGGAGAACATTGGCGCCGCTGCGCGGGTCATGGGAAATTTCGGTTTGTCGGATCTGCGAATAGTTGCGCCGCGCGACGGCTGGCCCAACCCCGCAGCTGAAACCATGTCCGCTGGCGCCTTTGCAGAAGGCGTCGTGACGCCGCGCCTTTTCGACTCGCTCGAAGAGGCTGTCAGCGANCTGANCTATCTNCTNGCNACNACNGCNCGNCANCGCGGCATGGANAANCCTGTNTTNGGNACNGCNCGCGGNGTNNAGGCNCTNAGCAANNANCNNGGNCNNACNGGNGTGCTCTTCGGTGCTGAAAAATCAGGCCTGCCGAATGAGGCNGTCGCGCTATGTGACGCGATCCTCACCTATCCGGTGAATTCCACCTTTGCATCACTCAANCTGGCNCANGCTGTNGGCGTGTTCGCNCACGCATGGGCTGNCNCGTCTCATGAGNNCGCNCCNGAGACNGNCAATCCNCCNGCACCACGCGAGCAACTNATCGGAATGATGGAGCATTTCGAAGANGAGCTCGAGCGCGCTGGCTTCTTCTTCCCGCCAGAAAAGAAAGACGTNATGATCCAGAANCTNCGCAATGCCTTCACGCGCGCAGGCTGGACGGAACAGGAAACGCGGACCTTTCGTGGTGCCATCAAGGCGCTCGCAATCGGACGCGGCAAGGCCAGAATTCAGAGAGACTAAACCAAACAACGGGCTTTGAACCNGTGTCCGACAAGCCACAGATGAAAGCTACCGCAGCCTGCAAACGATTTTCACTTGCATTGAGACANAACAATTGAGAATGCCTCTCAATACTATTTTGTTGTCATGAGTATTCCAATGAAGATGCGCCTCCTTGCTGCAACCATTCTCTCAGCCGCCGCCATTGCACCGGCTGGCTTCTCACAGACCGCCGATGAAGACGCTGACCTCCGACTTGAAGATATCATCGTCGTCGATTCCGGCTCACAAGTGGATCTGACCGAGCCCTATGCTGGTGGTCAGGTGGCGCGTGGTGGCCGTACCGGCCTGCTCGGCAATCTCGATTTCCTCGACTCGCCCTTCTCCGGCACAGCCTACACTGAAGAGCTTGTTCGCAATCAGCAGGCCGACAGCATCGGTGACGCACTCCAAAACGATCCTGTGGTCCGCGTCGCCAAGGGCTTTGGTAACTTCCAGGAAGTCTATGTCGTTCGCGGTTTCCCGGTTTATTCTGACGATATGATGCTGAATGGCCTTTATGGCATTCTGCCGCGCCAGTTCGTTGCTGCGGAAATCGTAGAGCGTGTTGAAGTCTTCCGGGGGGCGAACGCATTCCTGAATGGCGCCGCTCCCGGCGGCAGCGGCGTTGGCGGCGCTTTCAACCTCGTGCCAAAACGCGCGCCAGAAGGCGGCCTCAATCGTGCGACCGTCGGCTATGAAAATCCTGGTCAGTTTTCAGGCGCACTCGACGTCGCCCGCCGCCTTGGCTCAGACGACGAATATGGCTGGCGCTTCAACGCCGTCCGCCGCGATGGTGAGGGATCGATNGATGATCAGTCNCGNGAGCTGAGNGTTCTCTCGCTNGGTACNGACTATGCCGGCGANCGCTTCCGCGCCAGCTTCGACATCGGCTATCAGGATAATCAGATCGATGCGCCACGTCCGCAAGTCACCCCGGTTGGCGGCGTTCCGGAAGTGCCACATGCTGATGTGAATTATGCCCAGCCCTGGACTTACTCCAATGAAGAGCAGCTCTTCGGCGTGGTTCGAGGCGAATATGATGTGACTGACTTCGTCACCATTTGGGCCGCCGCCGGTGCCCGCAATGGCGAGGAGGCCAATGTCCTCGCCAATCCAAGCGCGACCCTTGATGGCACCACTTCCGCCTATCGCTTTGACAACACACGTGAAGACGATGTGGTATCTGCTGACGCTGGTCTGCGAACAGAGTTCGAAACCGGTCCTGTTGGGCACCGCCTGATTGTCTCTGGCTCAACGGTCAAACTGGAATCAGCGAATGCTTATGCCTTTTCGAATTTTGCGGGCTTCGCAGGCGATCTCTACAGCCCATCTCCGGTTGCCCCACCAACGCCGGACTTCTTCATCGGCGGCGTTCTGAGCGATCCGTTGAAAACCGAAGAGAGTGAAACCTCGTCTCTTGCCGTGGCCGACATGATGTCCTTCCTGAACGGCAAGGTTCTGGCGACCATAGGTCTACGTCAGCAATGGATTGAGACGAAAACCTTTGACTATAATTCAGGAGCTGAGCTGTCCTCATATGATGACAGCGCCCTCACGCCTTCATTCGGTCTGGTGTACCAGCCAACCAGCACCTTCTCAGTCTACGGCAACTATTCCGAAAGCCTTCAGCCCGGAGCGACAGCGCCAGCGACAAGCGGCGGGACGCCAATTCTGAATGCCGGTGAAGTGCTGGAACCCTTCCGCAGCGATCAGGTCGAGGTCGGGGTCAAATATGACAGCGGCGTCCTGGCTGGCACGCTGGCCGCTTTCACACTCTCAAAGCCAAGCGCGATCGTCGAAAATCAGATCTACAGTGCCTCAGGTGAGCAGGACGTCATGGGTATTGAGGGCAGCATTTTTGGTGAGCCGACTTCAGGATTGCGTCTGATTGGCGGCTTTACCTGGCTCGATGCCGAGCTTGCCAACACGGAAGGCGGCCTCAACGAAGGCAATACACCGATCGGTATTCCCGAATGGCAGGCCAATGCGAATGTCGAATGGGACATACCCACCGTTGACGGCCTCACGGTTGAAGGTCGTATGGTCTTCACTGGCGAGCAGTATATCGATGCCGCAAACACCACTGAGCTCGACAGCTGGACACGCTTTGACCTTGGCGCTCGCCTCGTTGTGCCCCTCGAAACCAACGAGCTGACCTTCCGCGCGCGTGTCGAAAATATCGCCGATGAGGCCTATTGGGCGTCGACAGGCGGTTTCCCGGGCGCAAACTATCTCGTCCAGGGTAATCCGCGTACCTTCATGCTGTCTGCCAGTGTGGATTTCTGATAACAGGCCGGGGCAGAACTGGTCTGCCCCGGCCCCGCTTTAACTGCCATGATGTCACCCGCTTCCATCCGCACCTGGTCTGCCGTCCACAAATGGACAAGCCTTGTCTGCACGGCCTTTCTGCTGATGCTGTGCGTGACCGGTCTGCCACTGATCTTTCATGACGAGATTGAAGGTGCGCTGAACAGTGGGGAAACATGGCAACCGGCGAACCCGGATGGCCCGCTTCTTTCGCTGGATGAAATCCTGCAAGCGGCGCTCGACAATCGACCGGGCGAAGTTCCGCTCTTTATGAGCTTTGATGAGGACCGCCCAGTCGTGAATGTCACCACCGGGCCGACGCCTGACGCCCCGGGCAGTCAGATGTATTTTGAGCGCTTCGACCGGACGAGCGGCGAGATCGTACCTGCGCCAACAGGCGATGGCGGCGTGATGGAGTTTCTCCTCCAGCTGCACACCGACATGTTTCTGGGGCTTGGCGGCATGCTCTTCCTTGGCGCCATGGGGTTGGCATTCCTCGCTGCGCTGATCTCAGGCGTGGTGCTTTATGCCCCCTTCATGCGCAAGCTCGAATTCGGCACCTTGCGGCTGAACCGCTCAAAGCGCCTCAAATGGCTCGACTATCACAACCTGCTAGGCATCGTCGCACTGGTCTGGATGAGCGTTGTCGGCCTGACTGGCGTTGTGAACACGCTTGCCGTACCGCTGCTGGAAGTCTGGCAGAATGACAGCCTCGCTGACCTCACCGAAGAGTTCAGCGGATCACCGGTGGCCACTGAGCTGTCCAGTGTTCAGGCCGCAGTTGATCGCGCCCGTGCAGAGGCGCCCGGCGCCTGGGTTCAGTTTGTTGCTTTCCCGGGCGGCGGCTGGTCCACTGATTACCATATGTCCGTCTTCATTCGCGGCGACACGCCTGTCACCAGCCATATGACGACACCTGTCCTTATTGAAGCTGAAAGCGGTGCCTTTGCAGGCATGCGCGAAATGCCATGGTATATGAAGGCGCTCGCGCTTTCCGGACCTCTGCACTTTGGTGATTATGGCGGCATGCCGCTGAAAATCATCTGGGCGCTTCTGGACCTTGCGACGATCATAATTCTCGGAACGGGCCTCTATCTCTGGCTGGTTCGGGCGCGCCGCCCGAACATGATCCCCGAACGCATGTTAGAGCCAGCAGAATGAAATCGCTCCTTTCAAAGACATTTTTTCTACCGCTGGTCATCGGCTCACTGGCCGCATTCGGACTGACCCTGGCATTGCTGGGCAATGGAGTGTTTGATGTTTTGTCCTGGCTGACGCTATTGCCGGGCCTTCTGGCCATTATTCTGTTTCGCGTCTCTGCCTCGACGACCAAACGGCGTTGATCCAGGCGAAAACACGGCCTAATCAAAGAGTATGTCTGAAACACGCCCCAAACCAACGACGAAACAGATGATGATCTGGGCCATTCCGGCCATTGCCGGCCTGCTCTTCACGATCATGGCGCTGATTATTCATAATGGAGTTGAGTGGGGGCTTGGCGTCACACTGTTCGGAATTCTCTATTTCCTGATCCGGTATGGCAATCAGACCATCGAGACACCGGATCAATAGTCACATCCGGCACTTGACTTACGCCTGCCTTTCGGGCTTTTAGCGCGCTTCGCCCCGTTTACTCGGGTGCGGAAGCATTTCCAGCCGAAGTGGTTACCGGTTCGGCGTCCGGGAATGCGACAACAAAATTTATGACGGGATGGTTGGTGTCCGCCGTTGAAATCGTTCTTCGCAATAAGGCGTTGAACCGGACCCGGTCGAATGAATGAGGTTGATATGTCTCGCAGACATAGCACGAAGTATAAGATTGATCGCCGCGTCGGCGAAAACATCTGGGGTCGCCCAAAGTCACCAGTCAACAAACGCCCGAACCGCCCTGGTCAACATGGTGGCGCACGTCGTGGCAAAATGTCCGACTTCGGTACCCAGCTGATGGCGAAGCAGAAACTGAAATTCTACTATGGTGACATCACCGAGAAGCAGTTCCGCCGTACATATGACGAAGCTAACCGCCGTAAAGGCAACACGGCTGAGAACCTGATCGGTCTTCTCGAAAGCCGTCTGGACGCGTTTGTTTACCGCTCTAAAATCGTACCAACAATCTTCGCAGCACGTCAGTTCGTGAACCACGCGCACGTGAAGGTGAACGGTGTTCGTACCAACATTCCTTCCTACCGCCTGAAGCCAGGTGATGTGGTTGAAGTTCGTGACCGCGCGAAGAACATGGCGCTGGTTCTGGAAGCTCTCGGTTCTGGCGAGCGCGACATTCCTGACTATATCGACGTTGACCCGAAAGCCATGACTGCAACTTTCGTTCGCATTCCTGAGCTGTCTGATGTTCCATACCCTGTGAAAATGGAACCAAACCTGGTCGTCGAATTCTACTCCTCTTAAGAGGACTGAAGACACGAAGTTTCAAAGCCGTCCGGTCTATCCGGGCGGCTTTTTTCGTTGCAAGCTCACCAGATGAGCTTTGATATTCCTTCTTCCGAAAAAGTCGCTGACCAGCTGATCGCCAAACCAGGCAAAACATTCAAACTGAAAGACATCCCAACCCGGGATGAGAGTCTGTTCGAGGACAAACACGCCGCACGCGCCAGCACCGAGGAAGATGCCCGCGAGATCGATCGCCTTCAGGACATTCTCTACGCTGAGCAAAAACGCGCGCTTCTGGTTGTCCTTCAGGGCATTGATACGGCCGGCAAAAGCGGCACCATGCGCGCGGTCTTTGCCTATACAAGCCCGCTTGGCCTGCAGGTCGCTGCCTTCAAAAAGCCTACCGACCTAGAGCTCGCCCACGACTATCTCTGGCGCGTTCATCAGGTCGTGCCGCGCAAAGGGTTTATCGGCATCTTCGACCGCTCACACTATGAGGATGTGCTGGTGGTAAAAGTTCGCGGCTTCGCACCTAAAGACGACATTGAACGTCGCTATGACCAGATCAATCAGTTTGAGAAACACCTCACAGAGAACGGCACGGAAATTCTCAAATTCATGCTGCACATCTCTCCAGAGACGCAGGCCGAACGACTGAAATCCCGGCTGGATGAACCGCACAAGCGTTGGAAGTTCAATCCGGGAGACCTCGAAGACAGAAAGCTGTGGCCTGAGTTTATGGATGCCTATGATGACATGGTTGAGCGCTGCTCAACCGACCATGCGCCCTGGTATGTCGTGCCGTCTGATTCCAAATCTCGCCGGAATGCCATGATTGCACGAATCGTCCGTCGCAAGCTCGAACAGATGGATCCGCAATATCCCGACCCGGGTTGGAAAGCTGAAGATTACGACCTCTGATCCTTTCAACCCAAGTCTCCTGTCAACTGATGACGAATCGGGCGCTCAAGAGCACCCCTGCGCATGATTCCGGCTTACACGCGATCGTGAGGGCAAACTCGCATTCGCGCGTTGTGTTCAGGGGTGGCCCCACTTAAAGCCAGCGAAACTAAAATGGCAGGGACGGGTCGACGTGAAACACATCGCGTTAGGATTAGTGTGCAGTTTATTCATTGGATTTTCGGGCGCCGAAGCACAGACAAAGAATAATTCCATCCCCGATCCGGCGACCTATGTGCCCACGGTAAAGCCGGTCCGTATCTCGCCTGAAGAAGCGCCCATCATCGACGGCGTTCTGGATGATCCGGTCTGGGAAAAAGCTGCTGTCATCGACGAATTCTACAAGGTGGCGCCGACCCTGGGTCATCCGAGTGAAAAAACCCGCGTCTATTTCGCCTATGATGCTGAAGCGCTTTACGTTGCCTTCGAAGCCTTCGACTCCGAACCGGAGAAGATCATCAATCGCATCATGACGCGTGACGGTGAAGTCTGGCGCGACGACATGATCCGTTTCTACATCGACCCGTTCAATACAGGTCTCGGTGGCTTCGGCTTTGACATCAATGCCCTTGGTGCGCGACTTGACCGGATTATTCAGAAAGGTCGCACGCCAATTGATGAGTGGGACACAATCTGGGACACAGAAGGCCGCGTGACAGACGAAGGCTGGGTGGTTGAAATGGTCATCCCCTTCCGGTCGATTAGTTTCGATCCGGAGAATTCAGATGGCTGGGGTCTGCTCATCACCCGCGAACTGGCACATAAGAGCGAAGAAATTCGCTGGTCCAGCATCGATCCCGGCGTGGCCAAATTTGACTTTCGCCAGCCTGGCCGCCTTGTCGGCGTGCAGGATATCGAACAGGGACTCGGCCTCGATGTTGAACTTCTCGGCACGGTTATCGCATCGCGCGACTGGACCAACCCACGCGATGACGACGTGTCCATCGAGCCGAGCGCCAACATTTATTACAAAATCACGCAATCGCTGACCGGGCTTCTGACTCTCAATTCAGACTTTTCAGACACGCCGCTGGATACGCGCCAGATCAACACAGGCCGGTTTTCCCTCTTCCAGCCAGAAACCCGCGACTTCTTTCTTCAGGATGCCGCCGTTTTCGAATTCGCGGGCGATATCTTCACCGGAAGCCCAAACGGCCAACCTTTCTTCTCGCGGCGCATCGGGATTGTAAATGGCGAGCAAGTGGATCTGAAAGCGGGTCTGAAGCTGAGCGGTGAAATCAAGGGTGTGGAGCTTGGCGTACTCAGCGCCAGAATGGGCGAAACGGATAATCTTGAGTCGCAGACCCTTTCCGTCGGGCGAGCCAGTCTGGATGTGCTCGACAATTCCCGGCTCGGCTTCATCGCCACCAATGGCGACCCGACAGGCAACACCAACAACTCGCTCTATGGGTCTGATTTTATTTACAGAAACAACAGCTTCATGGGCGGCGGCCTCTTACAGGCCACAGCATTTTACATGAAGTCACTCTCCTCAGTTGCCGATGATGAATCCTTTGGCATCAAGGTGGACTATCCCAACGACAAATGGACCTGGAGCGTCTCAGCCACTGAAATCGGAGAGCAATTCAGACCGGCCCTTGGCTTTGTGAACCGCCCCGGCATCCGGGATTATGGCGCCAGTTGGCATCGTCGGTTTCGTACGCGGGATGGCTGGTATCAATACTGGCAGTTCGGCACGAGCCACGATTACATCACCAATTTTGATGGTGAGATGCAGACGCGCAAAAACTCGCTCAACTTCGATGTAGAGCTGCGCGCCACAGACCGGATTGGCTTCCGTTTGTATGAGGGCGAAGAAGTCGTCAATGCGCCCTTCCTCTTGCCCACGGGCATTGTGGTCCCAAGCGGACGCTATAACGCGAATGGTGCGTTTGCGTCGCTCCGCTCGTCCTTCTCCAGGCCGTATGGCACGGATTCAGATATTCGATTTGAAGAATATTTCGGCGGAGAGCGCCTGCGAACCAAGTTGAATGGATCGCTTCGTCCATCGCGATACTGGAATTTGAACGTCACCTGGGAGCGCGATCAGATATCGGTGCCGGCCGGCGATGTAACCGTTCAGATCTATGCGCTGGAAAACGTGGTGAACATGTCCTCTGATGTTTCGATTGAGACCCAGGCCCAGTACGACAATATCTCTGAATCCTTTTCGCTGTTCAGCCGGATGCGTTGGGAAGTGCGCCCGGAAACCGAGGTCTTTCTGTCTCTCGGTCACGGCGCCATCATCCGGTATGACGACTTCCCAAGGGATTTCAGATCACTGCAGACCCAACTGGTGCTCCGCGTCGGTAACCGTTTCCAGTTTTAGAATATTTCGAACTGCTGTCATATTGATACTTGACGATCAATTATTGAAAAGCGATAAGTTATTTATTGCTTTTCAATAAGGTTCAGATCTATGAAAATTTTCACCCTCGCAGCGCTTTCAGGCATGCTTCTCGCCACGGCGGGCTGCGTCGTCATTGATGCAGATTCACACGAAGACTGGGATGCCAGTTTTTCATCAGGTGCCGAGCGTCTCTACTCTGCGGATATCTCAAACAACGAAATCTCCGTTCGCGTCGCCGCATCGGGTTGCACAACCAAAGACTTTTTCGATGTCGATGTTGATCATGAAGGCGGCAACACGTTCGAAGTCGAATTGGACCGCGAACGCCGCGACTATTGCGAAATGCTCCAGCAGGACGGCGAACGCCTGACATGGACGTTCTCAGAACTAGGAATTCCGAATGGCGCAAAAGTCATCCTGCGCAATCCGGTAGGCCGTTAAACCGGCCAAATGCCCGAGAAACTCTCAGAGGGTCTCCGGACCCTCTTTTTTTATGGGTAGAGGCGCGTCGTCGTCCAGTTTGCGGCTTCGCTCTCTCGCCGGAACACCAAGCGATCATGAAGCCTGAACGGCCGATCCCGCCAGAACTCGATTTCAACCGGCTTGAGCCGAAAGCCTGACCAGAATTCCGGCCTCGGCACCTCACCCAGGCCAAACTTTGCAGCATATTTCGCAACGCGCTTTTCAAGCGCAAACCGGCCTTCAAGCGGACGCGACTGCTCACTGGCCCAGGCACCAATCCGGCTGTCGCGTGCCCGTGATTGAAAATAGGCATCTGCCTCTGTACCGGAGACGGTTTCAACAATGCCTCTGACGCGGATCTGCCTGCGAAGTGATTTCCAATGAAAACACAGCGCCGCCTTTTTCTGTCCGAGCAGTTCCCTGCCCTTCGCACTTTCAAAATTCGTGTACCAGACAAAGCCATCCGCATCGGCGTCCTTGAGAAGCACCATGCGCACATTTGGCAGGCCATCAGCATCCACCGTCGCCAGTGACATTGCGTTTGCATCACTCGGCTCAGACTTCACCGCCTCTGCCAGCCAGTCGGAGAAGAGATCAAACGGATCTTCTTTGGAGAAGAAAACGCTGTCATCCGCCGGCATGTCACTTTTGCGGTCTTCATAGTCGGGTGACGCCGGAATGATCCCGCCGATTTGCTTTTTGGTCATGACACGCCCTTCGATCACATCCTTCTGCGCTCTATGTCAGCCCCATCGCCGCCGAGATCAAGTCAACGGAGGGCTCAGATCACCCGCTTTCCTGCAACCACCCGACGGTTTCTTGTCGATATTTTTCTTTGGGCATTCAAATCAGTGCCGGGACCACTTAAGACAGGCGGCGAGACCGCAAACGTCGGTGCGCAAACTGAACCCGGATAGAAAACGACATGTCGCATAACACCTTTGGTCATCTTTTTCGCGTCACCACCTGGGGTGAAAGCCATGGCCCGGCAATCGGCTGTGTTGTTGACGGATGTCCATCCGGCGTCCGGCTGGATGTCGAAGAGATTCAGAAATATATGGACCTCCGCCGGCCAGGGACCTCCCGCTTTGTCACTCAGAGGCGAGAGCCCGATCAGGTAAAAATACTCTCTGGCGTTTTTAGTGATGACCTGACCGAAGAGAAATTTGGCGGGCAAGTCACAACAGGTACACCCATTTGCCTGATGATCGAGAACGTCGATCAGCGCTCCAAGGATTATTCGGACATTCGCGACAGATATCGTCCAGGCCATGCTGACTACACCTATGATCAGAAATACGGAGTGCGCGATTATCGCGGCGGTGGCCGATCCTCAGCACGTGAGACGGCCTCTCGCGTCGCCGCGGGCGCCGTTGCGCGCGCCGTGCTCGGCACAGGCGTTAGCATCCGGGCGGCGCTGGTTCAGATTGGCGAGCATAAGATCGACCGCGCAAAATGGGATTGGAGCGAAACTGAAAAGAATCCGTTCTGGTGCCCCGACGTCGACACAGCAAAAACCTGGGAAAGGTATCTGGACGATATCAGAAAATCCGGCTCATCGGTCGGCGCTGTCATCGAAGTTGTCGCTGAAGGCGTTCCAGCAGGCTGGGGCGCGCCGATTTACGGCAAGCTCGATTCCGATCTTGCCATGGCGCTGATGTCCATCAACGCCGTGAAAGGGGTCGAAATCGGCGCCGGGATGGACGCTGCCGGCCTCTCAGGGGAAACGAATGCAGATGAAATGCGTTCTGGAAATGATGGCCCACGCTTCCTGTCGAATAACAATGGCGGCATTCTTGGCGGAATATCTTCCGGCCAGCCCGTCGTGGCGAGATTTTCCGTGAAGCCGACCTCGTCCATACTCACCACACGCCAGTCGGTGACCGCTTCCGGCGATGATGTCGATGTTCGCACAACCGGCCGCCATGACCCCTGCGTCGGCATTCGCGCGGCGCCAGTTGCCGAAGCGATGATGGCCTGCGTCCTCGCCGACCATAAACTACGGCATAGGGGGCAGACAGGCGGATGAATGTACGCGTCTTCACAGCAGACTATGACAAGTCCGACATCGCCACCCGTGTATGGTTGCCGCTCGGTGTGGCGGCTGTACTGGGCATGGCAGGCTTGCTGCTGGGCTATCCACTCATGTCTCTTGCAGCCGGTGTCCTCACATTCATAGCACTACGCTCCTGGCCGCTGACACGAGACCAAAGGCCAGCACTCACGCTGAATAATAGCGGGATTGAAATTGACGGGCTCGGTCAGGTCCGCTGGAATGATGTGATCCGTGTGGAATCTGGCGTTGTGCAGATCAACTCGGAAAAACGACCCGCGATCGATCTGGCGTTCTCCCGCCCCATTCAGGAAGTTTTCACCGCGACAGCGGCGACCCGGCTGCGCCCGTGGGAAATCCGCGTCTTTAAACTCCGAAAAGACGGAAAGATGCGCCTGGACTTGTCACGTATGGAAGACAAGCCAGAGGAAATTCTCGCCGCGTTTCGTCATTTTCACGGCGGCGTTCTGTAAACGGTAACATCTTGGGGGAACCCTCACCATTAGAGGCCGTTAGGCTTCTCAATGCCGTTAACTCAAATTCTTGAAATTCAATCGCTTCCTCAGGCGATTATTCTGTTCGCCATCGCGACAGCCGTGATTCTGGCAGTTGGCCTGAAACTCTCACGCGATGCAGATATCCTCGCCGATCGCACAGGCATGGGAGAGGCGCTTGCCGGCGCAGTCCTTCTTGGCGCGGCAACCTCTGCCTCCGGCATTGTCACTTCGGTCAGCGCTGCAGCCACCGGCGATGTAAACCTCGCCTACTCCAACTCGCTGGGCGGCATTGCAGCACAGACCGCATTTCTGGTTGTCGGCGACATCTGGTATCGAAAAGCAAACCTTGAGCACGCGGCGGCAGAAATCGCCAACATCACACAATCGGCGCTCTTGTGCCTGCTACTGGCGATTCCACTGGTCGCCTATGCCCTGCCTCAGGTCACCCTGTTCGCGATTCACCCCGCCAGCCCGCTGCTGATTGGCGTCTACATTTTTGGGCTTGTTTCTGGCGCGCCACGACCGGAAAGACCCGATGTGGATCGCCAAGAACACGCCGGATACACGCGTTGATGAACCCGAAGAAGAAGATGAAAGCGCACCTTCGACGCGATTTATCGCGCTGAGATTTGCAGGGCTTGTTGCGATCGTCGCCATTGCAGGCCTGGTCGTCGCAAGATCAGGAATCGCAATTGCCACAGCTTCAGGCCTGAAACAAAGCGTCGTCGGGGCCATGCTTACAGCGGTCGCGACCTCTCTTCCAGAACTCGTAACCACCATTGCCGCCATTCGCCGTGGGGCGCTGCAACTCGCCGTCGGCGGTATCATAGGCGGCAATATGTTTGACGTGCTCTTTCTGTCGGCCTCGGACGTCGCTTATCGCGATGGTTCCATCTATGGCGCGATCGATGGCTCAGCGCGCTTCTGGGCGCTGACCGGCATTGTAATGACCTTGATGCTCGTCTTGGGGCTTATTCGACGTGAGAAAAGCGGGCCCGGAAATATCGGCTTTGAAAGCGTCTCCGTGCTCGTCATTTATATTGCAGCCGCGGTGGCAGCCGCCACTGTGCTCTGACCCCGTCTCAGGCGCCAAAACCTCCAGATTGGAGATAGGCACGCTCTTCAGCGGTTGTGTCTCTGCCCAGCATATCATTGCGATGAGGAAAGCGCCCGAAACGCGCAATCGCATCCATGTGGATCAGGGCATAGTGATAGTTCTCTTTCATGTCGGTCTGACGGAAGAGATCACAGCAGAGGCGTTGATCCTCAATCGCTTCCGAATGCATGAAAGGCATGTAGAAAAAGGCTCGCGCTGGCGCCATATAGGCTCTGTCGTAGCCGCGCTCGATCGCCATGTGCGCCAGTTCAACCGCCCGCTCATCTGACGCGAACTGCTCGTCCGATCCACGCTGAATATTTCGCGGGATCTGATCAAGCAGAATGATCAGGGCCAGCAGGCC
>PABS01000065.1 GCA_002699325.1 Ponticaulis sp. | reverse complement strand
GATGGGCACGACATCCCCGGTGTGCGGTCCCTCCGCCAGCTAAAGCAGACCAAGCTCTACCACCCTGACGAGTACGACGCCCTGGTGGAGAAAGGCATCCCCCGCGACATGCTGCGCGTCGCCTGGATCGTCTCCGAGGCTGAACCGGAGCGCGCGATGGCGTTCGTGCGCAACAACTTCGACCATCAAGCCGATGCCTGCCATTGCCAGCATCTGATCGGCATCTTTCTCCATATCGGCGATGCGTTCACGGGCTTCGGCTGCATATCGCGCGAACTCTTCACGCATAAGCTCGAGCTCTTGGACCACTTCTCGGTGTTCTGAAGGTACAACTTTTCGGATTGACTGGATCGCCGTCTTCATCCGCTTCTCAAGATCGACCGTCCTGGTTTCATCGGCGATGAAGGGTTCTTTGGCGTCCTTTTGTTCCTTGGTGACGCGGTTCATTTCATCTCTGAGGCGTTCGACGGCGAACTGAACTGTCTCTTTGAGGATGGCTTCTTCAGGTGTCTGCCGCAGGCCTTCGCGATTCGTTTGATCGATGAGCTCAGGATTCTGCAGACGACCGATCTCGACTTGCCCAATGAGCTGTATTCGGTTGAGCGCATAACCTTTTGAGGCGAGAGCGGTCTTGTCGAGATCTAGCCAGTCATCGTCTTCCGCCCCATATGGATAAACTCGGAAGCCGTCGCGATACAGTCGAACACCCATCCATTGATCTAGAAGGTTGAGGAGCGCTTGGCGTTCGCCTGCAGAAGAGAACCGACGTAGAGTACGCCGATTGAACCAATGTAATTGGAAATCGAATGGACCCACATTTTCGAGCGCGGTATAGTCTATATCCCTTTTGTTCATTCTACGTCGCTTGGCTTGTAAGCCTATAAGCGCCGCGCTCAGTTCATCGACGGTTGCTACTTCGATGCTGACTTCTTTCGGGTGCTCAAATCCGAGATTATTTATCTCGATGCGCAATTCTAAATGGGGCTCTGAGTTTATTATTCTGTATTGTCCGCGCACCATGGCATGTGCGTGGGATAGGAACGACTTTTCAAGTCGCCGAAAATTGACTCTTTTTCCGTTCCAAAACACCGCGATGCGCTGACCGGAGGCCTTGGCCAAAGGATCGACAAGTAAAGAAAAGTCGTCGATGGCCAGACGATCGACACGCTTCTCACTCCAATCGGCGTTCAGCTTCCGAATTCTTATATCAGTGCCACTGAACTCAGGATTCTCCTTCTTGGGCCCCTTTTTGGGCTTGACGTCGATGTCTTGGATCATCTTCGTAGAATCGTCGAATTCGGACCAATCGATATCGATCAAGTTGTAATTCTTATCTTTTGTTTTTGTTGTTCGAACGGATAAGCGATCCCCGAGCCGCATTGCCGATAGGCGTCCAATCCCTTTCTCGCCGAGGAAAGGAGCGTGTGACTTTCCACCTGCCATTGCGGCATCGATCTCATTCTTTCGGGATGAGGTTCCAATGACTAGGAATACAGTATCGAGTTCCGTTAATGACATGCCCGACCCAGTATCCGAGATCGTGATCGAGTTCAGGGCATTGATTTCTTCAAGCGCGTTTAGTAATGCTTCGTGTGTATCGGCTTCTTCGATGAACTCCTTGGCACTTTCCCAGAGCTCGTCGGCTTCCGTATTGAGTTTGCCGGAAAGCTCCTCCTTAAGATCATCCAAATCAGGAGCATTTTCGTCATCGGCGTCCCTAATCTCGCTGAGAATTTGGGATTTCGTCTCCTGATAGTCCCGCCGCCCCAAAACGATATCGAAATTGATAGTGACACCGTTACCAGAACCGGCATCGATCCCGTTCTTGATCAGCTCGTAAAACGCAATAGCATCGGAGCTGATGAGCTCCGATCCCAATTCCAGGATTGTTCGAGCAGTTACCTTGAACATAAATGGACCATAAATCGAAAGCCTTCACATTTCATAATGTTACTTGTGGCAAGTGAGGCAGGCCTTGGCCGCTCCGCCGTAGACATCGTCTAGGTCGATCGAAGCATCCGGCCGCAATGGGTTTGCTTGGAGCCGGGACCGCGCCCGTTCAAGGCGCCGTTGGTGTTCTTCCCTGATTTGTTCCTGGCGTTCAGGTTTCTCGAGTTCGCTGAGCGATTCGCCTTGACTCCAAGTGAAAGGGGATCCGTGTTCAATCGCGTTTTTTTCGTATCGCTTCGCTTCCTCAAATGCCTCTGGGTGCCGTTCGCGCAGACGAACCCACTCGATCTTCTGTTGAAAGAAGCAGAATGTACATCCACTTCGTGTTCGCCAATCATAGTAGTCTGGAAGACCAAGACCTGATCCTTCGAGAATTTCGATGACGCCAGCCTTGTCTATGCCGCTATCTTTAAATGGTAGCCTGACAAGCAACCTATCCTTATTGGACTGGTAG
The DNA here is from genome assembly GCA_002699325.1 of Ponticaulis sp. Classification (GTDB taxonomy): domain Bacteria; phylum Pseudomonadota; class Alphaproteobacteria; order Caulobacterales; family Hyphomonadaceae; genus Ponticaulis. The sequence continues at coordinate 29,263 of PABS01000065.1, read as the reverse complement.
CCTTCGCGATATTCCTCATCGCTGCGAATAGCTACATAAGAAATGACGGTCTCGCCGGCCTCTATGAATTGACGGACCCATAGCTCAAAGGGGCGGAGTTTTAGCTGTCGTGTGCACCAGCGGGATTGAGGGGAAGGAAGGTAGCTTTTGTAGCTCTTAAGCCAATAATCGAAATCTCTGTCGGGATTTAGTCTTGAGATGGATTTTCCGAGATATCCCTCCAATCGCGTGAGATAGCTATAGACCTCTGGCAATTCCTTTCCCGTATCGGTGAAGAAATACTCAACATCGATTTCTGGATGTCGTTGACGCATGAAAATCGCCAAAGCGGCGCTGTCTCGTCCGCCGGATAGGCCGAGGACGTGCCGAGTTCCGGTCATGCTCGCTCTCCCACCCGGTGTTGCCGGTCAGAATCGATGTATTTCGACGTAACCTCGACTAGGGCTGCCAGAATAATATCGCGTCGTTGCTGGTCCGCTTCGCGGAGTACCTTGTCAACAACGCTGGCCAACTTCTGGACATCGTGCCGATCGATATCCGCGATCTCGAATTCTTGGAAAAGAGAGTGCGGTGCGGAATCCTTACCGACTACGACTGCTAGAGCATGGCGGCGATCTTTGCGCCCTTTCACCCGCGCCATGGTCTCAGTCCTCAGAAACGACGCAGAAAGTTCTACGATTCCAACTGCTGCGCGTTCGCGATCTCCATCGTTCCAATCGCGCGGCAGCTTATTGGCCGCAATGCTGGCAACGCCTTCCATGTCTTCACGTGTTCCGTGAAACTGCGTTAGCCGACCCACGAACGCTTCAAGACGTAGGTCGCCACCAATCTGTCGGATATTGTCTGCACGCTCGCGCAAATCCTGGAAGGCCTCTTCAGCTTCTCCACGAACATCAAGCTCACGTAGCATCAGACCTTTGAGTTCATCGAGAACCTTGGGGTAAGCCGCACGCATTTCTGCCAGCGCGTCCCTCAGAAGAAGGGCAGTTGCTTTGGGGTCAAAGTGACCGTCCGGAAGCGGTTCCGTCAGGCGCGGCAAATCATCAAATAGGAGCTTGTTTGGATCGTTTGCCCGCTTGAGGATTTCCCGAACCTGGAGTGTTTGCGGGGAAAGTGATTGAGTCCGGGTGGTCCAAGGCACGAGCGCGTCGAATTCCCCGATAATGGTTTGCGCAACAAGGAGGGGTTCGGCTGCTTCTTTGAGTTTCAAAAGGCTGCCCAATTCCTCAAGCGTTTCGCCGATGAATCCTTCCATTTCAACACGGCGCAGGCCGATATCCTTAGCATTTCTTGCGAGAAATTCGACGCAAAGTTCATTGAAGTTGCTTTGAAATACGTCTTCGCCATAGACGGCGACGCGAGCGCGCCGCGACAAGATATAGGCTGCGATGAACACCGGGCCTAAGCCTGCTTTAAGCCCTATTGGATCCTCGCCCCACCTCTCTATGATTTCATCCGCCGTCACGATGCCATGTTCGGCATTGGCAAGCATCGTGTCTGCCTCCCGCCATAGCGGATGCAGTTTATCCCCCTGGTTGGGCGCCCGATATTCTCCGTCGATATGCAATCCTGTTTCTTGCAGTAGTGATATGTATAGGCCCCGTTCAGCGGGATAGTTCTTGCCCTCGAATCCCAAGTCTGCTTCGGATGCACGCATTGCCATCCGCTTCATGAGCTTAGTTCGCGCGCTGACGGCATTTGAAGACGGTTCTGAGCAGTTTAGGAGCTCGTTGCTGATATCGGGTGCGTCATCAAAAATTGTGTCTGCACGGGATGATAGTTGCTCATTCAGGAGGCGTTTAGTTAGGCGCCTCGGCTTGTTGGTACCCTCATACCAAAAGCATTCTCCGATAAGGCCGTGTAAGTTGTCCTCGAGTTTCTGGCGTACTTCGGCGATACGCGAGTCGATTTCGCGTCGCGCTATCGGATCTCCTCTTAGTTCGGAAAATCGGTTCTCAAGGCTGCTTAGACCAGTCAACTCACGTGCAAGTTCAAGCAGTTGGCTAGCGTTAGGATGATGCCCTATGAACAATGGATGAGACTTGGAGGATCGTATGGCGCGTTCATAGGCGTCAAAGGCTTCCTCAGGCGTTTCACCTTGCGTCGGCAAAGGAAATACAATGCGCCCAACAGTGTCTTGGGGATGCTTTGGATTAGGCAAGGCTTCGAGCCCCGACACCGATTCGATCGACATCTCGAACCATCGCATAGCTCCGGTTTTCTCATGATGGCGCTTGGCAAGCATTGGCTGCAGGTCGGCCAAAGTCCGGACTAGGTTTAGATCGACCTCGCCCGTCTCGGCGATTGCTTCCTGCAATCTTGCTTCGACGTCGAAATCTGATCCGGCGTAAAGCACATAAATGCCAGTGTGTTTTCGAAAGACGATTTCTGATTGCCGTTCCAAGCGCGCCAATGCGTTGTCAACGTCAGTCCGATTGAGTTCGTGGAGTGCTAGTGCGATAGTCGCGGGCTGCGTGGTCAAACCGGACCTGTCCTTGAGCAGATCCAAGACCGCTATCGTCTTCAGCGCCTTCAGTTCGGTATCGCTCGCTCCTCGAGCTATCGCCCTTTCGATGACATCGTGCGCAAGCGCCCACCGTCGTCCGTCCGGGGAGGATAGGATAGCTGGTTCGAAATTGGCTTGCAGGTAGCTCCACAGGAGATAGGGCGGATAGACGCTGTTGATGGTTTCGCTGGCCAGGGCGTCCTGCAATCCGAAAGGTTCCGCTGAGCTGAGAAACGAGAATATGCTCCGCTGATTTTGACCAAACCTCCTTCGAGACAAAGGCCCCAAGAGGCAGGCTGTAAAGGGATGGAGCGGGGCTGTCCGCGCGAGCTTGCCAGCCATACGTTTGGCGTCGGATTTGCCCCTTGCTGGCCGAAGGTAATCGACGCAGGCTTCGGCCAGCGGAAGCGCTTTTCGGACCGCGCGTTGATGGCCCAATGCTTCGCCGATAAGCTCAATGGCCTCTTCTAGCGAAACGGAGATCGAAATATCGACAAACCGGCCTTGGATTTTCGCCCAAGAATCTCTCGCTTTTCGGCTTAGGCGTTCCGCATATTCCTCGAAGGCTTGATGCAAGATTCCGAGGAAGATCAGCCTGCCTTGGCTTCGGGAAGCGAGCTCAGCGATATCCTGCAACAGATGGATGTCACCTGCGCCATCGGCAGCGGCTTCCAGACCTCTTCCAAGTTCATCCATAATAAGGAGGAGGCCGCGGTCTTTTGATCTGCGTTGGATTTCGTCGAGAATAGCCGCTGGCGTAGCGCCCGTCGGAAGCTCCAGAAGCTCAGCGAGTTGTACAGAAATGGAACGGCGTTCGGTGACGAGTGGCAAAACGCTCCAACGAGCCGGAAAGTGTGGCAGCGCGGCTTTCAAGGCGGCTGTGACTGCATCGCCAAACAACGACGCAGCTTGTTCCCGAACAGCCTTTGGCGCACCAAAGAGGCAAGCGAGAGCAAGCGCCAGACTCGATTTGCCGCCCCCATAGGGACCAGTCCATGTAAACGCGCCTTGTTCAGTGTCAGCGACATGCGCGGCCATGAAGGTCACTGCGGCTTGAAATGATGGTGGACAGTAGAAGCCGTCAACAGCCGTGACAGAAGCAAAATCGGAATCGATCCGTACTGAACGGCGAAATCTCGGTGTGATTGTGACGGTATCGCTCATGCAGCCTCCCGCATTTGAGGGCAAGCAAGGGCGTTGCGAAGCGTGCTACGCTCGAAGTCGATTGAAGGATGGCCGCTTCGGATGATCTGCCGCAATCCTGCCGTTTCCGACCAGCCAAGTTTTCCACCTGATATCTCTTCGAGGCGCTCGAGTCGTTCAGCGATGTCTTCATCATTGAGCAGAAAGACCCTGCCCGGGGATCGCGGCGCATATGCCGCGTTTTCAAATGACATCGTGTTTTGGGCCGGTGCGGAATTTCTCCAAAACTCATTGAGGCAAAAAAGAAAAACAGCATCAGGCAGGCTCGGCTTTCGACCGCGCGAAAGCCTTGATCGTTGTTTGTCCATCGGGCGGATCAACCCGAGTTCAGCAAGAATGGAATCTCCGGCATCGCTTGAGCCGCGGCCGCCAATATACGTTCTGAGCAGACATTGAAGATCTCGGTCGACAGTCGTCGAGGCCACGCGACTCCATGAGCAATCCTGCGCAAGGGCTAGCAAGGCTTCGACGATATCTTGCCTGACAAAACTTCCGCCGCGGAACTCGTTGAAGAGCCAATAAGCCGACGTCAGCCGGGGGCGCGAAGCCAAATGCCAATGCAGGAGCCAAAGGGATGAGTCTTCTTCAAGAAAGGGATCAATTCCATCGCGACCAAACAGCATATCGCCGAGCCATGTCGTTACGAGCCCTTCATTTGTTTCATCGAGGATTCCGGCGCCGGTTGCCCAATACCGTATAGCGCCCACCATGTTACGGCCGACGCCAAAACGCGCGATAGAATCCGGGTCGCGGAACACATGGACCGCGTCCTTAGGGGACGGAGCTCCGCTCACCGCGCGATAGGCTTTTTGAAGCCATCCGTAGCGCAAAGGAAATGTCTCATGCCCCGAAAAGGATGGGCGATACTGATCGTTCTTCAGTTCTTGAGCTCTCACTTTGCCTCCTGGGGATGTCATCCAGCAGGAAAAGTTATACAAGGTACTGGAGACATCGTCCAGTATTGAGGACCCTATGCAAGTCGGTGATACCATCTACCTCGACTATCAGGCTGCAACGCCATTGGACGATCGTGTCCTGCGGGTGATGCAGGCGGCGTTTGCGACGCACTTCGCTAACCCACATGCGGCTGATCACGTGCTTGGTTGGCGAGCGGCCGCGGCAATTGACGCCGCCGCCTCAAAGGTTGCCGCTCTTTTTGGGCTACAGGCTGATGATGTGATCTTCACATCAGGCGCGAGTGAGGCAAACGCGATGGCGCTGAATGCGGCGAGAGCAATCGCATCCCAAACGGGGCGGACCGAGGTTCTGATCGGTTCGGCGGATCATGGGTCCATCCGCAACGAAGCGAACAGTAGTCGCTTGACAGTAAAGCACATTCCACTCGATGAGCGAGGAGCGCCAGACCATGACAAACTACGCGCAATGATAAGCGATGAGACAGCGCTTGTTTCTGTGATAGGCGTCAACAACGAGAATGGGGCAATCGCAGAGCTCGCTGCAATAGCAGCGCTCTGCAGATCCTGTGGCGTCCTGTTTCACGCAGATCTTGCTCAGGCCCCTCTCGCAATGGACATCAACCTTCTTGATCTAGACATCCCGTTCGCGACGATTTCCGCACACAAGCTCTATGGCCCCAAAGGTATCGGGGCGCTCTTAACAGGTCCCGGTGTGTCTGAGTTTGTGAGACCCGTTGTCATGGGTGCCGGTCAACAAGGTGGGCGGCGCGGCGGGACGATGCCTACCGAGCTCATTGTAGGATTCGGCGAAGCTTGCCGGCTCGTTTCGATTGATGGACCGATTGAGCGCGAGCGAATTGCTTCAATCAAAGATCGATTTGTTGAACAGCTTGAAGAAAAACAAATTGCTAACTTGGTTGGTGCGCGGAAAGACCGTCACCCTGGAAATGCGTTGATGCATTTTCAGGGGCAAAACGCGGCCGATCTATTGGCGCGTCTGCAGCCCCACATAGCAGCGTCGACACAGTCAGCCTGCTCGTCAGGGACGATGGAGCCCTCACATGTTCTAAGTGCGATGGGAATTGATCGAGGGGCCGCGTCGGAGTGTATACGTTTCAGCTTTGGCCGCTTTTCAGATTTTCGACAGGCCGATAGAGCAATAGCTTTTATACTAAATGCTGTAGGGATGAATTAGGGTGGGGCCCGCATGACTTTTGGGGCGCACACCGTGGCACTCTGAATTCATCAAAATATAACTAGCCGCCCTATTTGGCAGATAGCTCGGAAATGGCTGTCAGATCTAATTGTGGGAGAAATTCAGAAGCTGAACAGGGCGATTTCAAAAATTCATCGAGAACTTCCTGGAGTTAAACTGTCGGTTTCGCCTCCGTAAGCATCTGATTAATTGCGCTCTGTCGGGACTGCCGATCCAGCGTGTAGGTGTTCCGCCTGAACTCGACCCCTTCGAGTAGCGCCTTCACGTAGCCAGACACGGTGTCCGCAGCCATGATCAATGTGGAATCCAGCGTATGGACGTACTTGCTCGTGACGGATCCCTTAGCGTGACCGATGAGGGCGGCGATCGTGATCTCTGTGAAGCCCAGGTCGTTCGCGATGCTCGCGAAGCTGTGTCGCAAAACGTGAGGGGTTACGTCCCAAAGCGACGTGTCCTTGAACATTTTCTTCCAACTCTGTGGGAAGTTCCCGACGGCGTTGTCCAAGCCCTTGCCGGGGAAGACATACGTGCCTGCCCGCCGCTTTCGTTCGTCTTCGAGATACTCGATAACAGGCAATCCGACAGGACGGACGGAAGATCCCTCCTTGCTATCGATCAGCCGCAGGCAGCTACCCTCAAGATCGACCTCGCTCCATTTGAGATTTATGATTTCTCCGCGACGGCAGCCAGTCAGCGCGATCAGCCTGAGGATATCGGCGTGTATGCGGTAGTGGTCGCTCTCCCGCGCCTCGCGAAGAATGCCGCCTAGAACCCGATACTCGGCTTCGCTGAGCCTTCGGTCACGGACCTGGTATTTCGGTTTGCGGAGACCATGCGTCGGGTTGTGCTCAATCACGCCAGCCTCGACGGCATAAGAGAAAATGCCACCGAGCAGGCCCATGGTCCGGATCGCTGTGCCGCGGCCGCCGCGAACGATGGCCTTGCCACGGAGCTTTTCGGTTTTCATGGACACGCGCGTCTTACCGGCAATGATGTCTTTCATCAGATTGTTCATGTCCGGCTTTGTGATGTCCCGCACACGTCGTGTCCCAAGAAGAGGAATGATGTGCCTGCGGATACGGCCGACATCGGTGGCAATGGTGGTCTCCTTCTTCGGCCGGCCGCCTTTCCCTAAGATGAGGCCAGCTTCCATGTCGGCGATGTACTGCTCGCAGAGCCGCTTGATGGTAAGCGCCTTCCGGTCTTCTTCCCGTTCTTCGGCGGGGTCGTCACCATGAGCGACCCGGCCAAGTTGCGCTTTCGCTTCACGACGTGCGGCCTCCGGAGTCCATACGCCATGCAGACCTATCGTATAGCGACGCGAACGTCCTCTTGATCGATACTGAATCACATAGCTTCTCTTCCCGGATGCGAAGACGCGTAGACCAAACCCAGGGAGTTCATCATCCCAAATGACGTAATCTTTGGTGCCTGTTTCAGCCGTATCAACGACCCGCTTGGTGATCTTCGCCATTGTTCCAGTCCCTGCCGGACCCGACTTCGCGTAAGTACCACGTAAGCACTTGGCGGCAAATTCGGGCATACTCTCGGATAGGGATTTCGGAGAGAGGATTCTAAAAATCAACAATTTTCAGGTGGTTATCTCACTCTGGCGTGCCCTATCGCGTAATTCGGATAGGGCAATGAACCAGCTCCGAAGGCAGAGGTCTCAGGTTCGAATCCTGATGGGTGCGCCATTTAAACTTCTGAAATACTTGTATTATTTTGGGTTTGACGTCTGAGGTCTGTTCTCAGCGCTCACGAAGATCGAAACGTCCCCAATCTTGAGAGAATCGCCGCTCATAGTATCGGCGCCTACAGCGTTGAGCAGCAGGACTTCAGCATCGAACTCATTCTTGGGAGGGCGAGCGAAAAGCTTCCTGCGCCAAGGCGCGCTGGGTGTAATTTCTCAGACCAAGCAAGCTGGATATTTCACGGTCCGTTCAGTCAGAGTGGGCGGCATTAAGCTTCGATACCCCCGGACGGGAAGTATTGTCAGTAGAAACATTTCTATTATTAACTGCGGGTATCGATTATTCTTTCGAGATTCTGCACTAATCTGTAAAACTTCACCGATCACAGCCCACCGCAGATTAAGAGGTTTCGTGTATTTCGGCCTTTGTTAACTCCTCCGACCACGCCTGTTTCGAGCGTGCCGGACATATACAAGGTGGCCGTGAAAATGAACTGGGCTTCTATAAGCACGAAAAAGAAAATTCTGATCGGAATGGCGGTTCCGCTCATCCTGATGATGATGCTTGGCGCTGTATCTCTGAACAGCATTGGTAAGATCACACAGACGTCTGCCTGGGTTAATCACACACATGAAGCGCTGAGCAATGCCGATGACATTGTCGCGGCAGCTGTCGACATGGAAACCGGAATGCGCGGTTACCTTCTGGCCGGGAAGGAAGATTTTCTGGCGCCCTACAGACAGGGNGAAGCCGAGGTCTATAAGCGGATCGAGACTCTGCAGAAGACAGTGTCAGATAATCCCGGTCAGGTTCAAAGACTGGGCGAAGCCGAAAGCGTNCTGCAGGACTGGCAGCGTAATGTTGCTGATCCNATGATTTCTCTCAGNGGCGAGGTCGGCTCNACCAAAACCATGGATGACGTCGTGTCTCTGGTTGGAGAGGCCCGNGGCAAAGCGTATTTCGATCAGTTCAGGCAGCTGATGGCTGACTTCTCTGCAGAAGAACAGAGCCTGATGGCCGTACGAAAAGAACAGAATGCGGCGACCGAAGCGCAAACCACATTGATGATCTGGGGCGGAATTGTCTTCGCGCTTCTTCTGGGCGGCGGTTTGGGATGGTTCATTGGCAACAGCATTGCCCGCCCTATCGGGAACATGACCAAAGCCATGAATGATCTGGCAACCGGCAACAAAACGATTGTCATTCCAGGCACCGAACGCGGTGATGAAATCGGAGAAATGGCTGCGGCAGTCCAGGTTTTCAAAGACAATATGATCAAAGCCGATGAGCTGGCAGCGCGTGAAGCAAAAGAAACTCAAGCGCGCGAAGAACGGGCGCGTCACATTCAGGCGCTCACCGAAGAGTTTGAGCGAAATGTTTCTGACCTTCTTGGCGCGGTTTCGGGCGCATCGACCGAGATGGAAAGCACGGCAAATTCTATGTCTTCAATTGCTGAGGGGACAAATCAGAGAGCCACAACGGTTGCGAGCGCGGCCGAACAGGCTTCGGTGAATGTTCAGACCGTTGCGACAGCTACCGAGGAGCTGACCAGCTCAATTCAGGAGATCTCCCGGCAGGTTGCTCACTCCTCGACCATTGCGGGCAGTGCAGTTTCGCAGGCCAATCAAACCGATCAGCAGGTCCAGGGCCTCGCGCAGGCGGCCCAGCGAATTGGCGATGTGCTCGGCCTGATTTCCGCGATTGCTGAGCAAACAAATCTACTCGCGCTCAATGCGACAATCGAAGCCGCCCGGGCAGGTGAGGCCGGGAAGGGGTTCGCTGTTGTCGCCTCCGAAGTGAAGGAACTGGCTAGCCAGACATCTAAAGCGACGGAGGAGATCAGCCAGCAGATTGGTGGCATTCAGACGGCAACCCATGAAGCTGTAAGCGCCATTCAGGCGATTTCCAAGACGATCGCAGAAATGAATGACATTGCGGGCAGTATCGCTTCTGCTGTCGAGCAACAGACATCTGCAACTTCAGAAATTGCGATCAATGTCGAACAGGCGGCACAGGGTACTCAGGAAGTGACAGGAAACATTCTTGAAGTGACCAGAGCCGCGAGCGAAACAGGATCAGCTGCAACTCAGGTGACCGCTACGGCAGGAGAATTGAGCAGCAAGTCTGAGGCGTTGAAATCCCAGGTCGAGCGCTATCTGGCACAGGTTNTGGCCGCTTAGGGANAGACGAGCTGACATAANCCGTCAGATCGCTATGAGAAAGTCCGCCCANAGAGGCGGACTTTTTTTATCCNGCAAACGTCAGGACGATATGTGTTTTCGCGCCGCACGAAAGACGTGTGCCGCCACTCATATGAATGACGGCACATGGCGAAAGCGGGTGTCTTGTTCTGCGCTACTGGCCGAGCGTGAGGAGGACGCCAGATGCAGCGGCCGTCAGTGAGGCCGGGTTTTTCTCGAGCGTTTCTGGACGCTCTACTGTCGGATAAGCCTCTTCGAGGAGTTGGAGTGCCTGCTCAATGGCTGCGGCCGTATCAGGCAATTCTTCTTTGATGGCTGCTTCTTCCTGCTCATAGGCNGCGCGAGCTGCGATCACGAAGCCATAGCCATCAAGATANGGCTCGTAAGCATCCGACTCGCCAGCAAGGCCGTACATGGTCGCTGCACGGTCGATCTGGTCGGCGGCGACGCCTGCCTGGATGCGGGCTTCTGAAGAGCCATCGTCTGGCGCTTTCTGGGCGGCTTCACGAAGCACAGCGATGATATCTGCTGTCCGCTGATCGATCTGTTCTTCTGTTTCGCCTTCGAACACGGCGTTGGAGGCTTCAGACAGCATATCGTCGAAGCTCTCTACGCCAGCGTCTCGCAGATACGGGCCGACGTCGAACAGGACTTCAGAGACCGGGTGAGCAAACATTTCAGCTGCAGCCTGCTTCTCACCGATTTTGTAGGCATCACGCGCTGCAACAATGTGCGCTTCGGTGATCGCGAGTGCAGATCGGAAGACCACTGGATCGGTTCCGGCCTGNTCGATCAGGACGCCGCCTTCACCTTCGCCCTGGCCTTCAGGAGCTGGGGCAGCCGTACCTTCGCCTTCGCCCTCTCCCTCGCCAGCATAGGCGGCGCCTTCGCCTTCACCTTCGCCAGCCATAGACTGATTCATTTCGGGACTTGCTGTCCCGCCAGCTTCGCCGACTTCACCTTCGCCGCCGCACGCTGTCAGAAAGGTTGTGCCCGCCAGCGCAGCGGTAAGTCCGAGGTGGGTCCAGCGTTTTGTTTCAGTTTTCACGTCGATGTCCTTCAGCTTTGAGACTGACCTTGATTTAATGGTGACATAACCGCATGAAGCNCAATAATGCAACTCATTATCAAAAAGGATGAGCATGGCCCTTATAATCGGTGAGGCACTGGAGCCGGCGCTTNTGGTCTCGGCTCAAGAGCAATTCGCAAAGCTCATCTGGCAGGACGGCACGAAAACGGCAGGCGCGACCGCGCGGCAGGTGAAAAAGAACCTTCAGGCCGACCTGACCTCACGCTCCGGGGCCAAGCTCAAATCGCTGTTATTTGCCGCCATCTCCGGTCATCCCGTTGTGGAAGCCTATGCGCGACCTGCCAAATGGTCTCGTTTGATTGTCAGCCGGACGGAAGTCGGCGGGGGATATGGGCGGCATATCGATAACTCNTTCATGGGCACGGGTTCAGGTGAAGTGCGTACCGATCTCTCCTTCACGCTGTTCCTTTCTGATCCCGAAAGTTATGAGGGCGGTGAACTGGTGATTGAAGAAGCTGGCGGGACGCGAAGCGTAAAGCCCGCTGCGGGTGACCTTGTGATTTATCCGTCGACCACGCTGCATGAGGTGGCTCAGGTGACCAGCGGGGTCCGCTATGCCTGCGTGGGCTGGATCCAGAGCCGCATTCGTCAGAAAGATCAGCGCGAAATCCTGTTCGACCTTGAAAATCTGCGCGCAGAGCTGCGGAAGCAACATTCCGACAACTCACCTGAACTCCTGACCTTGTCCAAATCCATCGCCAATCTCAGTCGGATGTGGGCGAGCTAGCATCTGACAACGAAAAAGCCCGCTGCGTGAACAGCGGGCTTTGTTGTTTGTAGCCTGGAAGGTCGATCAGACGCCGAGCAGCATGCGCTCAGGATTCTCNAGCGCTTCCTTGACGCGAACNAGGAAGGTCACCGCTTCCTTGCCGTCGACGATCCGGTGGTCGTAAGACAGCGCCAGATACATCATTGGACGGATCTTCACTTCGCCATTGATGGCAANCGGGCGTTGCTCGATGCGGTGCATGCCCAGAACGCCTGACTGTGGCGGGTTGAGGATTGGTGTGGNCATCATGGAGCCGTAAACGCCACCATTTGAAATGGTGAATGTGCCGCCCTGAAGATCAGACATGGCCAGATCACCCTTACGGGCTTTTGAGCCAAGCTCACCGATTGCCGCTTCAATACCAGCCAGAGAAAGCTCGTCACAGTCACGCACGACCGGAACAACGAGACCTTTTTCNGTGCCNACCGCGACACCGATATCGTAATAGTTCTTGTAGATGATGTCCGTGCCATCGATCTCGGCATTCACAGCCGGGATTTCCTGCAGCGCGTTCACGCAGGCTTTGACGAAGAAGGACATGAAGCCCAGCTTCACGCCATGGCGCTTTTCGAAGCTGTCTTTGTACTGCGAGCGCATGGCCATGATATTGGTCATGTCGACATCGTTGAATGTCGTNAGCATNGCCGCNTTGTCCTGAGCTTCCTTCAGGCGCTTGGCNATGGTCTGACGCAGGCGGGTCATCTTCACGCGCTCTTCGCGAGGGCCAATTGCACGTGGNGTCGGGGAAGGCGTTGGCACAGATTTCTCCGCAGGTTTCGCGTCAGTAGCGGTTTTCTTCTCGACATAGGCGAGGGCATCGCCCTTNGTGGCGCGGCCATCTTTGCCAGTGCCAGGAATTTTGGACGGGTCCACATCGTTCTCTGCAGCGATACGGCGAACGGCTGGAGAAACGGGCGCATCACCGGCTGGCGCAGAGGCCGATGGTGAGGCGGACGGAGAAGCCTGTGCGGGCGTAGACGTTGGCGCGGGGCTGGATGTTGCTGCGCCGTCGCCACCGGAAATNTTNGCGATGACCGTGCCGATTTCGACCGTTTCACCTTCCTGAACGAGGATTTCGCCCAGAACACCGTCAACCGGGCTTGGAACTTCCACGGCAACCTTGTCGGTTTCGATTTCGACAAGCGTTTCGTCCTTAGAGACTTTNTCGCCCGGCTTTTTCTGCCAGCTGGACAGCGTGCCTTCAGTGACGCTTTCGCCCATGGCNGGAACGGCGACTTCAACGCTGTCGCCNGANCCGGATGAGCTNGGTGCAGGCGNTGAAGTCTCTTCGGCCTTTTTATCGTCTTTGGCTTCTGGCTCGCTGCTCTNTTCTGAAGACGCGCCAGACCCTTCNCCAATCTTGCCGAGAAGTGCGCCGATTTCCACGGTATCGCCTTCACCTGCAACAATTTCNGAGAGGACGCCATCTTCAGGCGCGGAGACCTCTACAGAAACCTTATCGGTTTCCAGCTCGACCAGAACCTCATCCTTGCTGACGGTATCGCCCTTGGATTTCAGCCATTGCCCGACTGTGGCTTCGGTGACGGATTCGCCGAGCGTCGGGACAGTAATATCGGTCATTCGTATTGCTCTCTTTCCAGATTAGTGGGCGGTCAGGCCTTCTCAACAGTTGTACAGTTCGCGCTGTCACCAAGGGCAGCATCAATCAGGGCGTCGCGCTCGGCAACGTGTTTGGACATCAGACCCGTCGCCGTTGATGCGGAGGCCGGGCGGCCGGCATAAACCGGACGGCTATGCTTGGCGCCAACCTGCTCAAGGCACCATTCGAGTTCGTCCCGAATGAAGGACCATCCGCCCATATTGCGCGGCTCTTCCTGACACCAGATCATTTCAGCCTGGGTNAAGCGCTTCAGCTCTTTCATCAGCGACATGCGTGGCACAGGATAGAACTGTTCGACACGTAGCAGATAAATGTCATCCGTGCCGCGCTTTTCGCGCTCTTCGAACAGATCGTAATAGACCTTGCCCGAGCACATGACGACACGCTTGATCTTGTCGTCGGCAACCAGCTTCACTTCGCCGCCACGACCCGGCGTTTCCGCATCGTCCCAGAGGACGCGGTGGAAGGANGAGTCCGGCCCCATGTCCTTAAGGGCGGAGGTGGCCAGCTTATGACGCAGAAGCGATTTTGGCGTCATGATGATCAGTGGCTTCCGGAAATCCCGGTGGATCTGACGGCGCAGGGCGTGGAAATAGTTCGCAGGGGTCGTCAGGTTGCAGACCTGCATATTGTCTTCGGCAGACATTTGCAGGAAGCGCTCAAGACGCGCCGAAGAGTGCTCTGGGCCCTGGCCTTCATAGCCATGTGGCAGAAGGCAGACGAGACCTGACATACGCAGCCATTTGCGCTCACCAGACGAGATGAACTGGTCAAACAGGACCTGTGCGCCGTTCGCAAAGTCACCAAACTGAGCTTCCCAGAGGGTCAGCGTGTTTGGATCGGCCAGTGAGAACCCGTACTCATAGCCAAGAACAGCTTCCTCGGAGAGAAGCGAGTCGATGACTTCGTATTTGGCCTGGCCATCGCGGATATGGTTCAGCGGCGTGTAACGGCGCTCATCTTCCTGATCGACCACGTGAGAGTGGCGCTGGGAGAATGTGCCGCGACCGGAATCCTGACCAGAGAGACGAACAGGGAAGCCTTCGTCCAGCAGAGAACCAAAAGCGAGTGCCTCAGCTGTCGCCCAGTCGATCCCCTCGCCAGACTCAATCGCCTTTGCACGCGCTTCATAAACACGTGCCAGCGTTTTGTGAGGCTGGGTCTTTTCGGGAATGGTTGTGATGGACTCGCCGATACGTTTCAGCGTGTCGATGCTGACAGCTGTATTGCCGCGNCGTTCGTCACCTTCTGGCAGGCCNAGNCCNGACCATTTGCCGTCGAGCCAGTCAGCGCGNTCAGCATGATAGGTTTTGCCAGCNTCGAACTCATCGTCGAGGAATTTGTCAAAGTCTGAAATCCAGCTTTCGACATCGCTGCGCTCAACAATACCCTGACTGATCAGGCGATCGGCATAGAGCTTCTGGACGGTCGGNTGGCCTTTGATCTTTTTGTACATCAAAGGCTGNGTGAACATNGGNTCATCGCCCTCGTTATGGCCGTAGCGGCGATAACAGAACATATCGATCACNACGTCTTTGCCGAACTGCTGGCGGTATTCGGTTGCGACCTTTGCCGCATAGACCACAGCTTCAGGATCATCGCCATTCACGTGGAAAATTGGTGCTTCCACCATTTTCGCAACNTCAGACGGATATGGCGAAGAGCGCGAATATTTCGGGCTNGTGGTGAAGCCGATCTGGTTGTTCACGATGAAGTGGATGGTGCCGCCTGTGCGGTAGCCAGCAAGACCAGACAGCGCGAAGCACTCAGACACAACGCCCTGACCCGCAAAGGCCGCATCACCGTGCAGCAGAAGCGGCATGACCTGCGCGCGTTTGCCTTTTTGGGATCCGCGCTTGAGGAAGCCTTGTTTAGCGCGCGCTTTACCGAGAACGACCGGGTTTACGGCCTCAAGGTGTGACGGGTTCGCTGTCAGAGACAGGTGAACATTATTGTCGTCGAACGCCCGGTCGCTGGATGCGCCGAGGTGGTATTTCACATCGCCAGAGCCGAATTCATCTGCGCCCTGGGAGGAGCCGCCCTGGAATTCGTGGAAGATAACCTTGTAGGGCTTGCCCATGACGGCGGCCAGAACGTTCAGACGGCCACGGTGCGGCATGCCGAGAACAATTTCTTCAACGCCGAGCGCGCCGCCGCGCTTAATGATCTGCTCGAGCGCGGGCACGGCCGCTTCACCGCCATCAAGACCGAAGCGTTTGGTGCCCGGATAGCGCTTGTGAAGGAATTGCTCAAAGGCTTCTGTCTCGATCAGCTTTTTGAGGATTGCGATCTTGCCTTCATTGGTGAAGGCAACGCCTTTGTCGGGCCCTTCAATCCGNTCCTGAAGCCAGGATTTTTCCTGCGGATCGGAAATGTGCATGAANTCAATGCCGACCGANGAGCAATAGGTGCGCTTCAGGACATCCAGCATCTGGCGAACGGAGGCGTACTCCATGCCAAGCACATAGTCGATGAAGATCGGACGATCCCACATATCGGGTGTGAGGCCGTAGGATTCCGGGTCGAGTTCTGGCTGTTCNCCGCGATCATTGAGACGCAGCGGGTCCAGCTCGGCGGCGAGGTGGCCACGGATCCGGTAAGCGCGGATCATCATGATCGCGCGGATGGATTCCTGAACCGCCTGAGAAATGTCCCGAGAGGAGGCCTGAGGAGCGCGACGAGAAATCTCGCGCGTCAGATAAACTTCGTCTTCGTCNCCAAACTGATAGTCGATCGCGTCAGTGTTCTCGTCGCGCTGGGTCAGAGGCCAGCCAGCGTGACGCCAGCTTGGACCGCCTGACTGTTTGGCAACCGGTTCACCCGTATCGCCAAGGCCGGCGAAAAACTCGCGCCATTGAACGGGAACGGAGTTCGGGTCCCTGTCGTAATCGGTCTGGAGCTGCTCGATATATGCGGCGTTTCCGCCATAGAGAAAAAGAGAATCGAGCAGTTGTTCGTTCGAGTCTGAGCGGTTGACCCTGGAACCTTTTGCCGGTGCGCCGTCGTCTGCCATTTTATACGTCCTGAAAGCCATGTTCCGCCCGAGAGCGGCACACGATTGATCGCACTAACCTATTTAGGGAATTTTAAGCGAAAGCAAAACCCGCGACCATGAGAGAGTGGTCGAGAGCGGCAATCTAACTCATTCCCAGCATGGGTCTGCGTGAAAATTGCCCTCCGCTAAATTAAAAAGGCGGCCTGTGCAATCAGGCCGCCCAGAAAATCCGTCGAATGAAGGAAATTTATGCCTTCAANAGCTCGTCCAGCGTGACGCCGAGACGNGCCGGGGATGGAGACACCTTGATTCCGGCTTCTTCCATGGCCGCAATCTTGTCTTCTGCGCCGCCTTTGCCGCCAGAAACAATCGCGCCCGCATGNCCCATTGTGCGGCCTGGAGGTGCTGTACGGCCGGCAATGAAGCCAACCATTGGTTTCTTGCGACCTTTTTTCGCTTCCTGGATCAGGAATTCAGCGGCCTCTTCTTCGGCTGAGCCGCCGATTTCGCCGATCATGATGATCGACTTGGTTTCTTCGTCTGACAGGAACATGTCCAGCACGTCGATAAAGTTGGTGCCGTTGACCGGGTCGCCGCCGATGCCGACAGCCGTTGTCTGACCGAGGCCGACCTGAGATGTCTGGAAGACCGCTTCATATGTCAGCGTACCGGAACGAGAGACAACGCCNACNGAACCCTTTTTGAAGATTGAGCCTGGCATNATGCCGATTTTGCACTCTTCAGGGGTGAGAAGGCCTGGGCAGTTTGGACCGATCAGGCGGGAAGATGACTTCACCAGTTTGTCTTTGACGCGGACCATGTCCATGACCGGAACGCCCTCGGTGATGCAGACGATGAGTTCGATGCCAGCATCAATGGCTTCTTCGATGGCTGCGGCAGCGCCAGCTGGTGGCACGTAAACAACAGACGCTGTCGCGCCGGTGGCTTTCTTGCCTTCTTCGACAGTCGCGAAGATTGGCAGTTCTTTTCCGCTATCAGATGTCCAGTTGGTGCCGCCCTTTTTCGGGTGAATGCCACCAACCATTTGGGTGCCGTAATAAGCGAGCGCCTGATTGGTGTGGAATGAGCCGGTGTTGCCGGTCATGCCCTGGGTCAGGACCTTGGTGTTCTTGTCGATGAGAATGGACATATATTTCAGCCTTTCAGATGCGATGGATATCAGTTGAAGGGATTGACGATTTCGACGTCGGCGACGGACTCAGCGCCTTCTAAGTTTTGAGAATAGATTTTGCGGCATCCCAGCCGCTTCGCTCCGGCGATGAGAAGTGCATTCGGAAGCGAGAGGTCGTGCTGCTGCACAAGTGACATGGCGTCGCGCAGCAGTTTGTCGTCCATAGGCTGGCAGGGTTTGCGCGCAAGGGTCTGTATCCAGTCTTCCGCAGAGCCATTCTGCAGAGGCGTTTCGGCATTGTGTGTTGCCTGAACGTAAAACGCTGCGAGACTCCACACGCAGACGGCATAATCTTCTTCGAGAATGATCCGTCGTGCGGTTTCGTAGCGCGCGGGCTCGTCTTCACGACCGAGCGCGGCATAAAGAAGAATACTGGTATCGAGCAGAACATCCGCGCCATCGATCAAATCAGGGCCTCCGTGTCAGGGCGCCAGTCGCCTAAGCGGCCCTCAGATGTTTCCATCAGCCGCAGCAGGCGGGCACGCGCTTCATCATTGGCGCTTTCCTGGTCGACAATGCGTGTCAGGTGTTGGCGTACAATCTCGTTCACGCTGGTGCGCTGTATGGCCGCGAGAACGCGAACCTTGTCGAGAAGGTCTTCATCGATCGCAAGAGTGATGTTCTTCGTCGCCACAGTGTCATGCTCCACATATCCTGCGTTACACGGGTTATGTGCGGATTGGAAGGGGCGGGATCGAATTCTGACTGATGGAATTCAATCCATAAGCTCGAACACAGCATTCGGGCTGCTGGCCTGATCCTCTCTGGCGAAATCATAGCCCGGATACACGGCGAGCTTTTTGAGGCGGCTGGCTGGCAGGTAAGCCCGGCCGGGATCGCCAATCAGAATGCGAATGCCTAGAGCGAGGCAGGCCTCGAGCCAGGGCAGGAGCGCTTCTGCTGTATCCGCATCGTAGAAAAGATCGCCAACGGTGAGAATGTCTGTGTCAGGCACGGGCTGTGAGCAGGCGTTTCCGCGCTGGACGGTCAAGTCAACATTGTTGGCCTGTGCGTTGAGGCGTGTGGCTTCGCATGCATACATATCAATATCGCAGGCCGTGACGCAGGATGCCCCCGCCTGAGCCGCAGCGATAGCGACCAGCCCCGATCCCGTCCCCACATCGTAGACGCGTTGACCCTCGAACTGGTCTCCATGGTCATGAATATAGCGGGCCAGCCCCATTCCGCCGCCCCAGACAAACGCCCAAAAAGGGGCGGGTCCGTCGCCAGTAAGATTGTCATAGAGAGAGCTCAGACGGCTCGCCGGACCGGCCTGCCATAATGATATTCCGGGCAAATCAGGAACTGGTCGCCAGACGAGGTTTGAGCGGATGAAGGATTCTGCGGAGGTCGTCACAAACATCTTTCTGCGGTCTTTGTTTACGTCCATAACCTGCCGTGTCCGCAAAGAAAAAGCCCCGACCGCATGGCCGGGGCTTTTTTTATTTCAGCAGAGTGGCGAGTTACTGAACGCCAGCACCTGATGTGGACTTGGTCTCAAGAGACGTCATGTCCGCATTTGGCTTATCTTTCTTGCCAGCACCTTCTTCGATGTCGCCGAATTCGTTGACACCTTCACGATTGCCAAAGCGTGGGTCAGCTGGACGATCTTTCTGTGCGATCTGGAACTCGGCACGGTCAAGAAGACCGTCGTCATTCGCGTCGTACTTGTCGAAGCCTTTGGCGAGCCAGACGTTACGCTGTCCGATAATCTCTTCTTTCTGCAGCATGTCATCCACAGAGTCGTCGAGAGACGCGAACAGGCGGTCTTTCATCATCGTCTCGCTGTGTTGAGTGACGTTCTGAACCATCTCGTCCAGCCAGCGATAGTTCACGCGGAAATACATCATTTCTTCGTGGGTCTGATCGCCAGGCGTGACGTTGGCTGTGAAGTCCGGGTTCGCAAAGTTGCGTTCGGAGTTGTCATACCACCACTCGGCGATGAGACGTGAACCAGCTGGGACCTGAATAGGCTCGACCGGGTTGTAGTCACGCTGCCAGTTGAAGTCATAACGCGGCAGAGAGATCAGTTTCTCTTCTGTGCCGTCTGGCTTCTGCATGGTGAGTTCGACATGCTTGCCGCGATAGTGAGCATGCGGATAGAGCACGTAGATCTCGGCGTCAGCGGGGAATTTCAGGTAGGATTTGACGTAATAGTCGTCATCGCCAGCCGGAATTTCGAAGTTCGAGTCACCAATGACCGAGCTACGCATGATGTATTCTGGCTCTTCGTCGTGGAAGTACAGGCCAACCTGAGTTTTGTCTGTCTCTTCCTTACCGAAGGTTGTGTAGTGCATAGAGAAGCGATACGCGCCATCCGGAGAGAGGTAAGTACCAACACCTGCAGGGAATTCCTGAGGGTTCTGGCCTGGCGTGTAGCTGCCTACAGACCCACCTGGGAGCTTGCCTTCAATTGAGTCTTCCTCAACTGCAGCCGACTTCTTGTAGTCCTGAATGTAACCAGACGTGACGTGGTGAACACCGCGCATGGAGCCTGGACGAACGTGCGTTGCACGGATCCATTTGCCTTCCTCGAGCTCATTCTCGATGACTGGATATTCGTATTCAAGAATACCAGTTGCCGGAATGTCGAATGCGTCGACTTCCACAATGTAGTCAGGCTCGCCAAGTGGCCAGTCCTGAACCTCAAGGTCAGCTTCCAGAAGTGGGTCTGGGCCTTCGCCGCGCGGTGAGCCGGCTTCGATCCAGTGAACGATCGTACGGGCTTCTTCGTCGGTCAGCTCGTCATTGTTCTCAAAATTGCCGATATGCGGATCTGGGAAGTAAGGCGGCATACGGTCGGTGCGGATGACCTCACGGATCATCGGCGCAAAACCGAACACTTTTTCGTAGCTTGAGAGTTCCCAAGGCGCGATACCGCCCTCAGCGTGGCATGCGCCGCACTTGTCGACGAGAATTGGCGCAACATCATCTGTGTAAGAGATTTCGCTGAACTTGGCTGGCTCATAATTCGGAAGCTCAAGCTTCTCTTTGTAATCGGCCTCAACCATTTTCGGCGCAACATCTTCGCCCGCAACCAGAGCCTCGATCGTGCTTGTCAGGTCAGCTTCGCTGGATACCGGGCCAGCATAAGCGACGGTGAAACCAGTTTTTGGATTGATGACGAGTGCTTCGCCAGTGCGGTCGAAGGCAAGGCTTTCAGCAACCAGCTGACGTTCATCCAGCAGAACTGGGACGTCGACATTGGCGCTTGCCAGCATTTCGCGGGCCTCCGCGCGTTGGTTGCCCTCAACTGGCGAGATCATGTAGAAAACCACGCCCTGATCAGCGTATTTTTCCTTCAGTGCCTGAAGTGCCTGTGCGGACTTCTTGGCTTCTTTGGAATCCAGGCTGGTTGCCATAAGAACGATTGCAGGCGCGTCTGCATAATAGAACAGTTCGTGCGCTTTACGTTCCTGGTCGGTCAGTCGAAAGTTTTCTACGAAATTCGGGGTCGTACCAGCTAGGGCCATCGGCGCAGAGGCGGCGATGGCAATAACAGATGCAACAGCGGCAATTTTTGCTCGCATGGGCGTGATCCTCCAATGTGTGTGAAACATATGTATCAAAAAACAGCGTTAAATCGAGGCTTTTTGGAAGTTTGGCTGATCACAATAAAGTAAAGTGGTCCTGATCGGGACACTTGATTTAACAGTCTGAACAGTCTGGAATCAGTCAAGATTCGACGGAATTTGCCCTCTGCGCCTGTTTATTTGATCTGGACTGATTGTTTAAGCACATCCCGAATATTAAACTATACGACGTAAAGTAGATCGACCTTCCCTTAGAATATCGACCGCTTGATGAGCCAAATTTACGGAATATCCGCCGGGAACTCATGCCCATCGGGTCCAAGAGGGAGCGGTTTGCTCCAGAGAATGTCGGTCGTTCTGAGTTCGCGATAGAGGTGGGGGAACAGAGCGCCGCCGCGAGACTCTTCCCATTTCAGCTCATCACCGAGTTTGTCAGTTTCGATCGCCAACAGGAACAGGTCATCCTCGCCGGCGAAGTGTTTGGTTGCGGTTTCGCGCACCTGATCCGCCGTTGAGATGTGTACATAGCCATCCTGCAGGTCGATAGGGGCGCCTTTGGTCGCGCCCTTTCTTTCAAACTCAGCCTGCTCATCGGCCCGGAAGATTTTATAGATCAGCATGGTTGGTTCCAGATATGAAAAAGGCGGGCCCGAAAACCCGCCTTTGAAATTCGATCAGGCCAGAGCCTTATTTCTTGACTGCAGCGACGATCTTCTGTGCGGCATCGTCAAGGTCGTCGGCAGGGATCACGTTCAGGCCGGAATTTGCGATGATTTCCTTACCCTTCTCAACGTTCGTACCCTCAAGGCGCACAACCAGAGGAACAGAAAGATTTGTCTCTTTCACAGCAGCGATCACGCCTTCGGCGATGACGTCACACTTCATGATGCCGCCGAAAATGTTGACGAGGATGCCCTCAACATTCGGGTCTTTCATGATGATCTTGAAAGCTGCAGCTACTTTTTCTTTTGAAGCGCCGCCACCGACATCACAGAAGTTGGCCGGTTCAGCACCATACAGCTTGATGATGTCCATGGTCGCCATAGCAAGGCCCGCACCGTTCACCATACAGCCGATATTGCCGTCGAGAGAGATGTAAGCGAGGTCCCACTCGGAGGCTTCGATTTCTTTCTCGTCTTCTTCGGTTTTGTCACGCAGTTCCATAATGTCTGGATGACGGAAGAGCGCATTGCCGTCGAAAGAGACCTTCGCGTCGAGCACGCGCAGATGGCCGTTTTCCATGACGATCAGAGGGTTGATCTCCAGCATGGACATGTCTTTTTCGACGAACGCCTTGTAGAGGATCGGGAAGAGTTCGTGGCCGTCTTTCGCCGCGTCGCCTTCAAGCTTCAGCGCTTCGCAGAGCTTGTCGCAATCGGCTTTCGTGACGCCTTCGGACGGCTCAATGTTGATGGTGAGGATTTTATCTGGCGTTTCCGCCGCGACTTCCTCAATGTCCATGCCGCCTTCAGTCGATACGACAAAAGCTGGCTTGCCGGTTTCGCGGTTTACGAGCAGCGAGCAGTAAAGCTCTGTTGCGATGTCCGCGCCATCTTCGATGTAAATGCGGTTGACCTGCTTGCCTTCAGGGCCGGTCTGGTGCGTGACCAGCGTATTACCGAGCATGGCCTTGACGTGCTCGTAGACTTCCTCAGGTGAGAAAGCGAGGCGAACACCGCCCTTTTCACCAGCTTCGGCTTCCTTGAATTTGCCCTTGCCGCGACCGCCGGCATGGATCTGGCTTTTCACAACATAGAGCGGGCCAGGGAGTTTGGCGGCGGCTTCGGCGGCCTCTTCTACAGAATACACCGCGTATCCATCAGCAACTGGTGCGCCAAAGGATTTGAGAACGGCTTTGGCCTGATGCTCGTGAATGTTCATGAATGCTGCCTCTTTGCTTGGATGGTGGCGTGACGCCCCGAAGACAGGACCGGGTTATAACAACAGGCCCCTGCCTTGCAACACTGGTGTTTCGCAATGCGGAAAAACAGTCATCACACGGTGTCTTCTTCTGGTGTGTCGGTCCGTGGATCGATCTCTGATCCCAGTACCGATGTCGGCTGAGCAATTTCGAAATGTTCGCGATCGTCCGCGCTGACTTTCTCTTTTGCCTGACGTCTCCAGATCATCAGAAGGAAGAGCACAACGCCGATCACGGCTTCCAAAATGAAAAGGCCACGACCGCCCAGCGGCGACGACATGACCACACCGAAGACCAGCGGGCCGAGAATTGAACCGAACGCCCACACAAATAACAGCCCCGACATCATGCGCGCTATCTTTTCGGGTTCGCTGCGGTCGGCGGCGTGAGCGATGCAAAGTCCATAAAAGGATAAGGCTCCCGCTCCCCAAAGGCCGATCAGTATCTCTGCGACAAGCGCGCCCGGCTGAGCGTCAATCACCGCAAGCACCAGCGCGACGGCCGCAGAGGCCAGGCCCATGGCTCCAATGACAAGACGCCGGTCAATGCGGTCTGAAATATAGCCAACCGGCCACTGGCTGATCATGCTGCCAAGATAGGCTGCGGCCATGAGTGTGGCGGCCGTTGTGACGGAGGAGCCGGGGGCATTACTGGCATAGATCGGGAGAAGTGACAGAAAGCCCGTATTGGAAAAGCCAGCCACGAAGACACCGATCACGGCGGCAGGCGCGACGTCGAACATGCGACGAATTGGAAAGGGTGATGGGTCAGGCGGTGCAGGCTGAAGGGACCGCGTCAGGCAAACCGGCAAGAGCGCGAGCGAGAAAAATATCCCGCACCAGACATAAGGTTCCAGCGCCGGGGGCGGAGACCCAACTGCGAGGAAGGGCCCTGCCATCAGAGAAATTTTGGTGGCGACCAGATAGACGCCCAGCACGGAGCCTCGTTTCTCCTGGGGCGTGGCCTCGGTCAGCCAGCTCTCAACGCTCGCAAACATCAGCGCAAATCCGATACCCTGAGCAAAGCGCGCAAGGCCCCAGCTATAGGGATCGCGAAACAGAGACATGAACAGCACAACGCTGGCCAGAAGGCCTGCGGCAAACGCGAACGCCCGAACGTTGGCAATCTCGCGGATGATGCGCGGCGCAATAGCGGCGCCCACCATAAAGCCTGCGGAATAGACAGCCGCGATCAGACCCACGATCGCGTTGGAATACCCTTCAGCACCCAGCGCCAGAGGGACGATGACACCCAGCAATCCACCAGCCACCTGCAAGAGTGCAGCAGCGAGGATGAGCGAGGCAACATTTCGAAATGCGGTCATGGGCTTGTCTTTCCGCCAATTGCGCATGCCAAACCATGTTTGGTCAGTGTCGGCAAGCTTGCGGGCTCATTCTTGGCGGATCAATTCCGCGACCTCAAATACCGCTGTGCCGATTAAGCGGTTATCCATGACACAGTAAGGTGTCGAGAGGCCAAGCTCCCCCAGATTGGCGGAGCTCAGCGATCTTTATGCGTGATGGATCCGACACGCTTTTAGCCTGCGTTGATTTCGGCGAAGGTAAAGCCGACGACACTGACATCCTCACCGGTTTCGGATTTGATTGTGAGCTGGATGGTTTCGCCTTCCCAGTCGATCTCTACCTCGCCGTAATTGCCGGGCGTGTATCCATCGCCAATCTGGCGGCCATCGTATTCGGTCGAGACCGGATCGCGTGCAAAGGCCTGATTGAGTGAAGAGGCTGTCAGCTCATAATACGGGTAGGGACCGCGATCCTCATCCTTATAGAGAAAGGCCGTGTGGCGGTCGCCGGAGAGAAACACCACGCCTTCGGCTTCTGTCTCTTCGAGGAGGGCATACAGCCGATCACGTTCGGCAGGCAGCTTGTCCCAGCTCTCCCAACCGTGATCGTCCGGGATGATCTGAATGGAGGAGACGAGAAGGCGGAGGTCTGCAGGCTTTTTGAGCTCTTCTTCCAGCCAGGCCCATTGGGCATCTCCCAGCATTTGCTGTGCGTCGGCTGTACTTGGGATGTAACGCTCTTTGCCGGTTTTGCCGTATTCGTCAGTCGGCATCAGGTCCGATCTGAAATAACGCGTGTCCAGCATGATAATCTGTGTGCGCTGGCCGGGCGGGCCGACCATGCGCGAATAATAGATCCCCGGGCGTTCTACGATTTCAGTGTCGTCCATATGGAAGAACTTCTCAAAAATCCGTTCCGAAAGGACGTGGGCCGGAAACCCTTCGCCATCATCGTTCAGGCCAAAATCGTGGTCATCCCAGGTGGCCAGGATGGGCATAGCGTCTGCTACGGCATTGTATTCCGGCATGTCAGCAAGATCATTATAGGACTCGCGCAATTCGGCGAGTTCAACATCAAAACTCACATAGCTGCGGCCATCCATGTCGCCATAAACGTTGTCACCGATGAACAGGAACAGATCGGCATCTTCGCGAGCAATGCTGGCGAGGGCGGGGTCTGGTTTTTCCTCATCATTACAAGAGGCGACCATGATGCGCGTAAGCGGTTTTGAGAGGTCGAGCTCTTTCAGCTCTGGCCCGGCTGGAAGCTCGCTGGCGGGGATGGAACGATAATAAACGTTCAGGGCCTCAATCGCGCTGCCATAGGAGCTGGTCTCGGGCGAGGATGGGCCGGTGGAGGTACACGCGGCCAGTAGCCCGGTTGAAAGCAGCAAGCTTGCGATATGTTTCATGAAAGGCTCCAGTCTTCGGGCGTCGTGTGTCAGTGCTAGCGAGCGGTCGTGACAGGCTGATGACGTTTGCCATTTGAGCCTGAAACCGCTGGGATTGGGCTCAGTTTTTCTATGCATCGTACTTCTGGTCAATTGACCGGCAAAAGAAAGACTCCGGCAGGGGCAGGCGACCGCCTGCCGGAAGGTGAGTGGAGCCCCGTTATGTCAGGTGTAGACGCCCCCAAAGATCAGACGTTGAGCAGTCTCCCGGGCAGGAGCGCGAATAATCCCGGAATTAACAAAGCGCCGAAGATCAATCCGCGCGCCGCATGTCGGTGATAGGCCCAGCGGCGATGACGTATCGCCATGACAATTCCAAACAGTCCCGCGAAGGTGAGTGGAACGAAGACGTGAATCACACTCCACCAGCCTGGATTTGCCCTGGTGATGAACATCGCGGTCCCTGCCGCAACTGTCAGGCATGTTGCGCATGCGATGCCCAGTGTGCGGTGGGGCAGGCGACCCTTTGGAAGCAGATAAAGCGTCAGACCAATCGCGAGCGCGGTGAGCGCCGCGATCAGATGTGCCTGGATAACGGGTCCGGCGCTGATGAAAGCCTCCAGTCTCATGTCACATGCTCCTCACGCATCTGCCCAGGTGCCGTGGAAGCCAAGTGGCCAGGCATAAGGGGCGCGGAAGCTGGCCATGGGTCCGTCATTCAGGTGCATGGCGTCGAACACGTGAACTTCAGTCGCGCGTTCCTTCATGTTGAGGGTGGTCCCCACGAGCCAGCCCACGCCTTCTTGAGCACTGTCGTGCCGGGGAACGAAGATATGTTCCTCTACCATGTGCTCGCGTCCGAAGTCGTGCATATCTGGCACCATGGTCTGCCAGTCCAGTCGCCGGATTTTGGAAGACCCTGGCGCGAAGTCACGCTGTTCTGAGTCGATCATCCAGACCTGATTGCGGGCCTGCCCCTGATAGCGCGGGTCGATCCTTGGAAACTCGGCGGGAAGCCCTGTCTCGGTGAGGCTTGCCTCGCCCTTTTTCGGGATCATGATCATCGCCATCTGAGCACCGCTATGGGCGGGCTTCTGATACTTGCCTTCGATGGTGTCGGCCTCACCCTGCTCAACGAATTGAGAGTCCGGATAGGTTGCAAGGTCGATGAAGATCCTGCCGTCAGCGTCTTCCCAGGCATCGCCGGTGTGGAAGAAGAAGCGGGGCGGAAGCTCGGCCCAGCGTGTGTTGGAAAAGTCGGATTTGTCGACAATCAGGACCCGCAGACCCTGTTCTGGTGACCAGGCCATGCTGTTTGTGAAGGGCGGTGTCTGTTTCTGATAAATCCAGGGCTGGACGAGGATCAGGAGGTGACGCTCGGTCATTGCGAAGTCGTGTATATAAGCGGGCACGCCGATATTCACGAGGCCGAAATCTGTCTGGCTGCCATCGGCTGAAATCCTGTAGATGCCTACATTCGGTCCGCTGACGCCAAGATTCCAGATCGTGCCGTTGGTTTCGACCTTTGGATGGGCCAGAAACGGCACGCCTTTCAGATCGCCGCGCCAGGTTTTTGGACCAAGCGTTTCCAGACTCACCGGATCAAGGCGATAGGCGGATCCAGCTTCCCAGAGCGCAAGAAGATCGTCACCAACACGAAGCACAGAGGTGTTCGCTGCGTTCGTGGCGTCAGCGCTGCTGACTGGATAGGATGGATCTCCCAGCGTGCCAAAGCCTGGTGCCAGGAACTTTTGCGCGGCCTGTTCGGCAATCCGCTTCTCGGTTTTTACGAACTGGCCAGAATGGACCGCACGCCCGTCTTCGAAACGGATGGAATGAACCATGCCGTCGCCGTCAAACCAGTGATCAAGATACTGATCTCCATAGCGGAACTGGGCCGGACCATTGCGATACAAAACACCCTTTAAGTCTGCGGGAAGTTCGCCGCGGATCAATGTCATGTCTGTTGACGCATAGCCCTCCGCTGGCGCTGTCTGCCAGCCGGCCTGCCAGTATAGCGGGCTCTCGGCCCATGAATGCTGTGTCGAAATCGCGGCCAGCGCAGCGCCAGACCCAGCAAGGAATCCTCGTCTTGAGAGTGACATGTGTCTCGTCCTTAGTTGATTGAAATGATCTGGCTGGCGCCCTCAGCGCCAATCTCGAACTTTGCCGCGTTCCAGCCGGGTGGGCCAAAGCGTACCGGTGCATTGTTGGAAAATCCGAAAGGCTCAGTCGGCATGCCGAAGGGATTGGTGTTCATTTCACCATCTCCATTCACGTCGTGATACAGCTTGATGCCGTATTCGCCGGGCTCGAGGCTGAACTCAGCGGTCACCGAATCGCCCTCGACCGACGCGGCCGTGGCTTGAATGGGCTGGTTTGTTTTGTAGGCCTCTTCGCCTTTGAATATGGCGATCATGATCTGGCCGCGCGGTTCAGCTACGCGCTCAACCGTCACGGAAAGCGTGCTGCCGGGGTCGGCGTCTGCTGGTGGAGGGATGACGGCCGACGCGAAAAGCGAGCCGGTTGCCATGAATAAGGCGGTGATGAGTCTGATATCGTGTTTCATGTCTGTCCCTTTCAGGTCGTGTTTGGAGCGGCGTGTGAGTGCCGATGACCTGAAACTGGCAGAGCTGACGATGCTTTCGAGCAAGACTTCACGAAAGGGCTGACGTCATTCGCAAAACGTCGCTAATGTCGTTCGCGAAGCGCGAATGACGGGTTAGAAATAAGGGGTTTGCGGCTTGCGTATCGCGATTGACTGGGCAAAACGCACACGAGAACTCGCAGTGCTGTGCGCGATCGGAACCTTTCTCGCGATCATCAGCCCGTATGGTGCGACGAGTGGACTGCCATTCTGGATTGGCTGGCTCTACTGGACCGGATTGATCATCTACGGATCGAGTGTTGGCTGGTTTGTTGCAGACTGGATTTCAGAGCGCATGGCGGGACTGCCTGCCGCACTGATTCTTGTTGTGATCACAACGGCTATCTCGGTTCTGATCACTCCGGTTTTGCTCATCCTCAATTATATGCTGGGCGATACGGATTTCTCATGGGTTGAACTACCGGTGACATACGGTCTGGTCTGGGTGATCTCAGCGGCCATGACGGGGCTTGGCTACATGATTGACCAGATCCGACAATCGAAAACCCAGGCCCAGAATGGATCGAGCGCAGACGAGGCTGAGAAGGTTCGCAGTTTCATGAAGCGACTTCCGCTGCCATTTCGAAATGCCGATCTCTACGCCATATCTTCAGAAGACCACTATCTGCGTGTTCACACCAGTGCGGGGGAGCACCTGATCCTTGAGCGGCTCGCTAATGCGGTTCGCGAGCTCGAAGGCACGTCCGGGCTTCAGACACATCGGTCCTGGTGGGTGGCCGAACAGGGAGTCAAAGCAGCCTCAACCTCAGCCGGGCGAATTACCCTGACCCTGCAATCGGGAAAAGAAGCGCCTGTCAGCCGCACTTATACAAAAGCGGTTCGCGAGGCAGGCTGGGTGTGATCGGTCATCCTCAAACGCTTGCGGTCTGGACGGTGTTGAGGTCATCGCTCTGGCCGGGATTATCCATCCGCTTCACGAGCTGACTGACGAACAGGATGTGGCTTCTCAGACGGTAAAGTTCATCAGTATAGGACTCAGGGACTTCAACCTGGCCGACCACTTCAGCCTGCAGGTCGTAGAGGTCCCGGATGACGGCCTCACG
>PABS01000064.1 GCA_002699325.1 Ponticaulis sp. | reverse complement strand
TCACCGAGACCGGGCTTGCTGCTCTTGCTTTCAGGAGATCTTCGACTGCGCGAATATCATCGTCGAGAAGACCGGAAAGTACCTGAAATGCGTTTTCAGGATCGATGGTCAGGGGCGTTGCATCCAAGGATCAGGTCCTTCGTTTCTTTCATACGAATAATAAAGTTCACTTCTCAGACAAATAAAGGCCTGACATGCTAATCGCGACAGTCGGTCGCCCGACCCTCCCTGATCTGTCGGATCAGCGTTCCGGTTTTGGCGCAAATAACAAAGAAAGGCAAATGCTTGGAAGAGCTTATTCGCACGAATAACCCGGTCGAAATCTCACTTATCCGTGCAAGGCTGGAGGAAGCGGAAATTCCGTTTCTGCTTGCCGATGAATTCACCAGTATTGTCGACGGGTCGATTGGCGCGATCCCGCGGCGTTTTCTGGTTGCTGCCGAGGACCTGACCCAAGCCCGTGGCCTGATTGATGACGTGCTCAAGGGAAGCTGATGAGCACGATCACAGAAGACTGGCTGCTGAATGAACAGGTGCGGATCTTTCAGCCAGAAAGAGGGTATCGAGCGGGTCTTGATGCTATTCTACTTGCTGCATCTCTGAATGCGCGTGCCGGTGAGCAAATCCTAGACCTCGGCTGCGGGGCAGGTGGTGCGCTTTTCACCGCAGCCTGGCGCCTGTCCGATGCGCAGTTTACCGGCGCTGATCTCGATAGCGAGATTTTGAAATGCACAGAAAAGGGTATCGCAGCCAACGCCTTTCAGGAGCGGGTCACGGTCGAGATTGCAAATGCAGCGCGCTTATCAGCCGAGTGGGAGAATCGTTTTGACCAGGTGATGTCGAACCCGCCTTATTTTGAGCCTGGCCGCATAACCGTGCCCGGTGAGGGGCGAGAGCGCGCCTACATGGCGGAAGTGCCGCTAAATGACTGGCTCAAGGCCATGTTGTTTGCCGTTAAACCAAAAGGACGGATCACCTTGATTCATCGAGCTGGCATGCTGGGCGATATCCTCGCTTATCTGATGCCAAGATCAGGCCAGATCGAAATCCTGCCGGTCCGCTCCGCTCCCGGGGAGGCCGCCAAACGGGTGATTGTTACAGCACGAAAGGGGCTCCGGCGGGGCGAGACCATCTTGCATGAAGGGGTGGTGATGCATCAGAGAAAGGGTGCTCCGGCATATACCGATCGAGCGGCATCTGTTCTGAGCGGTGACCCGCTGAATTGGGCGTGATCTGGAGTTTCTGAGTGTTTGATTTTGCACGCATCATCGGTTTCGCGCTTGCGACCTACCCGTTGGTGTTCATCATCTTTTTTCCAGCGCTCTGGTTTGCACATCGTCAGCTTGGAAAGCCCTTTGGCAGAAAGCGGATCACTATCCTATTTCTGCTAGGGCTGAGCATTTATGGTCCCTTGCTTCTGACCAACCTGCCACTGCCTGACGATTTTGCAGTTTTTTGTGAAAGCACTGGCGGCCTGAAGCCAAGGCTTGAGCCATTTCAATTCATCCCGCCTGCCAAGTATTTCCTCAGTGAGCTTGTTCGGAAGGGCGTAATCCTGAACATTCCTTTCCTGTGGGAGAGTTTTCTGAACTTTTGGATGCTGTTCCCGGCAGGTGTCATTTTCCGAGTGCTCAAGAAACGGAACATTCTGATGCCGATCATGATCGCGGTCGCATCTTCCTTATTGCTGGAGATGACTCAGCTCACAGGGATCTGGGGGCTGATTGGTTGCGCCCATCGGACCTTTGATGTCGACGACATTATTTTGAACAGCTCTGGTTTTCTTGCAGGCTGGATTGCGATGTCGATTCTGTTCGCGATCAGTGCGTGGTACTCCCGTCGCGTAAAATCGAACGTCTGAGCCAACGTGGATTCTGAGGCGTCAGACAGCAAGGTTTCCAAACTAGAAAGGGCCGCTTTGGGGCGGCCCGATCAGTCTCTTTAGAATATGTTTTCAGAAGTCAGATCGATGTCAGAATTTCTTTCGCCGCTGCGTGACATTTCTCGATTTCGTGTGGCAGGCCGACGCAGATGCGCGACCATTCTGCTCTTTCCTTCCACCGATCGCCGCTGATTCTGACGCCTTTCGCAAGCATGGCTGACGCAAATTCGCCTGCATTTATCCCGGTGTCCATATAGATGAAATTGCCCTGTGGGTTTTCAGCGATCGGACGTCCGATATCGCGCGCCATGGCGATGAGCTTTTCGCGACCAAGCTTGATCTTCATCTTCATGTCTTCGTAGTGGGCCGTGTCATTGAGTGACGCGGATGCGCCAACGAGGCCAAGTTTGTTGACGTTGGACATCAGCTGGAAGGCATAGAATTCCTTGATCATGTCAGCAGGCATGAGAGCGTAGCCGACGCGCTGACCTGCCATGCCGTAGATTTTCGAGAACGTACGAGCCACGATGACCGGACGACCCATACGGACGTATTTGGTCATCGCCTGCTTTTCCCAGTCATCAGCGATGTCGAGATAAGCCTCATCGACGAAGACCGGAACCTTCAGTGATACAGCGTCAACGAAAGCATCGAGTTCAGCTGGATCGATCGTTTTGCCGGTTGGGTTGTTCGGGTTGCAAAGATAGACGCAGGTGCCCGGCTTCACTTTAGAACCGATGGTTTCGAGGTCATAGCCGAGGTCAGCCTTGACCGGCGAATAGTCCACTTCCGTGCCGAAAGCTTCTGCCACCCGTGGCACGCCTTCATAGGTCAGCTCGGAGGTGAGAATTTTGTAGCCCTTGCTGTTCGCCCAGACCGAGAAGTGGCCCAGAATCGGCTGCGAACCGTTGGTGATCAAAACCTGATCGGGAGAGACATTTTCGCGTTTCGCGATCTGTTCGGTCAGTGCCACCACGGACGGGTAGGTGTAACGATAAATATTTGGCAGCTCGGCCTTCATGGCCTCGACAGCTTTAGGTGATGGCCCGAACGGATTCTCGTTCGACGACATGATAGCGAGTGAATTCGCTGGGGCGTCAGCGGTGTCAGCATGAGCCGATTGTTGCGCGCAAGCTGAGATGAATGGCGAGGCTGTGAGCGCAGTCGCCCCCATGCCCGCAAGCTTCATCCAATTGCGGCGCGAAAGATTTGGAACAGTTGTTGTTTCATCGACTAAAGACATTGATAACCCCGTGAATATTGAGCAGCAACCGACCGGATAGTCAGTTTTTCAGGCGGACGGATTTTGAACACTGACCAGTCGGGGCGAATTCAGTGGATTCTTCAAGTGAATACTTCTTATAAGCCGGGTTCTGCATGAATTCGCGGCGACATCGTGCAGCTTTGCTCAAGCGTCAGGCGAATTTGAGGGCGGTTTGGCGAAAACAGACTTGTCGAGCCGAATCCTTGCAGCTAGCGTCCGCCCGCAATCAGAAGGCCAGATATGACCCGCGAAATCACCAAGCCGAAATCCTTTCAGGACATTATCCTGACGCTTCAGAACTACTGGGCGTCCAAGGGCTGCGCTGTGCTTCAGCCGTATGACATGGAAGTTGGGGCAGGGACCTTGCACCCGGCAACTGTGCTGCGCGCGCTGGGACCAAAGGCCTGGAACGTGGCCTATGTTCAGCCGTCGCGCCGTCCGGCAGATGCGCGCTATGGCGAGAACCCGAACCGGCTTGGCCATTACTACCAGTTTCAGGTCATCCTGAAGCCGAACCCGATCAATCTGCAGGATCTCTATCTGGAAAGCCTCTATGCCATCGGCATTGATCCGGAAATCCACGATATTCGCTTCGTTGAGGATGATTGGGAAAATCCGACTGTGGGTGCCTGGGGTCTTGGTTGGGAAGTCTGGTGTGATGGCATGGAAGTCAGCCAGTACACTTATTTCCAACAGGTTGGCGGCCTTGATGTGCGCCCCGTCTCGGGCGAGCTGACTTACGGTCTGGAGCGCCTTGCCATGTATGTGTTCGGCGTGGACCGGGTCTATGACTTGCCGTTCAATGATCCGGAGAGCGCGCACCCGCTGACCTATGGCGATGTGTTCCTGGAGAATGAGCGTCAGCAATCGGCCTTCAACTTCGAGCACTCCAATGTCGAGATGCTGAAGCGCTGGTTTGAAGATTGCGAGATGCAGTCGAACGCGCTGCGCGAAGCTGGCAAGCCTTTGCCAGCCTATGATTATGCGCTCAAAGCCAGCCATACCTTCAACCTTATCGATGCGCGCGGTGCGATCAGTCCAACCGAGCGTCAGGCCTATATCGCGCGGGTGCGTGATCTGGCGCGCGGCGCAGCAGAGCTCTGGGCGAAACAGGAAGATGAGCGCGCAGCGTGAGTGGCGATGCTCCACATAAGTGATCAGATACAGATCGAAGACTGGGAGCTGACGGAAAGCTTTGTCTCGGCGTCCGGGCCGGGTGGGCAGCATGTGAACAAGACAGCCTCGGCTGTCGAACTGAGGTTTGAGGCCGAGCGCAGCCCCAATCTGCCCGATGCCGTCAAACGGCGGCTGAAGCGACTGGCAGGCCGAAAGTGGACCGATGAGGGTGCACTGATCCTGAAGGTTCAGGAGACACGCAGTCAGGCACGCAACCGCGAAATTGCACGCGAGCGCCTGACAGAGCTGATCCAGAAGGCGCTTGTCGCACCAAAGCGACGTATTCCGACAAGGCCTTCAAAATCAGCTCAGAGAAAGCGTATGGATAAGAAGTCCCAGCGGGGCCAGATCAAGTCACTCAGGGGAAAGGTCGACCCAGATACCTGACCTATTTATAGGCCTCGCAGGCAAAATGGATGTCTTGATAGTTCTGCGACTGTACCATGGCGTTCCATTGCGCGCGATAATCCCGGACCTGTTTCTCTTCAACGCCAAGTCGCTCGGCGACGACGCCATCGACNTCATCCCANTCTATAGCACCGTTCCGGGCTTCGAGCCCNACTTTGCTTGAGACAAAGTAAGCGCGTTTTCGCTCGGCAGACATCAGTCGAGCGGTTTCATCGGCGTAGCAGCCGCAATAGCCGGGCGAGTTTCCGAAGCTTCGGCAGTCTGCAATCATGAAGTCGCGAAATTCGGTCGCAGCCTCTGCGCCCGACTGCCCGGACAAAGCCGGATAGTTTGCCGGATCTTTCACCTCAGGTGGGGGCGGGGCGGTCTGAATGGCAGCGACGCGTTCTTCTTCAGCTTTTACTTGCGCGTCATAGTCCGCCTGAGCCTGACGNGCTTCTTCTTCTGCTTNGGCNAGTCCGGTCTCGAAATCTTCTGAACGGCAGTCGATTGCAATGTCGATAACCGGGTCAGCACTCGCCATGACAGATAGGAGAATGTCAGGCTGAACGCTTGCCAGTTTTGCATTCGCGCTGGCGTCTCCCAGAATATTGAGCGCCAGATAGGTTAGCGCCCGTGTTTCATCCGACGACAGGCCACTGGCCGCTTCAGAGAATTTTGAAACGGCACAGTCACAATTGAATTGGTTCTGCGAGGTCTCTGAAGCGCAGGCCTTGCGGATTTCCGATTNCGGTGAGGGTGAGGCTGTCGCCGGCATCAGGATTGCTGTGAGGGCCAGGCCGACAAGTTGTCTGATTATTCTCATCTCGTTTCCCAGTAAGCTTTGACGGAGCTGCCGTCTTCATTTGGGGAAACGAGATGAGAAACAGAAACCGGACAGACCCAGGAGTTACTGGTCTTATTCAGTCTTTGGTTTTAACGCGATAACAGCATTACCTGCGTTCTGACCAAACCGCGCATATCCGGANCCGGTNACGATCATNCCNTTGGCNGCNGCCAGNGCNTGACTNTCNATNGANCCNCCNTTNGCNGGCANGCCATTGATGGACTCAAATTCNTTNGCAGTGTCGATCTCGTTCAGAACTTCGCCGGTGATCGCATCAAATACGAATAGCTTACCGTCGAGTGTACCCGCAACGACCGTCTCACCAATCACGAGCGGGGTGGCCGAGAAGCCGTAAAGCGACTCGCAGCGTGTGAGGTTTTCNGCCCGACCGTCTTCACAGTCAGGTTCTGCGATATAGGACCAGAGCGGCGTGCCAGTCTTCACGTCAAAGGCAAAAATGCCTGGCATGGCCACGTCTTCATTATCGCGGATCGGGTCATTGATCGTCATGAAAACGCGTTCGCGATCTGTTGCGATGCCCCAGTGGTTGCCGCCCAGTGCTGTGCCTTTGCCGACCCGCTGCGCCCATTCCAGAGTACCGTCTTCAGCATCAAGCGCCCACAGGTGACCGGATTTCTGGCCCGCCAGAACAAGATCCATCTCGTTGCCGTCGATTTCAGTGGTCACGAGCACGGCAGCGCCACCAAAGTCAAAATCACGGCCGATATTGTATTCGTCCCAGTGCCATGGGCAGTTCGGGCCGGAGGTTTCNTCATCACCGCGACAATGCGCGTTCCAGGCGTCGCCAACCATGGCCTGGAAGAGCCAGGCTGGTTTTCCGGTCTCAAGGTCGAGTGCGATGAGGGCGTCGGAAGTGTTCGTGGCCGGTTGTGATGTGTTTTCACCTGTGGCCACGATGACGCGATTGCGTTTCGCATCGACAGTCGGTTGCGCCCAAATTGGTGCACCAGACGGTCCTTGCTGAGGTTGGCCGTCACGATTGAAGAGACCGTTTGGTTCTGACTCTTTCATCGTATGATATTCCCAGACATGGCTACCGTCTGAAGCGTTCAGCACAACGACCGCACCATGGCCCGTGCAGCAACTCTCGACATTCGGGAACACGCCCGAAGCCGAAATCGGCACGATCACCTTGTCTTCGTGAAGAATGACGCCCGGGCGTATGTCGCCGCCATCGCCGCGTTCGGGCTGGCCATCAGCTTTCCAGATCAACTCACCTGTCTGGGCGTCGACGACATGGATCATGCGCTCGGCTTCGACGAAGAGAATGGCCATGCGACCATCAATTTCACCATAGGTGAGCGGAGAGCGTGTTGGCTCGCCGAACTCATAGTACCATTTGACGCAGCCAGTATCNTTATCNAGNGCCANCAGATTGCCNCCGCCGCCATGGAAGAGCGTGTCGCCAATATTGGCCGTCGCGACACTCATTTGCGTGCCACCGGGTTCGCCGATCACCCAGTCAATATCGAGGTTTGCCATATCTTCTTTGGTGAGGCCCGCAGCCTCTGCCGAGAGATAGCGCGTCGCTTCTGTGTCCACGCCGAATGTGGTCCAGGTCTTTTCGCCTGACAGGTCGACGGCGCGTTCTTCCGCCGGACACATAAAGTCCTCCGCCCAGTTATTGCCCGCTTCAATGATCGACTGGCCCGACACCAGATAGTCGACAAGGAAGCTTTTTTCTTCTGCAGACATAGCGGCGGCCATCGGGCCCATCACGCCGCGCGGACTGAGCGCGAGTTCAATCTGAGCGCGGGGGAGCTGAACCATCTGAGAGAACGGGATTGCGCGGGGATCCTGAGGATTCTCGTGGCAGACGGCGCAATAAGTTTCAAATGTGGCGCGGCCCGGCAGACTGTCGTCAGGAGCTGACTCCGGGTTGTCCAACTGAGCGTGGGCTACGCTGCCAGAAAAGATGAGCGCAGAAAAAAGCGCAGCGCGCGACACAAGTGAAAATTTCAATGAAGCCTCCCGATACAAAGCAGTCTCTTGCTGCTCTTCGTCTTCGCGGGGGTACACTATCGTGATCTGCCAGTGTGAAAAGCCCGAGGCCTGTTTTATCCCATCCGCTCTGCATCACGTTTTGGGGAGAGTGAGCTGAAACGAAAAAGCCCGCCGGAGTGGCGGGCTGTTTTACTAAATCGACTGAAATCAATAATTTGCTGGCGGGTCAGACGCAGGGAAGGACTCATCGCCCTCTTCATCCACTTTGTCCCAATCCTTGTCGGGATTTTTCAGCTTGTCTTTGTCTTTTGGCTCGAGCTCGTGATTGCCGAGCGTCTTGTCGTCGTCTTTGTCTTTCGCCCCAGTCATAAAAATTCTCCTTTCGGCACAGTATGAATGCCGTTTAATGGTCTTCCAGATAGACACAACCAACGCGCAAACTGCATTCAGGTTTCATGATGGTGTATCGGTTTTATGAATGCCCCTTGACCCACCAGTCAGAGAGCTTATGCCGGACCCGTTCTGTTTAATTCGGCGAAAACATGCCCCAACTCCTTCTTGAAATCTTCTCTGAAGAAATTCCAGCCCGCATGCAGGCAAAAGCCGAGGCAGATCTTGGCGCGGCCGTCACTGCCGCTCTGGATAGTGCCGGCCTGAATTTCGGTGAGGTTGAGACGCTTTCAGGTCCGCGACGTCTGACCCTCATTATTGAAGATGTGGCGACGAAATCGGAAGATGTGCGTGAAGAGCGCAAGGGCCCGAAAGTCGGCGCGCCGGAAAAGGCTGTTGAAGGCTTTATGCGCGGCGCTGGCCTTTCCAGCATCGACCAGGCTGAAGTCCGGTCTGACCCGAAAAAAGGCGACTTCTATGTTGCCGTGATCGAGACGTCGGGGCGCAAAGCTGAAGACATTCTGGCTGAGGCTATTCCTACTATTATCCGCAACTTCCACTGGCCGAAAAGCATGCGCTGGGGCGAGGGCGATCTGCGCTGGGTTCGTCCCTTGCAGCGTGTGACCTGCCTGTTCGGTGGCGATGTTGTGCCATTTGAACTTGAAGGTCTGAAATCCGGCAATGAAGTAGAAGGCCACCGCATTCATGGACGCGGTCCGTTCAAGGTAACGGATGCCAATTCCTATCGCGACAAGCTGGAGCGCCAGGGGCACGTCATGCTGTCCCGCGAGGAGCGCCGCGAGAAGATTGAAAAAGATGCCAATAAGGTCTGCAGTGATGCAGGGCTCGAACTGGTCGAGGACCGGGGACTCCTTGAAGAAGTGACGGGCCTCGCTGAATGGCCGGTTGTTCTGCTTGGCAAAATGGACCCCGATTTTCTCGACCTGCCTGACGAGGTCATCCAGCTCTCCATGCGGGTTCACCAGAAATATTTCGCTGTCCGAGATCCGAAAACCGGCCAGCTCGCACCCAACTTCGTTGTGGTGGCGAATGTGGACGCGAAGGATGGCGGGAAGAAAATCGCGGAAGGTAATTCGCGGGTTCTGTCAGCACGCCTGAATGATGGCCGTTTCTTCTGGGAGAACGATCTTGCCACACCGCTTGAGACGATGGGCGAGAAGCTCTCCACCATCGACTTCAAGAAAGAGCTCGGCACGATTGCTGACAAGGTGGAACGTGTTGCGGCTTTGGCCCGTGAACTTGCGCCGAAGGTTGGCGCTGATCCTGATCAGGCTGAACGCGCAGCCCGGCTTTCCAAGTCCGACCTCGTCTCAGAGATGGTCTATGAGTTCCCTGAGCTCCAGGGCGTCATGGGCCGCTATTATGCACTGAAGCAGGGTGAGCCCGAAGCCGTCGCTGACGCCATTCGCGATCATTACAAGCCGCAGGGGCCGTCTGATGCGGTGCCAACCGCGCCAGTGTCGATTGCTGTGGCGCTCGCCGACAAGCTCGATACGCTGGTCGGTTTCTGGGCGATTGATGAAAAGCCAACGGGTTCAAAAGACCCGTTTGCGCTGCGTCGTGCGGCGCTGGGTGTCGTGCGCATTCTTTTCGAGAATGAAGTCCGCCTTCCGCTGGTTGGGCTGATTAGCGATGTGCTTGGCGTTCTGCGCGAGAAGTCTGGCGTTTTGCCTGCTGAAGCCGTCACCGCAGATCTGATGAGCTTTTTTGTGGATCGCGTAAAACAATACCTGCGAGATCAGGGTAAACGCTATGACCTGATTGATGCGGTGTTTGCGCTCGGCGAAGATGATCTTGTGGCCATCACCAAGCGTGTTGATGCGCTGCAGGACTTCCTCGCGACAGAAGACGGCGCGAATCTGCTGGCCGGATACAAGCGCGCCACGAATATTCTCAAAGCAGAAGAGAAAAAAGACGGCACTGAATACCAGGGAACGGTCAATTCCGACCTTCTGGTCGAAAAAGAAGAAAAAGACCTGTTCGCCGCGCTGAAAGACAGCGAGGCTGCGGCGACTGACGCGCTGGAGCGAGAAGCCTATGGCGCAGCCATGTCAGCGTTGAGTGAACTGCGCGGGCCGATTGATGCTTTTTTTGATCAGGTCACAGTGAACGCAGACGATGTTGCAGTGCGGCAAAACAGATTGTATCTGCTCTCTCAAATACGGTCCGTGCTCGGTCGCGTGGCGGACTTCACAAAAATTGAAGGTTAGGGGACGAGTAAATGAGTAAGCTTGCCGGTGAAGTTACGGATACGCGCTGGGTCTATGCATTTGGTGGTGGCGGCTCGGACGGCGATGCCAGCCTGAAAAACCTTCTCGGCGGTAAAGGTGCAAACCTCGCTGAGATGGCAAAACTCGGTCTGCCTGTTCCTCCCGGCTTTACGATCACGACAGACGTCTGCAACGCCTATTATGACCTGGGCGAGAAGTACCCGGAGACACTGGCAGGCCAGGTAGAGGCTGCGCTGGCTGACCTCGAAGAGAAAACCGGCAAGAAGTTCGGTGATTCTGAGAACCCGCTTCTGGTCTCTGTCCGTTCTGGCGCGCGCGCCTCTATGCCGGGTATGATGGATACGGTTCTGAACCTCGGCCTGAACAGCGAGACAGCAGAAGGCCTGGCAAAGCTTTCCGGTGACCGCCGTTTTGCCTTCGACAGCTATCGCCGCTTCATCCAGATGTATTCGAACGTGGTTCTGAGCCTGCCTCACCATGAGTTCGAGCATATTCTGGATACGTATAAAGAGACGAACGATTTCACCGAAGACACAGAGCTTGAAGCCGATGACTGGATGGAAGTCATCAAGCGCTATAAGGACGCGGTCGCCAAGCTGAGTGCCAACCCATTCCCGGAAGATCCAAAGGATCAGCTCTGGGGTGCGATTACAGCCGTTTTTGGCTCGTGGATGAACGACCGCGCGATCCTTTATCGCAAGCTGAATGATATTCCGCAGGCCTGGGGCACAGCGGTCAACGTTCAGTCCATGGTGTTTGGTAACATGGGCAATACGTCGGCAACAGGCGTGGCTTTCACACGTGACCCATCGACCGGCGAGAACATGTTCTATGGTGAGTTTCTGATCAATGCGCAGGGCGAGGACGTGGTTGCGGGCATCCGTACGCCAGCGCCAATCTCCAAAGCGCGCGCGGAGAAAATCGGTTCTGATCTGAAATCACTCGAAGAAGAAATGCCGGCTGTCTACAAGCAGCTGACCGACGTGGCGAATACGCTGGAAAGCCATTATCGCGACATGCAGGACATTGAGTTCACTGTGGAGGGCAATCACCTCTACATGCTGCAGACGCGTAATGGTAAGCGGACAGCGGCTGCGGCGCTTAAAATAGCCGTTGATATGGCGAGTGAAGGCCTGATCAGCGAGGAAGAAGCTGTACTTCGTCTCGAGCCAGCTCAGCTTGACCAGCTGCTCCACCCGACGATTGCCCCCAACGCTGAGCGCGATGTGCTGGTGCAGGGGCTTCCGGCTTCACCGGGCGCCGCCGTGGGTAAAGTCGTTTTCAGCTCTGATGAAGCCGCTGAAATGGCTGCGACAGGTGAGAAGGTGATTCTGGTTCGCCTGGAAACCAGCCCGGAAGACATTCACGGCATGCACGCCGCGCAGGCGATCGTTACCGCGCGGGGTGGCATGACCAGTCACGCAGCTGTTGTGGCGCGGGGTATGGGCCGTCCGTGCGTGTGTGGCGCAGGTGAGCTTCAGATCAAGGAAGCTGAAGGCGTATTCAGGATTTTCGGTCGTGAAGTCCGTAAGGGCGAAGTGATCACGGTTGATGGTGCTGCCGGTCAGGTTCTGTTCGGTGAGGTCGAAATGACCAAGCCGGATCTCTCCGGTGATTTTGGCAAGCTTATGGAATGGGCAGATCGTGCCCGCACGCTGAAAGTCCGTACCAATGCCGAGACTCCGGCTGACGTGCTGACGGCGAAATCCTTCGGTGCTGAAGGCATTGGCCTTTGCCGGACCGAGCACATGTTCTTTGATGCGGAGCGTATTCCAGTTGTGCGAGCCATGATCCTGGCTTCCAACACGAAAGGCCGGAAAGACGCGCTCGAAAAGCTGCTGCCATTCCAGCGCGACGACTTCGCGGAGATCTTTCGCATCATGGAAGATCGTCCATGCACAATCCGCTTCCTTGATCCGCCGCTGCATGAATTCCTGCCTCACACGGATGAAGACATCGCAGAAGTTGCCAAGGGTACGGGCCTCGATGCCAAGGACCTGAAAGCGCGTGCGGCAGAGCTTGCTGAATCCAACCCGATGCTGGGGCACCGTGGTTGTCGCCTGGGTATTACCTATCCAGAGATTTATGAGATGCAGGCGAGAGCGGTTTTTGAAGCTGCACTGCAGGTGTTCAAGGAGACCGGCTATAAGCCAGTCCCGGAGATCATGATCCCGCTGGTTGCGACCAAAAAAGAGCTTCAGATCCTCAAAGAGCGTGTGAATGCCATGGCGGAGGAGGTATTCTCTGCTGCAGGTGAGCGCCTTGAGTATCTTGTCGGCACCATGATCGAACTGCCACGTGCGGCGTTGCGGGCCGCAGAGATTGCTGAAGAAGCTGAGTTCTTCTCTTTTGGTACGAATGACCTGACCCAGACAGCGCTCGGCATCAGCCGTGATGATGCTGGCCGGTTCCTCAAGCAATATGAGGAGAAGGGTATTTATGAGAAGGACCCGTTCGTAACGATTGATCAGGACGGTGTTGGCGAGCTTGTTCGCATCGGCGTAGAGCGCGGCAAGTCGATGCGCCCTGACATCAAACTTGGCATTTGTGGTGAACACGGTGGCGATCCGGCATCGGTCATTTTCTGTCACGATGCAGGCCTGAATTACGTATCCTGCTCGCCTTACAGGGTGCCAATTGCGCGACTCGCTGCCGCACATGCGGCTCTGAAATCGCGAGATTAATCGTTTTTCAACAATAATATTCGAAAACGGCTGAAGTTTTTTCAGCCGTTTTTTGTCGCAGGCTTTAGCTCTGAGGCCCAGTGATATGATCCTGAAAAACAGTATTGAAGCTTTGAAAGCTCGGCTTTTAGAGTTCTGATTTTAGAGAAATTTTCATTTTTCACCGGATAATTTTTGCCGGGTCGTGGAACAAAGTTACCGCGAATTCAGTTTTCATTTCGGCTGGGTTTACATAATTGGATCTCGAAGACGCCGTATCAGCGAAGTGCCAAAGCACTTGCTATTAGGGAAAAAACATTTATCTACGGCTGACTTCGAATGAGAACTGGCACCTAACTTGAGTAGTTAGCGGCCTACCGGGAAGAAAATAACCTAGCCCGGACGGTATGTATAAGCTGGGGTTCAAAGCACGATGTTTACCTCTACTAAGACAAATCCCCCGAAGGGATTACGTCAGCGTTCGCTTGCGAACCGCGCGACCTCGTGGTGGTCCACCATGTCTGGCAAAGAGCAAACACGGTTTGTCGCACGTGGCGCTGCTGTAACTGCATGCGTTATGACCGCGGCCGTCGCACTTCCTACCCTTGCTGGTCGTGTTGAAACGGAATCAGTGCGCGCTGAGTTCCGTGAAGATGCAGAATTTCTTGCATCCCGTATTGAAGCTCGCGCGCCAGTTGAGAGCAAAACGTCTGCTGCGGTAATGGATAGCCCGTGGATGCGCACCGTTGAGTACGCGCTGAAGCGTGCGCCTGAATCAACGGGTGATAAGTTTGGTCAGCGCTATCGCGACCTTGCGGCGCTTGAGAGCTATGCGACGTTTCAGCCGGTTCACTTCGAGCTCGCTGAGCGGAACATGAAAGAGCATGAGTGCCTTTCTCAGGCGATCTACTACGAAGCGCGAAGCGAGTCTTTGCTTGGCCAGATTGCTGTCGCGGAAGTCGTGCGTAACCGCGTTAAAGATTACCGCTATCCGGATACGATCTGTAAGGTCGTCTTCCAGGGCTCTGAGCGCTCGACAGGGTGCCAGTTCAGCTTCACTTGCGATGGCGCTATGGATCGCCACCCAGCACGTGGCCGTCTCTGGAACCGCGCCCAGACTGTTGCTGCTCATGTCATGATGGATATGAACAAGCCGCTGACAGGTACTGCTACGCACTATCACACGAATTATGTGGATCCTGTCTGGAACAAGCACCTGATCCAGACCCGCACGATCGGAACGCACATCTTCTACCGTTTCCCACGCGGTCAGGAATGGATTCAGGTGCGTGAGCGTGCGGACCGCGCCACCTAGGCTGAGCCGAAAAACAATTGTCAAAAACAAGAAGGGCGCCCCAAGAGGCGCCCTTTTTTTTGGTTCAGAAATGATCAGGCGTTTTCGCGCCGGGGCAAGCCGCGCCTGAGGCGCTTTCTCACCATGCCCGGCAGGAAGCGAGAGGCCAATTGCGTGCGCTCAGCCGCCTTGCCAACGAGATAATGGGTTTGATTGCCGTGAACAGCTTCCCAGACTTTCTCAGCCGCCATTGAGACGGGGTAGACCTCGACACCGCCTTCAGTGAGGTCGTCTTTCATATTGCGATTGGAGCCTTGCGGCGCAGAGCTCTGCAGGATGGGCGTGTCGATAAACCAGGGCGTCAGTGTTGTG
This sequence comes from Ponticaulis sp., assembly GCA_002699325.1. Taxonomy (GTDB): domain Bacteria; phylum Pseudomonadota; class Alphaproteobacteria; order Caulobacterales; family Hyphomonadaceae; genus Ponticaulis. The sequence continues at coordinate 18,953 of PABS01000064.1, read as the reverse complement.
ACGTGAATATTCTGATCGGCCAGCTCCAGATTGAGGGCTTCCGTGAGCCCCCTCACGGCGAACTTCGTCGCTGAGTAGACTGCCAGCATTGGCGTACCGATCACACCAGCCGCAGAGGCAGTATTCACGATGCGTGCGCCACTGGTCTCGCGAAGTAGCGGCAGGCAGGCATACACGCCGTTGATCACGCCTTTCAGGTTCACATCGACAACCTGATCCGCTTCGTCCTGGGGGATTTCTTCAAACCAGCCGTGTCGACCGATACCGGCATTGTTGAAAAGCACATTCATGCGCTTTTCAGTCGCTTCGCTGAAAAGTGTTGTGGCGTTTGACCAGTCCTCGCGGCTTCGGACGTCCAGCTTCCCGCTGATGGACTTATCGGTGCCGATTTCCTCGGACACATCTTTCAGGCCAGCCTCATCAATGTCGAACAAGCCGACAAACCAGCCTTTCTTCGCAAAGTGTCTTGCTGTCTCAGCGCCAATGCCTGACGCTGCCCCCGTTACGAAAATACTCTTTCGTCCGCGCGCTTCTCCCATGAGGTATTCCATCTTTATTGTTCTGTCACGCCGAGGTTATGACGCATTTCAGACAATGCAATCCTCAAATGAGGCGCTGGCGCTATCCGATATCCATACCAAGATCGAGATTTGGCGCTGAATGAGTCAGCGCACCCACAGAGATGAAGTCGACGCCGGTGGCGGCAATCGCACGCACGGTATCAAGGGTCACACCGCCTGATGCTTCGGTCGTGAAGCGCCGATTGACCATTGAAACTGCGGTTTTGAGATCTTCGCAGTCCATATTGTCCAGAAGCACGGCATGGGGGGCGAGGGGGATCAGACGCTCGAGTTGCTCAAGCGTATCAACTTCGACTTCGATCATGCGCAAATGTCCGGCATAAGCCTGCGCGCGTTTCACAGCATCTTCGAGACTGCCGGCGGCAGCGATATGATTGTCCTTGATCATGATGGCGTCATCCAGACCATAACGGTGGCTGGTGCCGCCGCCGCATCGGACGGCGCGTTTTTCAACCGCCCGGTGGCCCGGCGTTGTTTTTCGGGTGCAGACGATTCTGGCACTGGTTCCATCAATTGCGTCGACGAATTTCCGCGTAAAGGTGGCAATGCCTGACAGGCGGCCCAAAAAGTTCAGCATGGTCCGTTCAGCCGTGAGGATGGATCGCGCTGAGCCCTCAAAGCTCGCAACAACATCTCCGGCTTGAACCTGGCTGCCATCTGGCTGGTCGATCTTGAGGGCAACCGCAGGATCAATCATGCGAAGTGCCAGGCCCGCAGCATCAAGTCCGGCAATTGAACCTGGTGATCTGGCGCGAATGACGGCTATGAGCTGAGTTTCAGGATCAATCGTCGCGTCGGTCGTCAGATCGCCCGCGCGCCCAAGGTCTTCCTGAAGCGCAAGACGGACGATGGGCTCGAGAATGATATCTGGAAGCGGCGGAATATGGCTCATGTCGTTTGGTCCTTCAGAGACGGCAAAGCGTCCAGAAATAGCGGCTCATCTCCGGACCGGCACACGAAGCTCCGGGTCGGGTGCTCAGACGGCTCAGGATAGTCGGACCTGTAATGGCCGCCGCGGCTTTCCTCACGTCGCAGCGCGGAGATCACCATCAGGCGTGAGACCTGAAGCGCGCGGGGAAGTGGCCCCTCCGGATAAGACCTGGCTGTCTCGTCAATCCATTCCAGCAAGGCCGACAAGCCATCCTGGCTTCTCACCACGCCGCATTCGCGTTCCATACGGTGCCGGAGTGTCTTCAGATGGTCGGGCGCAAGGTCAGGTGCTGGTTGCCCCTGGGCGCTTTCATCAAACTGGTCTGGCAGTTCAGCCTCTCTAAGCCGGTCAGCAATTCGCGCAGCAAAGACGACCGCTTCAAGCAAGGAGTTTGACGCCAGTCTATTGGCGCCGTGCGCGCCGGTGGACGAACATTCGCCGCAAGCTGAAAGACCAGGCAAGCTCGTGCGCCCCCAGACATCGGTGACAATGCCGCCCATGTGATAATGCGCAGCCGGGGCGATCGGGATCGGGCTTTTGCGAGGGTCTATGCCAGCGGCCATGCAGGCACCGAAAACAGTGGGGAAGTGCGTGGCGATCTCATCACCAATCGTTTCTCTCGTGTCGAGAAAGGCCTTCCGGTCGGACAGCGCTTCAATATGCACAGCGCGAGCGACACGGTCGCGTGGGGCGAGCTCTCCCATGGGATCATGACGCGGCATGAAGAAATTGCCATCCGCATTTATCAGGCGGGCGCCTTCGCCGCGCAGAGCCTCAGTCGCAAGCGGGGCAGGGTCGCGATCTATGTCGATGGCTGTTGGGTGAAACTGAACAAATTCGAGATCTGAGAGCAGCGCTCCGGCCTCATACGCCATGGCCAATGCATCGCCGCGGGATTCGCGCGGATTGGTCGTGACCCGGAAGAGCCCACCAGACCCGCCGGTGCAGAGCACGGTTTCAGGCGCAAACAAGGATTCGAGATCACCGTTCGATTTCTGCGCCCGAATGCCGTGGACCTTGCCCTGGCCGTCAGTGAGGAGTGCGACGGCCTTGAGGCCATCAATAAGACTGATGTGGTCGGCCGCGAGGACGGCATCAATCAGCGCCTGCATAATGGCCTTGCCCGCCAGATCACCAGCCACTCTGGCCACCCTTGGCTTCGAATGGGCGGCCTCCAGAGAGAGCGCCAATGCGCCTTCCGGGGTTCGATCGAATGGGACACCCAGCATGAGGAGGTCGCGAACGCGCTCGGGGCCGTCCTCTGCAATAAGCTGTGCTGTGACAGGATCAACCAGACCATCTCCGGCTTTGACCGTATCTGCGGCGTGAACTTCCGGGGAATCGTCAGGCGCCAGCGCCGCTGCAAGCCCGCCCTGTGCCCAGCTTGATGAGGCTGCCTCGCCGAGTGGGGCCGGGCAAATGATTGTGCATTTGCGGGGGGCAAGGCGCAGTGCAAGAAAAAGCCCTGCCAGCCCTGCGCCAACAATAAGGATATCTGGCCGTTCACTCATGGAGCCGGTGCCCATCATTCAAAGACGTCATGGAGAATTTTAGCCTATGACATCTTCTGTACGGCGGAACTCCGCTGAATGACGACCCCAGGACAGAAGCACGCCTTTCATGAAGTCTGACGACTTGATCTTGAGGGAGAAGTTGTCCGGCAGATATCCCTGATTAGGTTCGCCCTGCAGGAACTCTTCGATTTCGGAATTGATGATTAGCTGGTCATCAAGACGCACGGCAGAGCAGGATTGCCTCACTTGCCATGTTTCAGTGGTACACATCTGAAGGGCGGTCAGTTCGCAGCCGAACCGGTTCGGATCACTTGTCCTGGTCAGAAGGGCCGTACCGGTAAACGAGCAGTCGTCATTGGTGTTGGCGGTAAAGCCCCATTCTCCACTGATGTCCGCGGCTTCTGGCGCCGAAGGCATCTTCTGTTCAGCATTCACGGGAAGCGCGAGTGCAAACGCAGTGGCGAGAACAGGAAATGAGAGGGAGCGGGACATTATGAAATGCCTCCTTCTTGACGACGGAAGACAGCATTAGATGACACGGCAGATTCCAACTCACCAGACATTTCGTCTGCATTCACTTCATCAAGCAGAAAATTATCTGGCAGATAACCGAGCGAACTCGGCTTTCTTTCTATGAACTGTTCAATCGTGCTGACGATCTCGACCTGACCGTCAATGAAGGACATCTCACAGGATTGCTCGACCACCGAGCGCTCTGCACCGCAGACTTCGACGGCGGTTAGAACACAGGCCGCCAGATCGGGCTTCGTCTGTTCGAATACGTGCAGATTGCCTGACATCTGACAGAGACCGGATCTGTAATAATCTGTGCTGAAGGACCAGTTCCCGCGCAGTGTTGCGAGCGTGACGCGCTCGGACGCCTGCGTCGCGGGAAGGTCGGTGGGATACGCCATGGCTGGTGCTGCCGAAAATGACAAACAGACGCTGGCAGGAAAGGCCAATTTCGCGCGTCTGTTTATCATGTCACCTCCGGAAGGCCTCAGCGCGACTTATTGCGCGCTGAGCGTTTCAATGTCCTTGGGTGCCAGGCCTGTTTCAAATGGCCGGGCGGTTTTGGGGTTTGGAAGTGCCAGCATCGCATCAATCGCCTTTTTGGCTTCGATCCGGACTGATTCCTCTACCAGAACCTCGTGCTTCATATCCTTGAGGGCATCATAGATATTCTCAAGCGTGATCCGCTTCATATGAGGACACAGATTGCAGGGTTTGACAAACTCCACGTCAGGATTGGCAGACGCCACATTGTCGCTCATGGAGCACTCTGTGAGCAGCACAACCTTGTTTGGCGAGCGGTCAGAAACGTAATTCGACAGAGCTGAGGTTGAGCCTGCAAAGTCCGCCGCCTCGAGTACATCTGGCGGGCACTCAGGGTGCGCCAGGATCAGAACGCCCGGATGCGCGTCGCGCAAAGCCTCAATATCGTCAGCGGTGAACTGCTCATGCACCTCGCAACGACCATCCCAGGTGATGATCTCAATATCCGTCACAGCCGCAACATTGCGCGCGAGGTATTTGTCTGGGATCAGAATGACCTTGTCGACGCCCCATTCGNCAGCAACATGCTCAACCACCTGAACGGCATTAGACGAGGTGCAGCAGACATCTGTTTCTGCTTTCACGTCTGCCGTCGTGTTCACATAGGTGACGACAGGGATGCCGGGATATCTCTGCTTGATGAGACGAACNTCCGCGCCGGTGATTGAAGATGCCAGCGAGCAGCCAGCCTCAAGATCCGGAATCAGGACGGTCTTTTCCGGGGCGAGAATCTTCGAGGTCTCGGCCATGAAGTGCACGCCAGCCTGAACGATCACCTTTTGCGGCACATTAGCGGCTTCGCGAGCGAGCTGCAGAGAGTCACCACGAAAATCNCCGACAAGATTGAAAATGTCGGGCGTCATATAGTTGTGGGCCAGAATAACGGCATCACGNTCTTTTTTGAGCTTGTTAATNCCGTGNACGAGCGGGGCAATNCCCGGCCATTCCATTGGCGTGACGAAGTCTTTCACCTGATCATANAGATGATCTGTTTCTGCCTTCACCTCGTCGGAGTAGGACAGCCCACGCGCTTCGAGCGCAGTCGGCGTGCGGCCGAGTGCCGGCATGTCGCAGCCAGGGGCAAAATCAATGATACGGGCCATAAGTCCCTCCTTAAGAATCCGGCTTTCGCCTTTTGCTCAATTTGAGTATTATATGGGTAGAACAAGCCGCCTTTTCAAGAGCTCTGGCCTTGAGAAGGATGTCGGGAACCCACTTTTGCCCAATTTGAGTATAACTCAGACCGTCACAAATACGTCAAACCAGCTGATGATGCAAGCTGGTATTCGTGGAGCGTACGGATAGAATTTCTTGCGTCCGGCTCACGTTTCGGTGCGTTTTTGAGGCGTTTGTATCCCGGAAATGGCTTTGCGGGACAAAATTTCCCGCTTGAAACGGAAGCGTTCCGCGGGGCGCCCACCTGTAGCGGTTTCAAAACTTCCAAGCCCTTCGACGAAGCCTGATTTATCCAGCGCCCGTCTGAAATTCTGTTTGTGAAGACGCAGTCCCAGTATGCCCTCCACGGCTTCCTGAAGCGCTGACAGGGTGAAGGCGTCGGGCATCAATTCGAAAATCACGGGCCGATATTTCAGTTTGCCCCGCAGGCGTGCCATCGCCGTTGCAAGGATGCGCCTGTGATCGGACCGCATGGGCGTGCCGGTGTGCCGGGCTCCAAGGGGGGCGGTCAAGGGTTGGCCTTCGTCGCGGGCAGCTTCCGGAACCAGGCGTGCTTCGTACAAGAGTTCATACCGCTCGAGCACGCGTTCTTCGATCCAGCTTCGTCCTTCCAGGCCAAAGGCGAGACAGGCGCGAACCCATCTCTCCTGACGAGCGGGCGTCGTGTCGCCCTTTTCGGCCCAGTCGCGCAGGGCAGGGGCAATGTCACGCTCGATAATCTCTGGAGGCCCCTCGCGATGGTCTTCAAATGGGAAGAAGCGATACCAGTCGCGCCAGACAGCGTCGAATGCGCCGATCTCAGTCGCTTCCGGAGTAAGGGCAAGATAGCCGACAGAGATTACGCGTTCTTCAGGGCTGTTGTCATCCAGCCGGGCTGTCGGAAGCTCACGCCCGCGATCTCCGAATGTGTAAAGTTGTTCGACATAGCCGATATCGAAACCGGTCTGTGCGCTCACCCAGTCTCGCAGACCCAGTTCGAAGGTTCGGTGGCTCTCGGGATCGAAGGGACCAAACGGCAGGCCATCAGGAGAATCCCCCGAACCTCGCGTCGCCAGCACGTGCGGCGCACCATCGATGACGGCAACAATCACTGCTGAAAGGCCCACGCGAAGGGTCATGGAATGGCCGTCTCCCGATCTTTGAGGCTCATTGTTGAGCGGCGCGAATAAAGCATGATGGGTGTAACGGACGCTATAATCAAATTCGAGTGGACGAACAGTCCGTCCTCAACCGCCTCGTAGAATACCGCGAGACTGGATGTGACTAACGTTCAGTGCGCAAGCTCTGCATGAAGCTCGTTGAACCGGGCGACGAATGCAGCTTGCGCGTCACGGGCGGGGAGCGGGACCAGTCGGAGGTCAGACTGGACTTCAGGTTCACCAAAGATCTCATCGGCCTCACGACTGGAGAAACCGGCCAGCTGAACCGCTTCAAGCCATGCGCTGATGTGATCGGCTCGCTTGATCAGCTTTTTCAGTTTTGTGTCTGTGACTGGCGGTAAGCCAAAACGGATGTGAATTGCCCGCTCCAGCCTGTCTTCGAATTCGCGATAGCCCGGCCCAAGTACGGCTTTAAAAGGCGAAATCATATCGCCGATGACGTATTCCGGGCCGTCATGCAGGAGTGCGACAAGGCAGTCACTGGTGGAAATTGAGGGCGAGAGGTCCCGGCAGACGGCTTCGACCACAAGGCAGTGCTGTGCGACAGAAAATGCATGATCGCCAATCGTCTGACCGTTCCATCTGGCGACGCGCGCAAGGCCATGCGCAATGTCCTCGACTTCGATATCCAAAGGAGACGGGTCCAGAAGGTCCAGGCGGCGTCCGGACAACATGCGTTGCCAGGCGCGTGGAGGTGGAGATTTTCGACGGGGGATTTGCGCCTCCAGATCATACGACCAGACCCCTTTGAGCCGGTCCTAATTCCTACCAAAACATGAATGAAATCAATCTATTTTTAGGCAAATTCAGCCACCAAAAATCTTGATTTCGCATACTCTTCATTAAGGCTGTCAGGCGTACTCTGTCCACACTCCGAGGGAGAGAGTGAAAAAAAATGATAGATGTGATGGTGAACGCGGTGCAGCAACCTGCTGCGCCACTGATGGTTCTTTGCCTCGCGGGTCTCGTTATTGTCGTTGAGGCATTGCGTGTGAGCCGCGAAGCGCTCTGGAGCGACATGTTTGACGAGTAGTCTGAGTATGTCGGATCTATGAAGAAATTAAAACGGGCGGTCCTTTTGAGTCCGCCCGTTTTCTTTTGGAAGGAGCTAAGCTAGAGGCAGCACATGGACCGAAAGCGCCTTGATAAATTTCTCATCGACACCGGACAGATGACGAGCCGATCAGAAGCTCAGGCGGCGATCGAGGCCGGAAAGGTGTTCGTGAATGGTCGTCAGGCGCTGAAAGCATCAGAAAAAGTTTCGCCCGATGACGAAGTGACCTCAGAGAAGGCACATCCTTATGTCTCACGCGCCGCGTTGAAGCTTAAAGGGGCCCTGGATGCTTTTGACTGCGATGTCAGCGGGGCCGTCTGTCTGGATGTGGGGTGCTCAACGGGCGGATTTACAGAAGTTCTGCTCGAATACGGGGCAGACCATGTATTTGCGGTCGATGTCGGCAGAGACCAGTTTCATGAGCGTTTGCGCGCCAATCACCAAATCACGCTCTATGAACAGACCGACGCGCGGAATCTAACCGAGGATCTGATTGACCGGCCAGTCGATCTGGTCGTCTGTGATGCGAGCTTCATCGCACTTGAGAAGGTGCTTAACCCAGCGCTCGGTTTTGCCAGAGCTGAGGCGACCGGAGTGTTTCTCTTTAAACCTCAGTTTCAGGTCGGGCGAAAAAACGTCGGAAAAGGCGGTATCGTCACAGATACACAGGCCGTTGAACTTGCAAGAGACAGTTTTGCAGTCTGGCTGGAAGCGCAAGGCTGGCAGATCGCAAGCTGGGCGCTTTCTGTGCTCAAGGGCGCGGACGGCAATCAGGAATGGGTCGTGCTCGCAAAAAAGGGGGCTCCATAAGCCTTTCCTGATCGCAAGAACCTCCAATATGTAGTGAAGGAGGCTATGCCATGTCAGACGAAATCCAGGCTGTTAAGCCAAGGCTCTCAACCGCCCGCTATGCGATCGCGCAGGGGCTGAGAACAGTATGGTATGGCGGTCACTATTCACTCATTCGCAGACGATCATCCGGTTTTTCGAGACCCGGTGAGCCGAGCTTTACACCCGAGAATGGCCGGCCCGACCTCAAGGTCATGCGTAAGGAATTCTTCAAGGCGTATCAGCAGGACCTCGCAAACATCGAAGCGGGGCTTTATCCGCGACCGCGGGATGTCTCTATTACTCAGCTCCCGAAAGCCCTGCGTCATTCCCGGGACTTTATTCGCGACGCTGTGAGCGTAGATGAAAGACGTGTGAACCGGACTGGCACTGAAGTCCGGGAGATCGCGGATCCGGAGAGATATCCGACCTATTACAGACAGAACTTTCATTATCAGTCCGGAGGCTGGTTCACTGATGAAAGCGCTGATCTTTATGACACGCAGGTGGAGGTGCTGTTCACCGGCGCTGCCGATGTGATGCGCCGCTGTGTGCTGGGTGAGGTGGCTCGGCAAATGAAAGGACGCGATCAAAGACAGACGGAGTTTCTGGATCTTGCCTGCGGAACGGGGCGGTTTCTGGCCTGCGTTCTTGACGCATTCCCCAGGCTGAAGGCGAGCGGCCTCGATCTGTCGCCCAATTATTCCCAAAAGGCCCGCAAAGCGGTTCGGCGCTGGCCGCAAGCGGATATCATTGAGGCCAGTGCCGAAGCCATGCCGATCGAGGACAACAGCCTCGACTTGATCTCATCCATCTATCTGTTTCACGAATTGCCACTGAAAGTGCGCCCAATGGTGGCGAGTGAAATCGCGCGCACACTCAAGCCGGGTGGCGCGTTTGTTTTTGCGGATTCGCTGCAGTTTGGGGATACGCCTGAGCTGGATGGTCTGCTGGAATACTTCCCCGAAGGCTTTCATGAGCCGTATTACAAAGGCTATCTGAGAGAAGAATTTGATCAGATTTTTGCAAGAGCGGGATTGATCGCCGAACCTGTCAAAACGGCCTTCCTGACACGCATTCAGACATGGAGAAAACCAGAGTGACCAGAAAGACCGAGCCTTCAGAGGCAATTGAGCTCTTGTCATTCTGGTTTGAAGCGGGACCATCAAAATGGTTTGCCGGCGGCGACAAATTCGACGCAGCCTGCGAGCAGTTTTCTGATCTTCTGAAAAAAGGGCGCGAGGGCAAACTCGACGACTGGGCGGATACAGCAGCCGGCCTGCTGGCCCTGATCATTCTGCTTGATCAGATCCCGCGAAATATTCAGCGTGGATCGGCCGAGCAGTTCGCGTCAGATGAGCGGGCGGTTGAACTGGCGCACATGGCGATAGAGCGCGGCTATGACAGAGCCTATATGGCGCCAGCGCGAGCCTTTTTCTACATGCCGTTCATGCATTCGGAAGCGATTGAAGACCAACGCCTCTGCTGTGATCTCTTCCGCCAGACCGACATGAAAGAAAACTATCACTATGCCCTGATCCACATGGATGCGATTGCGCGTTTCGGGCGCTTTCCTCATCGCAATGATATGCTGGGCAGAGACACAACCGCTGAAGAGCGTGCCTATCTCCAATCTGGAGGTTTTGGCGCCTGAGACGGGGTCAGAGCACAGTGGCGGCTGCCACCGCGGCTGCAATATAAATGACGAGCACGGAGACGCTTTCAAAGCCGATATTTCCGGGCCCGCTTTTCTCACGTCGAATAAGCCCCAAGACGAGCATCAAGGTCATTACAATGCCGGTCAGCGCCCAGAAGCGCGCTGAGCCATCGATCGCGCCATAGATGGAACCATCGCGATAAGCGACGTCCGAGGCCGACAGAAAGAGCACGTCAAACATATTGCCGCCTATGATACCGCCGACGGCGAGTTGCAGCGCCCCACGGCGAATGGCGGCAATGGTGGTTACGAGTTCTGGAAGAGAGGTCGCGACCGCTGTAAGCATGGCCCCGACGACGCTTTGTTTCAGGCCTGAAGCTGTGGCAATTGCGATTCCTGATCTTGCGACGACCAGGCCTGCAATGGCGACGATCGCAACAAGCCCTGCAAATCTCAGCGCGATAAATCGCGTCGAAGGTGCGCTTTCATCTTCTTCTTCGGGTTCATCAACGCGTGTATCCGGCGTGTTCTTGGCGATCCACATCGGGTCTTTCCGGTCGTGGCGCGCCAGAAACAAACCAAAAATGTAGACGCCGATCAGCAGCGGGCTGGCAGGGTGAATCGCGAACAGGGTGACCTGAGGCAGGGCATAGGCGACCAGTGGAATCGCCAGTAGCAGGCACAAGAGCGCCGATTGTGTGATGTTGGCGATTTCTGCCGCCGCGTGCTCAAGGTTTGCTTTTCGATACCAGATGTCGCCGACAACCAGAAATGCGGTCTGTGCTGCAATGCCGCCCAGCGAGTTGGAGTAGGCGAGGTTTACATCGCCGGTGGCTGCAGCGCTGACCGAAGTGACAATGCCGGAGGCAGAGGTTGCCGCGCCAAGAAGGACTGCGCCGGCGAGCGCCTCTCCCATGCCTGTGCGATCGGCGAGGATATCTGCATCGCGTGAGAGTTTCAGACCAACTGCCAGAATCACTGCTGTCGCGATGGCGAACAGAATAATCGCCTGAGGAAGCGATTGAATTTCAAGAATTTGAGTTAACGGCATTGAGAAGCCTAACGGCCTCTAATGGTGAGGGTTCCCCCAAGATGTTACCGTTTACAGAACGCCGCCGTGAAAATGACGAAACGCGGCGAGAATTTCCTCTGGCTTGTCTTCCATACGTGACAAGTCCAGGCGCATCTTTCCGTCTTTTCGGAGTTTAAAGACGCGGATTTCCCACGGGCGCAGCCGGGTCGCCGCTGTCGCGGTGAAAACCTCCTGAATGGGGCGGGAAAACGCCAGATCAATCGCAGGTCGTTTTTCCGAGTTGATCTGCACAACGCCAGATTCCACACGGATCACATCATTCCAGCGGACCTGACCGAGCCCGTCAATTTCAATCCCGCTATTATTCAGCGTGAGTGCTGGCCTTTGGTCTCGTGTCAGCGGCCAGGAGCGTAGTGCTATGAATGTGAGGACACCGGCTGCAAGAGACATGAGCGGATAGCCCAGCAGCAAACCTGCCATGCCCAGTACAGCCGCCACGCCGAGCGGCAACCATACACGGGTGGCGATGTCGGACTTGTCATAGTCTGCTGTGAAGACGCGTGCATTCATCCGCCTGTCTGCCCCCTATGCCGTAGTTTATGGTCGGCGAGGACGCAGGCCATCATCGCTTCGGCAACTGGCGCAGCACGAATGCCGACGCATGGGTCATGGCGGCCGGTTGTGCGAACGTCGACATCATCGCCGGAAGCCGTCACCGACTGGCGTGTGGTGAGTATGGACGAAGTCGGCTTCACGGAAAATCTCGCCACGACGGGCTGGCCGGAAGATATTCCGCCAAGAATGCCGCCATTGTTATTCGACAGGAAGCGTGGGCCATCATTTCCAGAACGCATTTCATCTGCATTCGTTTCCCCTGAGAGGCCGGCAGCGTCCATCCCGGCGCCGATTTCGACCCCTTTCACGGCGTTGATGGACATCAGCGCCATGGCAAGATCGGAATCGAGCTTGCCGTAAATCGGCGCGCCCCAGCCTGCTGGAACGCCTTCAGCGACAACTTCGATGACAGCGCCGACCGATGAGCCGGATTTTCTGATATCGTCCAGATACCTTTCCCAGGTTTTTGCTGTGTCGACGTCGGGGCACCAGAACGGATTCTTTTCAGTTTCGCTCCAATCCCATTTTGCGCGGTCGATCTTATGCTCGCCAATCTGAACCAGCGCCGCCCGGATGCTAACGCCTGTGCCGAGCACGGCGCGCGCAACGGCGCCCGCGGCGACGCGAGAGGCCGTCTCACGTGCTGAGGATCGGCCACCGCCGCGATAATCGCGCACTCCGTATTTCTGATCATAGGTGTAGTCAGCATGGCCTGGACGATATCTGTCGCGAATGTCCGAATAATCCTTGGAGCGCTGATCGACGTTCTCGATCATCAGGCAAATGGGTGTACCTGTTGTGACTTGCCCGCCAAATTTCTCTTCGGTCAGGTCATCACTAAAAACGCCAGAGAGTATTTTTACCTGATCGGGCTCTCGCCTCTGAGTGACAAAGCGGGAGGTCCCTGGCCGGCGGAGGTCCATATATTTCTGAATCTCTTCGACATCCAGCCGGACGCCGGATGGACATCCGTCAACAACACAGCCGATTGCCGGGCCATGGCTTTCACCCCAGGTGGTGACGCGAAAAAGATGACCAAAGGTGTTATGCGACATGTCGTTTTCTATCCGGGTTCAGTTTGCGCACCGACGTTTGCGGTCTCGCCGCCTGTCTTAAGTGGTCCCGGCACTGATTTGAATGCCCAAAGAAAAATATCGACAAGAAACCGTCGGGTGGTTGCAGGAAAGCGGGTGATCTGAGCCCTCCTTTGACTTGATCTCGGCGGCGATGGGGCTGACATAGAGCGCAGAAGGATGTGATCGAAGGGCGTGTCATGACCAAAAAGCAAATCGGCGGGATCATTCCGGCGTCACCCGACTATGAAGACCGCAAAAGTGACATGCCGGCGGATGACAGCGTTTTCTTCTCCAAAGAAGATCCGTTTGATCTCTTCTCCGACTGGCTGGCAGAGGCGGTGAAGTCTGAGCCGAGTGATGCAAACGCAATGTCACTGGCGACGGTGGATGCTGATGGCCTGCCAAATGTGCGCATGGTGCTTCTCAAGGACGCCGATGCGGATGGCTTTGTCTGGTACACGAATTTTGAAAGTGCGAAGGGCAGGGAGCTGCTCGGACAGAAAAAGGCGGCGCTGTGTTTTCATTGGAAATCACTTCGCAGGCAGATCCGCGTCAGAGGCATTGTTGAAACCGTCTCCGGTACAGAGGCAGATGCCTATTTTCAATCACGGGCACGCGACAGCCGGATTGGTGCCTGGGCCAGCGAGCAGTCGCGTCCGCTTGAAGGCCGGTTTGCGCTTGAAAAGCGCGTTGCGAAATATGCTGCAAAGTTTGGCCTGGGTGAGGTGCCGAGGCCGGAATTCTGGTCAGGCTTTCGGCTCAAGCCGGTTGAAATCGAGTTCTGGCGGGATCGGCCGTTCAGGCTTCATGATCGCTTGGTGTTCCGGCGAGAGAGCGAAGCCGCAAACTGGACGACGACGCGCCTCTACCCATAAAAAAAGAGGGTCCGGAGACCCTCTGAGAGTTTCTCGGGCATTTGGCCGGTTTAACGGCCTACCGGATTGCGCAGGATGACTTTTGCGCCATTCGGAATTCCTAGTTCTGAGAACGTCCATGTCAGGCGTTCGCCGTCCTGCTGGAGCATTTCGCAATAGTCGCGGCGTTCGCGGTCCAATTCGACTTCGAACGTGTTGCCGCCTTCATGATCAACATCGACATCGAAAAAGTCTTTGGTTGTGCAACCCGATGCGGCGACGCGAACGGAGATTTCGTTGTTTGAGATATCCGCAGAGTAGAGACGCTCGGCACCTGATGAAAAACTGGCATCCCAGTCTTCGTGTGAATCTGCATCAATGACGACGCAGCCCGCCGTGGCGAGAAGCATGCCTGACAGCGCTGCGAGGGTGAGAATTTTCATAGATCTGAACCTTATTGAAAAGCAATAAATAACTTATCGCTTTTCAATAATTGATCGTCAAGTATCAATATGACAGCAGTTCGAAATATTCTAAAACTGGAAACGGTTACCGACGCGGAGCACCAGTTGGGTCTGCAGTGATCTGAAATCCCTTGGGAAGTCGTCATACCGGATGATGGCGCCGTGACCGAGAGACAGAAAGACCTCGGTTTCCGGGCGCACTTCCCAACGCATCCGGCTGAACAGCGAAAAGGATTCAGAGATATTGTCGTACTGAGCCTGGGTCTCAATCGAAACATCAGAGGACATGTTCACCACGTTTTCCAGCGCATAGATCTGAACGGTTACATCGCCGGCCGGCACCGATATCTGATCGCGCTCCCAGGTGACGTTCAAATTCCAGTATCGCGATGGACGAAGCGATCCATTCAACTTGGTTCGCAGGCGCTCTCCGCCGAAATATTCTTCAAATCGAATATCTGAATCCGTGCCATACGGCCTGGAGAAGGACGAGCGGAGCGACGCAAACGCACCATTCGCGTTATAGCGCCCAGCTGGTACGACGATACCCGTGGGCAGGAGGAAGGGCGCATTGACGACTTCTTCACCCTCATACAAACGGAAGCCAATCCGGTCTGTGGCGCGCAGCTCTACATCGAAGTTGAGCGAGTTTTTGCGCGTCTGCATCTCACCATCAAAATTGGTGATGTAATCGTGGCTCGTGCCGAACTGCCAGTATTGATACCAGCTATCCCGCGTACGAAACCGACGATGCCAACTGGCGCCATAATCCCGGATGCCGGGGCGGTTCACAAAGCCAAGGGCCGGTCTGAATTGCTCTCCGATTTCAGTGGCTGAGACGCTCCAGGTCCATTTGTCGTTGGGATAGTCCACCTTGATGCCAAAGGATTCATCATCGGCAACTGAGGAGAGTGACTTCATGTAAAATGCTGTGGCCTGTAAGAGGCCGCCGCCCATGAAGCTGTTGTTTCTGTAAATAAAATCAGACCCATAGAGCGAGTTGTTGGTGTTGCCTGTCGGGTCGCCATTGGTGGCGATGAAGCCGAGCCGGGAATTGTCGAGCACATCCAGACTGGCTCGCCCGACGGAAAGGGTCTGCGACTCAAGATTATCCGTTTCGCCCATTCTGGCGCTGAGTACGCCAAGCTCCACACCCTTGATTTCACCGCTCAGCTTCAGACCCGCTTTGAGATCCACTTGCTCGCCATTTACAATCCCGATGCGCCGCGAGAAGAAAGGTTGGCCGTTTGGGCTTCCGGTGAAGATATCGCCCGCGAATTCGAAAACGGCGGCATCCTGAAGAAAGAAGTCGCGGGTTTCTGGCTGGAAGAGGGAAAACCGGCCTGTGTTGATCTGGCGCGTATCCAGCGGGGTGTCTGAAAAGTCTGAATTGAGAGTCAGAAGCCCGGTCAGCGATTGCGTGATTTTGTAATAAATGTTGGCGCTCGGCTCGATGGACACGTCGTCATCGCGTGGGTTGGTCCAGTCGCGCGATGCGATAACCGTGCCGAGAAGTTCAACATCGAGGCCGAGTCCCTGTTCGATATCCTGCACGCCGACAAGGCGGCCAGGCTGGCGAAAGTCAAATTTGGCCACGCCGGGATCGATGCTGGACCAGCGAATTTCTTCGCTCTTATGTGCCAGTTCGCGGGTGATGAGCAGACCCCAGCCATCTGAATTCTCCGGATCGAAACTAATCGACCGGAAGGGGATGACCATTTCAACCACCCAGCCTTCGTCTGTCACGCGGCCTTCTGTGTCCCAGATTGTGTCCCACTCATCAATTGGCGTGCGACCTTTCTGAATAATCCGGTCAAGTCGCGCACCAAGGGCATTGATGTCAAAGCCGAAGCCACCGAGACCTGTATTGAACGGGTCGATGTAGAAACGGATCATGTCGTCGCGCCAGACTTCACCGTCACGCGTCATGATGCGATTGATGATCTTCTCCGGTTCGGAGTCGAAGGCTTCGAAGGCAACGTAAAGCGCTTCAGCATCATAGGCGAAATAGACGCGGGTTTTTTCACTCGGATGACCCAGGGTCGGCGCCACCTTGTAGAATTCGTCGATGACAGCAGCTTTTTCCCAGACCGGATCATCCAGAACGCCGTCGATGATGGGCGCTTCTTCAGGCGAGATACGGACCGGCTTTACCGTGGGCACATAGGTCGCCGGATCGGGGATGGAATTATTCTTTGTCTGTGCTTCGGCGCCCGAAAATCCAATGAATAAACTGCACACTAATCCTAACGCGATGTGTTTCACGTCGACCCGTCCCTGCCATTTTAGTTTCGCTGGCTTTAAGTGGGGCCACCCCTGAACACAACGCGCGAATGCGAGTTTGCCCTCACGATCGCGTGTAAGCCGGAATCATGCGCAGGGGTGCTCTTGAGCGCCCGATTCGTCATCAGTTGACAGGAGACTTGGGTTGAAAGGATCAGAGGTCGTAATCTTCAGCTTTCCAACCCGGGTCGGGATATTGCGGATCCATCTGTTCGAGCTTGCGACGGACGATTCGTGCAATCATGGCATTCCGGCGAGATTTGGAATCAGACGGCACGACATACCAGGGCGCATGGTCGGTTGAGCAGCGCTCAACCATGTCATCATAGGCATCCATAAACTCAGGCCACAGCTTTCTGTCTTCGAGGTCTCCCGGATTGAACTTCCAACGCTTGTGCGGCTCAGCAAGACGGGATTTCAGTCGTTCGGCCTGCGTCTCTGGAGAGATGTGCAGCATGAATTTGAGAATTTCCGTGCCGTTCTCTGTGAGGTGTTTCTCAAACTGATTGATCTGGTCATAGCGACGTTCAATGTCGTCTTTAGGTGCGAAGCCGCGAACTTTTACCACCAGCACATCCTCATAATGGGAGCGGTCGAAGATGCCGATAAACCCTTTGCGCGGCACGACCTGATGAACGCGCCAGAGATAGTCGTGGGCGAGCTCTAGGTCGGTAGGCTTTTTGAAGGCAGCGACCTGCAGGCCAAGCGGGCTTGTATAGGCAAAGACCGCGCGCATGGTGCCGCTTTTGCCGGCCGTATCAATGCCCTGAAGGACAACCAGAAGCGCGCGTTTTTGCTCAGCGTAGAGAATGTCCTGAAGGCGATCGATCTCGCGGGCATCTTCCTCGGTGCTGGCGCGTGCGGCGTGTTTGTCCTCGAACAGACTCTCATCCCGGGTTGGGATGTCTTTCAGTTTGAATGTTTTGCCTGGTTTGGCGATCAGCTGGTCAGCGACTTTTTCGGAAGAAGGAATATCAAAGCTCATCTGGTGAGCTTGCAACGAAAAAAGCCGCCCGGATAGACCGGACGGCTTTGAAACTTCGTGTCTTCAGTCCTCTTAAGAGGAGTAGAATTCGACGACCAGGTTTGGTTCCATTTTCACAGGGTATGGAACATCAGACAGCTCAGGAATGCGAACGAAAGTTGCAGTCATGGCTTTCGGGTCAACGTCGATATAGTCAGGAATGTCGCGCTCGCCAGAACCGAGGGCTTCCAGAACCAGCGCCATGTTCTTCGCGCGGTCACGAACTTCAACCACATCACCTGGCTTCAGGCGGTAGGAAGGGATGTTGGTACGAACACCGTTCACCTTCACGTGCGCGTGGTTCACGAACTGACGTGCTGCGAAGATTGTTGGTACGATTTTAGAGCGGTAAACGAATGCGTCCAGACGGCTTTCGAGAAGACCGATCAGGTTCTCAGCCGTGTTGCCTTTACGGCGGTTAGCTTCGTCATATGTGCGGCGGAACTGCTTCTCGGTGATGTCACCATAGTAGAATTTCAGTTTCTGCTTCGCCATCAGCTGGGTACCGAAGTCGGACATTTTGCCACGACGTGCGCCACCATGTTGACCAGGGCGGTTCGGGCGTTTGTTGACTGGTGACTTTGGGCGACCCCAGATGTTTTCGCCGACGCGGCGATCAATCTTATACTTCGTGCTATGTCTGCGAGACATATCAACCTCATTCATTCGACCGGGTCCGGTTCAACGCCTTATTGCGAAGAACGATTTCAACGGCGGACACCAACCATCCCGTCATAAATTTTGTTGTCGCATTCCCGGACGCCGAACCGGTAACCACTTCGGCTGGAAATGCTTCCGCACCCGAGTAAACGGGGCGAAGCGTGCTAAAAGCCCGAAAGGCAGGCGTAAGTCAAGTGAAGTGGACCAGAAAACACACAGGCTGCGACAATGAAAAATTGGGAGTCTGAATACGCATCTTCGTCGGCGCACGGAAAGGAATCTGAGACATAGTCGCCGAGCGGGGGAGAGTGTCCGATCCTGCGAGTCTCGCGCTCCCACGACCGCAGCGCACATTGGGCTTTATCATAACCGCGAGCAGCGCTCTCCCTGAGATAGAATTCGGCCTCTTCCGCGTTTGCGTGGACTCCGAGTCCGTAGGCATGAATTTGGGCAAGTGTGATTGGCGCTATCTGGTCGCCTGCCTGATAAGCTTTTAAGAGCCAGTCGCGAGCTTTTTCGTAGTCTTGCTTGAAGCCATATGTTGCATAAAAATGGGCGGCACCGATTTCGTTCATTGCAAGAGCGGAGCCGGAATTCGCAGCGCCCAAAAGCAAACCATGGCCCAACGATTGAAGGTCTTCCGCGCTTGTTCCAGAGGGAAGCGTCAGATCCTTCAGCTCTGCCTCGTCTGGTCCGCCAATGCTTGCGGACCAATACAGCATACCAAGCCAGGCCTTAGCTTCCGGATTTCCTTCATCAGCGCATGATTTAAGCTCCGGGCTGAACTCAAATGAGCTGGACGCCCGTTCCAGGCCGCAAGGATCGATAGTCTGAGCGCTAGCGGACATTGGCCCTACAACCCCAGCGCAAACTGCGATCACTGCGATAAAGATTGACAGAAAGCTGACTTTTATTCTCTGCGTCATTGATCCGGTGTCTCGATGGTCTGATTGCCATACCGGATCAGGAAATAGAGAATTCCGAACA
>PABS01000063.1 GCA_002699325.1 Ponticaulis sp. | reverse complement strand
AATTCAAAATCGCTTTTCTGATCTATCCCGGCATGACGCAGCTGGATTTTACGGGGCCTGCTGAAGTTCTCCGGCGCATGCGGAATTTCATTCCTGCCGCACGTGACGCTGAATGATCCGGCACAATACGACATGATCTGTGTTCCGGGCGGGTTTTCCTGCTCAGAGCTGATGGAAGACGAGGCCGTGCTGAGCTGGCTTAGAGATCAGGCGGATGCCGCGCGGTATGTGACGAGTGTGTGCACCGGGTCGCTTGTCCTGGCCGCAGCTGGGCTCCTGAAAGGCTACAAAGCCGGATGCCACTGGGCCTGGGGCGCGCATCTTTCGAAGTTCGGTGCTGAGTTCACCCATGAGCGGGTGGTGATTGACCGTAACCGGATCACGGCAGGCGGTGTGACTGCCGGTATTGATTTCGGGTTTCGCGTCATTCGCGAGCGGCATGGGCCAGACTTTGAAGACGCGGTGAGGCTTGGGATTGAATATAATCCGGAGGCGCAGCCCGGCGGTGTGCCAGAGACGGCCCGACCTGAGATAGTGGCGAAGGTCAAGGCTGTTACGTCAGAGCGTATGGGCAGCCGAATCGAACAAATTGATCGTGTGGCGGCGCGTTTTGCCTGACTGGTAACGCGTTTAAGAGGGGAAGCCTCCGTAATCGGAAAGAATTTGCCCTTTGGCATTGGCGAAATGCTGCACATGCGTATATATGCGCGCGACGTAGTTTTATCGCGCTTTTTTCGGACGGAAAACCGGTTTCCACTTTTCCTGAAAAAGCTAATCGGGGAGACAAGCCATGTCCGTTCTTCATCTCAGCGATGCCATCAACCGTGTCCAGCCATCTGCCACCATTGCGGTGAGTAATAAGGCGATGGAGCTCAAGCGCGCTGGAATGGATGTGATTGGCCTGGGCGCGGGTGAGCCGGATTTCGATACGCCTGAAAACATCAAGGAAGCTGCGATCAAGGCGATTCAGGATGGCCAGACGAAATACACGGCGCTGGACGGTATTCCTGAGCTGAAAGACGCAATCTGCGCCAAGTTCGAGCGTGAGAACGGGCTGAAATACAAGCCATCGCAAATCAACGTCTCGCCGGGCGGAAAGCCGGTGATTTACAATGCCTTCATGGCGACCCTGAATCCGGGCGATGAGGTCATTATTCCGGCGCCATACTGGGTGTCTTATCCTGAGATGGTGATCCTCTGCGGCGGCAAGCCAGTCACCGTGGAATGCGGCGCTAATCAGAAATACAAGATGACGCCAGAGGCGCTGGAAAGCGCAATAACGCCGAACACAAAATGGCTGATCCTGAACTCGCCGTCCAACCCTACCGGTGCGGCCTATAGCAAAGCCGAACTTCGCGGCCTGGCTGACGTGCTGCTGAAGCATCCGCATGTCTGGGTTCTGACCGACGATATGTATGAGCACCTCGTTTATGACGGGTTTGAGTACTGGACGATCGCGCAGGTTGAACCGGAGCTGTACGACCGCACGCTAACCATGAACGGTGTGTCCAAGGCCTATGCCATGACAGGCTGGCGCATCGGTTATGCCGGTGGTCCGGAAAAGCTGATTGGCGCTATGCGTAAGGTGATGAGCCAGTCAACGTCAAACCCTTGCTCTGTCTCGCAATGGGCGAGCGTAGAAGCGCTGAACGGGCCTCAGGACTTTCTGAAGACACGAGCGGAAGCGTTCAAAACACGCCGCGACCTGGTCGTGGAAGGACTAAACAAGGCCGAAGGGCTGCACTGTCCAACGCCAGAAGGCGCGTTTTATGTTTATCCGTCGTGTGCTGGCGTGATTGGCAAAACCTCACCCAAGGGCGTTGAAATCAAGTCTGATGAAGACTTCGCGACCGCGCTTCTGGAAGAAGAGCAGGTGGCCGTCGTGTTCGGCGCGGCATTCGGCATGAGCCCGGCCTTCCGTGTGTCATATGCTACATCAAGCGATGTTCTGGAGAAGGCCATGGAGCGCATTCAGCGGTTCTGTGCTGGCCTGAAGTAATTTCGAAAACCCGGCTGTTCTGGTCGGGTTTTTTTTCTGGCTTAAGTATAAAAATAATCAATAGAAAATTTTTCAACATCAATTTCACATTTGGCGATGGCTCCCCATATCTACTGGGTTGGAATTAAGAAGGGACACGATATGGAAAACGCTACATCGCTATCAGCAGCCGACAGATCCAAAATTGCCCAGGGCATTCGCGCCGTCATGGCCGACACTTATGCGCTTTACGTGAAGACGCATGGATATCACTGGAATGTCACGGGCCCACGCTTTAAAGCCCTGCACGAGCTGTTCGAAGAGCAGTATCGTGAGCTTTGGGAAGCGCTCGACGAAATCGCAGAACGCCTGCGTTCGATCGGTGAATTCGCGCCGGGTTCGACTGAAGCCATTCTCGAGCATGCGACCATCAAGCCAGACAATTCCCAGCCTGACGCAGAATCCATGGTCGAAAATCTGGCGCGCGGACACGACACACTGTCTGCCACTCTGAAAAAGGCACTGGATGCCGCCGACGAGGCGGGCGACGATGTGACAGTCGACCTGTTTACTCAGCGCATGGCTGTCAGCCAGAAGACGGCATGGATGCTCCGCTCAAGCATCTGACTACAGCGCACATGCAACAAAATAAGAGGTCGCTATCATCAAGGTAGCGACCTTTTTCTTTTTCTGGTCGGTATTTGAGAAAAGAAAAGCCGGGCAGCTATAAAAAGCGCCCGGCATTAAAGGTGTGTCTCGGGGAGGAAACGCCCAATCAGGAGATCAGGCTGCATGATGAGACGTCATGCACAGACATTAAAATAGCCGGATCGCTGCAGTGCACAACACGCAAGTGTGGGTTGGTGGTATGCATGAGTGCATAGCACTAGTTTCCTTTACCGCCGGAGGCCTGAAACTGGGCAATTTCACTGGTCAGGAAGTCACGAAAGGCTGCAATACGGTTCGAACGGCGCAGGTCACTGGGATAGATGAAATAGAGGTCAAAGTGCGGGCCGGTGATCTCGGGCAGGACTTTGACAAGGTTTGAATCGTCCGGGATCATGTAATCAGGCAGGTCGGCAACCCCGAGACCTGCCTCCGCTGCACGCACCATACCGACCACATTGTTGACGGTGAGGCTGGCCTCACGAGGGGTGAGGTCATCCCGACCCACTCGCTGGGCCCAGTTGATCACGTGCATGGGTGAGATCTGCTGGCCGTAGACGATGATACGGTGGTCGTCGAGGTCTTTCGGCTGCTGAGGCGTTCCATTCTTCTCCAGATAGCCTGGAGACGCATAGAGGCTGGTTTTGACCGACATCAACTTGCGCTGAATGAGGTCTGCCTTGTCTGCAGCCCAGAGTCGGATGGCGCATTCGGCTTCAAGCTTTAGAAGGTCGTATTCGCGGTCATCCAGATACAGGTGCAGGTGAATGCCCGGATGAAGATCGGTAAACTTGTCGAGTCGCTCAATCAGCCAGGTCGAACCGAAGGCAATGGGTGCTGTGACGACGAGGTCGCCCTGAGGCGTGTCCTTGGCGTCCTTGATGATGGTGCTGGCCATGGACGCCGCGCGCGACATGGCGGAGGTGGCATGATGGAGTTTGATGCCTGCATCTGTGAGCACAAGACCGCGCGCATGCCGCTGAAACAGGGGCACGCCGACATTGTTTTCAAGCGCGGCAATCTGACGGGAGACCGCAGACTGACTGATACGCAGACGCTCTCCTGCAGCCGTGAGGCTACCGGTTTCGGCGGCGGCGTGAAACGATCTGAGTTTATCCCAATCCATGCAAAAATGATGTCCGTAGTTGTTCAAATATGCAATCAAAAAGAAGAGCGCTGCGAACAGCGCTCTTCCCGAGATGTCAGTTGTTCAGCTCAGCCTAGAAATCCTTTGTGAGCGTGATGCCGTATGTTGCCGGCTGGCTCGGATAGCCTGTGATTGAGCCCTGTTGAGCCGTGGATGGGAAGCTCTGGATCAGATATTCATCATTGAAGATGTTCCGTCCCCAGACACTGACGCGAAGCCCGTTCTGTGTCTCTACACCAAGCGAGGCATTGACGGTGTCGATCTCGCGCGTCTGACGTGGATCATTGTCGTAAGACAGATCAGCTTCCGATTCATGCTGGTAGTCTGCGCGCACATAGGCGTCCCACTCATTGGGCAGGGTGAAGTCATAGCTGGCGCCGATCGACATGTAGCTATCGGAAACGCCTTCTGGTCGGGCGCCTGTCAGATCGCCCGATGGCGAGTTCGGATAGTCGTCGAACACTGGATCCATGAAGAGCGCGCCATAGGACAGGTTCAGCCCTTCGATCGGGCTCCAGACCAGATCAACTTCAACGCCGGTTGATGACTGAGCCCCCGCATTGGTGAGCGCAAAGCCTGTGCCTGTGAAGACGTTGGACTGGAAGTCCTCAATCTGCTGATCGAACAGGGCAAGATTGAGTGAGACCGTGTCGAACTGGGCTTTCAGGCCAATCTCATAGACTTTGGAGTCTTCGGGGCCCGCATATCGCGTACCGGCATTCAGGTTTGGAACACCAAGTCCGGCATTTCTCAGGGCCGGAATATCGGCTGCGAAAGGACGGGAGTCGCGTGAGAGGTTCCATGAGGTGGCTTTAAAGCCAGTGGCATAGGACCCGTAGATATTGATGTCGTCTGTGAGGTCATAAGAGAGGCGAAGCGTGTAGGTGACGGCCTCGTCCTCGCTCTGTCCGCTTTCGACAGCATTCGGGAAATTCACGAATGGCGGCAGGAACTGAAGTGGCTGCAGGCCAAGGAGGGAGTTCACGGCCGGGTTCTCGTCATTGGCATCTGCAAATGCCTGAGCGCCGGCCTGGATCTGGGCAAAAGCAGCAGGGTTTGAGTTCGCAAAAGCCTGAACCTGTGCCGGGTCCATTGGGTTGATGCCAAAGCCCGCAAGCGTTTGTGCAAAGGCTGTCTGATAGATGACGTTATTGCCAATGCCGACGAAATCGAGTGCGGAGAAGACGTCCGTGGCGATCACATCGCCGAAAGCGTCTTTTTCGTCATGGGTATAGTTGATGCCAACCGTGGCGGTGAGTTTGTCGGTGATGTAAGCGTCGACGGTGCCGAAGATCGACCAGGCCTGGTTATCCTGACCAAACTGCTCACTGTAGCCCTGACCATCCTGACCAAAGGTCGCGCCAACTGGCAGACCCAGAAGCGTCTCGACCTGCGCGAGTGCGCCGCCGGACAGGATGTCCGCATAGCCGCGGAAGTCCGCTCCGTAGGAGAGCTCATTGTTGATTTCGACTGTTTCGTCGAAATAGAAGGCGCCGAGCATCCAGTCAAACCGCTCACCCTCATTGCTGGTGAGGCGCAGCTCCTGTGTGAAGGTTTCGATCTGCGTGTCAGAATAGTTCTGGCCCAGCGTATCTGCGCTGGTGAAGTCACCATCCGCATCCTGAATATAGCCCGTATTTCGAAGGGCTGTGATGGATGTCAGGGTGATATTGTTGTCGAACTCGTAATTGATTTCCCCCGAGACGCCGTAATTTTCGATCTCGTTTGAGGGCAGATAGTTGATGTAGGTCTTATAAGAGAACGGGTTTTCAACATCGATCTGACCGCCAAGCGCAAAAATGGCGGGGCCGGTCGGGCCGGTCGTCACGTTGGCGCCAATGCAGCAGATTTCATCAATCTCGCTATAGTCGCCAATGATGCGAACGGAGAGGTCATCGTTTGGAGCGAAGAGAAGCTGGCCGCGCACATTCCAGCGGTCCCGATCGTTCAGGTCCTCGCCGGAGATGAGATCCTCGGCATAGCCGTCACGAACATTGAAGCCGCCAGCGAGGCTGAAGGCGAGGCTGTCTGTGATCGGGCCTGTGACATCGCCGCTGAGTTTCTTGAGATTATAATTGCCGAGCGTTGCAGAGACGCTGCCAGAGGGCGTGAACTGAGGTGCCTGGGTGATAATGGAAATGACACCGGCAGAGGCGTTCTTGCCGAACAGGGTGGATTGTGGACCGCGCAGAACTTCGACACGTTCCAGATTGGGGAGGTCAGCAATCTGCGCTGCAGAGCGCGAGCGATACACGCCGTCGACGAAGACACCGACGGAAGGCTCGACGCCCGCATTGTTGTCGCCATTGCCGAAGCCGCGAATGTTGAAAGACGTCTGTGCAGCAGATTGAAACGTATTGACGCGAAGCGACGGAACGAGCGTCTGAAGGTCGGAAAGATCCTGAATTTCGGCTTTCTCGATTGTTTCTTCATCGACCACGCTGACTGCTACAGGGACATCCTGAAGGGTCTGTTCGCGTTTGGTGGATGTGACGGTGACAGTTTGCATACGTCGGCTTTCATTCGCCGATGTATCATCTTCCTGTGCGTGAGATGTGGCTGTCAGGCTCAAGGCACCGAGCACAAGCATGCTGGCACCGAATGCTATGGTTTTGCCGGAATGGCGCATGTTTCTTCCCCATGTAACGGTGAGTTCGTTGACTCACTTTTTATTGATAGGGGCAGAATAAGCTCACTATTGCGCTTGGCAAGGACAAGATTCAACGCGCAATAGTCCGATCAGCCCTGAAAGGGCCGCTCAGACTATACAGCGTTAAGGCTTGAAGGCTTACTCGGCAGCCGCGACGACCTCGTCTTCCCTAGCGGCAAGATATCGCTCTGCTTCGAGTGCCGCCATGCATCCCATACCAGCCGCAGTGACAGCCTGGCGGTAGGTTTCGTCGGTCACATCGCCGGCAGCATAGACACCTTCGATGTTTGTCGACACGGTCCCGGGTTTTGTCTGGATATAACCAGATGGGCGCATATCCACCTGGCCGACAAACAGCTCAGTCGATGGCGCGTGGCCGATGGCGATAAAGACGCCATGCGCGTTCATTTCGCGTGTTTCACCGGTGTTTACATTCTTCAGACGCGCGCCTGTAACGCCGAGCGGCGTGTCGGTGCCGATCACCTCATCCAGAACCGAGTCCCAGATCACTTCTGTTTTTGGATGCTTCATGAAGCGGTCCTGAAGGATCTTTTCAGCGCGCAGGCTGTCGCGGCGGTGGACCAGCGTGACCTTGGAAGCGAAATTTGTGAGGTAAAGTGCCTCTTCAACGGCGGTATTGCCGCCACCGATAACGATCACCTCTTTCTCGCGGTAGAAGAAGCCATCGCAGGTTGCACAGGCAGAAACGCCAAAGCCCTTGAATTTTTCTTCCGATGGCAGACCAAGCCATTTGGCTTGCGCGCCGGTGGAGATGATAACGGAATCGGCGGTGTAGGACTTGCCGCTCTCGGTCTCGATGCGGAACGGACGGACCTGAAAGTCGACCTTGCTGACATGGTCTTCTTCCACCCGGGCGCCCATGGCTTCGGCATGCTCGCGCATGCGGACCATAAGGTCCGGCCCCTGGACTTCGGTATCGCCCGGCCAGTTTTCAACTTCGGTGGTGATCGTCAGCTGGCCGCCTGGCTGATAGCCTGCGAGGATCAGGGGCTTACGCATGGCGCGCGCGGCATAGACGCCTGCGGTGTAACCAGCGGGACCTGAGCCGATGATGATAATGCTTTCGTGCTGAACGTCGCTCATGTTCGCGTTCCTTGTTCTTTTGCAAAGCTTGTTATGGGGATTCCAGCGCGGGTTTGAACCCTTGATTGGCTAATCTCTCGCTGAAGTGACGCTAAGCGCCGTCTTCAGATGTGAATTGTTCCGACTGCGCCATGGTTCGAGGCGACAGATCCATCTCACAGCCAAGGGGCTCGAGGTCGAGTTCGATCGTCGCGTGATCAATATTGAAACGTTCAGACAGCATTTTGCGGACGCTCGGAATGACCTTTATCGCCGTTTCCGTGTCTTTGGGCACGACATGCAGAGTAATCAGTCTGTCCTGGCCCGTCAGTGTCCAGACATGCATGTGGTGTACAGCTGCGACTGTTGGAATATCCGCAACGATGGCATCTGCGATTTCCTGAAGGTCTGTGCCAGCTGGCGCGCCCTGCAGCAGAATATGCGCGCTACGGCGAATGATGGGCACCGCGCCAGCCAGTAAAAGTCCGGCGACAAAGATTGAGAGGATCGGATCGGCAATCGTCCAGCCTGTTGTCCAGATAATAATCGCCGCGAGGATCGCTGCGACAGAGCCCAGCAGATCTCCGATCACATGAAGGAGTGCGCCCTTCATGTTGAGATCGCCATGATCATGGCCGCCATGCAGCAGCTTCAGAAGCGCAATGTTGATCAGAAGACCAATCACAGCCACCCAGAACATGATGCCAGAGAGGACCGGTTCCGGGGCCAGCATGCGATGGACGGCTTCAAAGACGATCCAGGCGCCCAGGCCCAGCAATAACAAGCCATTGATAAAGGCGGCTAAGACTTTGAAGCGAGAGAAGCCAAAAGTGCGCGTATCATCGGCGGGACGTCGCGCCAGCGCATAGCCCACCCAGGCGAGCGCAAGACTACCCGCATCCGTAAGCATGTGCGCAGCATCTGCCAAAAGGGCCAGAGAGCCAGAGATCAGCCCGCCTGCGGCCTCCGCAAACATGAAGGCGAAGGTAACGATGGCCGCAATGCCAACCTTGTTCTGAGACTCGTGCCCGCCCGTATGCTCATGGGAATGGCCATGATGGTCATGCAGGTGGGCGTGGTCATCGCCGTGTGAGTCATGAGAATGAGGCTCGGTCATGCCAGAATACCTAGCGCAGAGACGCCGCAATCGCAAAGCGAATAAACCAGAGTTTTCAGTATGTTATAAAGTGTCTTTATGAATTTGCTTTGTATTCAGAGACTTGGTCAGATACCAGCGTCAATCGCGCTGCTATCGCCTGTCCTGATCGCCCTGGCGCGCTTCTCGTGGCCGCTCAAAGCTTGGTTGCGGAAAGCGCTCAATAAGCTTCTTCATAATGGCGTCCGCGACGCGATCCACTTCTCGTAATGGCGTGTAGCTCCAATGGTCCACCGTACCATCGAACCAGCGCGCAATGCCGCGATTGATCAGCGCCTGATGAAACTTACTGAACTTGTCGCTGGTGCCTTCAAGACGCGCAATGTGGATGGGCAGGCCGAAATATGCCGCCTCTGACAGCATGTTTGTCGAGTCTTCTGTAACGATCGCGGCGTCGGACAGAAGAAGATAGGCCAGATAAGGGTTCGGCCCGTCGGCAGGGCTTTCCCAGAAGCGTGCGCCGGCCCGCTCAGCAAAGGCGCGGAAGCGCACCCGGGCATGAGTGGGTGTCCGACGTGAACAGACGATACGCAGACGTGTATTGCCATTTGAGGTCACGCTCGTCAGCTGAGTTTCAAGTCGTGCGCAGGCTTCTTCCGTCATGCTGTGGGATTTGGAATCTCCGCCCAGAATGACAGCAACCTTGAAGCCACGGTCTTCCGTGAGATCACCGAAAGCGAGTTCTGTATCTTCGATGGTTTCGGGCGCAAAATAAGACGGCGCGCCGAGAGTCTGGATCACGTTGTCGCCGGTTATGCCATCATGTTCCGGGATCACCACGAGATCGAAGTCGCTCAGCGGCATTTGCGGATTCATGACATGAACGGACAGTGTGTCACCGCCCGATGCCTTGCGCACATGGCTGGAATAGGGTGCAACCCGTCGCCCTGCGCCAATCCAGAGGGTCGGCCAGGGCGGGGTAAAGATGGCGCGCTGATCTGCGGGCAGGGCAGAAAGCGGCGACCACCAGAACCGGGAGGGAAGCAGCGGCTGAAGACCGCGCGGAGTCAACTCGATCGCGCTGGCGCGGTGTCCCTTGCCGTTGACGTGCGCGATATTGACCCAGCGGGACATTTCACCGAGCGCCCGAGCGATCGCCAGGGTTTGCGCAGCGTGTCCGGCCCGACCATCCGATGCAACCCAGACAGAAGGCCCGAGTGCGTCGGACGTCTTCATACCTAAATGAACTCCACCTTCAGAATCTCGTAGGATTTGGCGCCGCCTGGAGCACTAACTTCCACAACATCGTCTACTTCCTTGCCAATGAGCGCGCGCGCAATCGGAGACGTGATCGAAATCTTGCCTTTTGCGACATCAGCCTCATCTTCGCCAACGATTTTGTAGCGAGATTCTTCTTCGGTTTCTTCGTCCATCATGGTGACGGTGGCACCAAATTTCACAGTATCGCCGCTCAGACGCGATGTATCGATCACGTCTGCACGTGCGAGCTTGTCTTCCAGCTCTGTCACGCGGCCTTCGATGAAACTCTGCTTCTCTTTGGCCGCGTGATATTCGGCGTTCTCTGAAAGATCGCCGTGCTCACGGGCTTCTGCGATCGCCGCAATAATATTCGGGCGCTCTACAGTCTTGAGATTCTTGAGTTCTGCGTCGAGAGCCGCGTGGCCCTCAGCGGTCATTGGTATTCTTTGCATTCAGGAAATCCATCACTTCGATGACGAAAAGCGTTCATCGCTTTTGAGTGACAGTCAAGTGTATGCCGAAAAATCTTCTTTTCTGGCAATATCCTGCCCGGTCACGCGAAAGTGCTTCTCCATAGGGGTTAATTTTGCCAGAGGCCTCCGGCTCGATCCCACTTAGGATTGGAGTGCCCGGACTTCAAGCGTTCGCGCGGTCAGCGTTTCAATTGCCTTTACAGCGGCTTTTGAAGCCGCGAGCGTCGTGAAATACGGCACGCGCTGCTTCAGCACTGTTTCGCGAATGGAGCTTGAATCCTTCAGAGATTGGGCACCTTCGGTGGTGTTGAAGACCAGGTTGATCTCGCCATCGGTGATCATATCGACGATATGACGGGAGCCTTCCGCAACCTTGTTGACCTGTCTGACAGGCACGCCAATGCTGGCCAGATGGCTGGCGGTTCCGCTGGTTGCCACAATCTCAAAGCCGAGTTCGGAGAGGCGACGCGCTGGCGCTTCGACGCCGGATTTGTCAGCGTTTCTCACAGAAATGAACACGCATCCGGATTTTGGCAGGTCGACCCCAGCTGCAATCTGGGTCTTCAGGAAAGCTGCGCCGAAATCGTCGTCCCAGCCCATGACTTCGCCGGTGGACCGCATTTCCGGGCCAAGTACAGGGTCAACGCCCTGGAAGCGTGCAAACGGGAAGACGGCTTCTTTCACCGCAATGCGGCGCGGGGCGGCATTGAGTGAGAGGTTGAAGCTGTCGAGCGGTTCGCCCGCCATCACCTTGGCCGCAATAGCGGCGATTGGCGCATTCACCGCCTTGGCGACGAATGGCACGGTGCGCGACGCGCGCGGGTTGGCTTCGAGGACGAAGATATCCTCGCCTTTTACGGCAAACTGAATGTTGATCAGGCCGCGGACGTCGAGCGCCATAGCAAGTTCTGCCGTCTGACGTTCAAGCTGCGAAATGATGCTGACTGGCAGAGAATAGGCCGGAAGCGAACAAGCAGAGTCCCCTGAGTGGACGCCGGCTTCCTCGATATGCTCCATCACGCCAGCAATGTGCACGCTTTTGCCATCACAGAGCGCGTCGACATCGACTTCAATGGCGTCGGCCAGATATCGGTCACAGAGCAGCGGTTGATCGCCGGAGACGTCCACAGCGTCACGCACATAGCGCTTCAGATCTTCAGGATCGCGGACGACTTCCATGGCGCGGCCACCGAGAACGTAAGACGGGCGAAGCATGAGCGGATAACCGATCTTCTCGGCGGCTGCGAGCACTTCTTCTTCGGAACGGGCAATGGCGGATGGGGCCTGTTTGAGGCCAATCTCGTCAAGAATTTGTGTGAAACGCTCACGGTCTTCGGCCAGATCGATGCTGTCCGGGCTTGTACCCAGAATTGGGACGCCTTCTTCGGCCAGCAGACGGGCGAGCTTCAGAGGGGTCTGACCACCGAACTGAACGATGACGCCGAGGAGTTCACCTTTCGACATTTCCTTGCGGATAATTTCGAGCACGGTTTCGGCTGTGAGCGGTTCGAAATAGAGCCGGTCTGAGGTGTCATAGTCAGTGGATACGGTCTCAGGGTTACAATTCACCATGATCGACTCGATGCCGAGATCAGCCATGGCAAAGGCCGCGTGACAGCAGCAATAATCAAACTCAATGCCCTGACCGATCCGGTTTGGACCGCCGCCGAGAATGATCACTTTTTTGCGGTCAGAGACGTCAGCTTCGCAATCTGGTTCGCTCTGGCCGAAGAGCGGCTGCTCATATGTCGAGTAGAGATAAGGTGTCTGCGCAGCGAACTCTGCAGCGCAGGTGTCGATCCGTTTGAAGACAGGGAAGACGCCAGCGTCACGTCGCTTACGGCGGATTTCGCTTTCGGTCGAATTGGTCAGGCGGGCGAGGCGAGCATCGGAAAAGCCCATNCTNTTGAGATGTGTCCAGCCCAGCGCATCGTCTGGCAGGCCTTNCGACATGAGCGTGGTTTCGATCTCGATCAGTTCAGCGATCTGACGGAGGAACCAGAGGTCGTATTTNGAGGCCTCGTGAACTTCCTCGACNCTGAGGNCAGAACGCAGCGCCTGAGCGATTGTCCNGATCCGGTCTTTTGTCGGCTTNGCGACAGCCGCTTTCAGTACGTTTTTATCGTCANCNCTGCCAAGNCCNGGNATCTCGACNTCATTGAGGCCATCAAGCCCGGTTTCCATGGAGCGGAGCGCTTTCTGGAGCGATTCCTGGAAGGTCCGGCCAATGGCCATGGCTTCGCCAACAGATTTCATGCTGGTGGTCAGGCTGGCGTCNGCGCCTTTGTATTTNTCAAANTCGAAGCGCGGNATTTTNGTGACGACNTAATCNATGGTCGGCTCGAAGCTCGCCGGCGTGACGCCTGTAATGTCATTGTCGAGNTCATCNAGCGTGTAGCCNACGGCNAGCTTGGCGGCGATCTTNGCGATCGGGAANCCGGTNGCTTTCGACGCNAGCGCNGANGACCGNGANACNCGNGGGTTCATCTCNATCACNACCATGCGGCCATCATCCGGGTTNACCGCAAACTGAACGTTCGAGCCGCCGGTTTCGACACCAATTTCGCGCAGAACTGCAATCGAG
This sequence comes from Ponticaulis sp., assembly GCA_002699325.1. Taxonomy (GTDB): domain Bacteria; phylum Pseudomonadota; class Alphaproteobacteria; order Caulobacterales; family Hyphomonadaceae; genus Ponticaulis. The sequence goes on along the minus strand of PABS01000063.1, from coordinate 67,969 downwards.
GCATTCCGCATGACCTGATATTCGCGGTCCGTGAGCGTCAGNGCAGGGGCGACGGTGACAGAGTCGCCAGTGTGCACGCCCATCGGGTCGATATTCTCAATCGAGCAGATGATGATGCAGTTGTCCGCTTTGTCGCGAACGACNTCCATCTCGTATTCTTTCCAGCCCAGCAGGCTCTCATCGATCAGAACCTGAGCGACAGGCGAATTGGCGAGGCCGGAGCGGACATATTGCTCGTATTCTTCGCGATTGTTGGCGATGCCGCCGCCNGTNCCGCCGAGCGTGAAGGCGGGGCGGATAATGGCGGGCAGGCCAACGGTTTCCAGCGCGTCCATGGCTTCTTTGAGGCCCATGATCCGGTCATAGCCGGTGATCTTGCCGTTTTCGTCTTTGATCTCCGGAGCGGCCACGATGACGGCTTTCGGATTTTCAAGTCCCAGCCGGTCCATGGCTTCACGGAACAGACGCCGGTCNTCCGCCATCTCGATGGCCTCGGCCTTGGCGCCAATCATCTCCACGCCGTGCTTGTCGAGAATNCCGTTGCGGAAGAGTTCCAGCGCGCAGTTCAGGGCAGTTTGCCCGCCCATGGTGGGCAGAAGNGCATCGGGCTTTTCTTTTTCGATGATTTTTTCGACGAATTCGGGCGTGATNGGCTCGATGTAAGTGGCGTCGGCCAGATCCGGGTCTGTCATGATCGTCGCCGGGTTGGAGTTCACCAGAATGACCCGGTAACCCTCGCTTTTCAGCGCNTTGATCGCCTGGACGCCAGAGTAGTCAAATTCACAAGCCTGCCCGATGATGATGGGGCCAGCGCCGATCACGAGGATAGAGCTGATATCGGTGCGCTTTGGCATGTAGGTCTCCGGTCGGCGGTTTTTGTTATATGGCCCGCTGGCGAGCGAGCAAACGGCCCGCGTATATCCCTCGCCAAGAGTCGCGGCAAGCCCTGACGCGGACAAAATCTGAGTTATTCGCCGGGTGGTGCGCAGCAAAGCGCAAGCCCTTNCGGGTTTATCTGTCTGCACTTGCTCCGTGGTCTTGGAATGCTCTGCCGCGAAACCGTTCTAAAGGCGGTAAACACGCCTCGCGGTGCCGGCGAACATGGCTTGTTTTTCGTCCTCAGAATAGCGCGATGCAATCTTCTTCGCAGCGTTCCAATAGACGTGATAGCTGAGGCTGGCGCGGTCGACCGGGAAGTTGCTTTCGAACATGCAGCGGTCGGGGCCGAACTGGTCGATGGTGTAGTGATACCAGTCAGCCTGATCAGCGACGATCTGATCTGAGGTGGCCGGTTTTGGCTGGTCCATATAGCCCCAGCCATTGTCGGGCATGGCAAGACCGCCGAGCTTTGCATGAACATTCGGGCAGCTGGCCAATTCAGCGAGATCTGTTTTCCATTTTCCAAAAATCTCGTCGCGCTGGCCTGCATATTTACCGACGCCGAGTGGGGTCGAGAAATGGTCGAGAATGATGATGGTATCCGGCGCGGCGCGTGCGACGGCGATCAGTTGTGGCAGCTGGTGATGATAATTCCAGGTATCATAGGTGAAGCCCCGCTCGCCCAGCCGACGGACACCTGCCTGAAAGTCAGGGTTTGCATAAAGGTCTGCGGGCTGGCGTGGTTTAATTGAAAGGGCCGGGTCATCATCATAGGCGAGGGCATGGCGTATGCCGCGAAANAGGCCCTGAGAGGCGNGCAGATGAGCGTCNAGTGCGTCATCAAGCNCAGGCGCTGCAAGATTGGTATGTGCGACGATNCCGGCGATCTGAGCTTTGNCGGGCGCGTTTGCGGCTTCTGCAGCAATCGCTGCGACGGTTTCCGTTTCGCCCACGGACTTCAGATGTTCAGGACCCTCACTGCGGTAATTCCAATGACACTCCATGAACATGGTCTGCACGATGTTGTGACCTGATCCAGTGTCTGACCACAGTTGTTCGAGCAGATAAGGCGTCATCGACCGCCAGTTCCATAAATGATGGTGCGGATCAACGATCTCTCGCTCTGGTTCGATGATCTCTTCTCGATGCTGCGCGAGCCATTCATCCCTCCCAAACATGCGCTTCTCCCTGATACTTTCCCTGAAAACCGACAAGTTTGTCGAAACAAGTCTTCTATGTTTGAGTTAGGTTAAGCATGGAACGACTGCCTTCGAAACTAAGCACCGTCTTCGCGCTCGCCTGTCTACTGATTGTTGGAGGCGGCGCCTACGCCCTTCTGAGACCGGCTGAAACGCGTTCACTTCTGGGTGTTGGCCAACCAGGAGATGGAGGGTCCCAATACGCGCGAGATGGTGGCCTCGATCATGGCGTCGAAGGCATTAAAGAGAGTGGCGAGCTGGTGGTGCTGACGGTGCGTTCGCCGACAACCTTCCGGCTGAAGGGCGAGACCATTTCCGGTTATGAAGTCGACCTGACTATGGCGCTGGCGGACGAACTTGGTGTCGAAGCGACCTATAAGTTATTCGAAGATATTCCCTCCATGATGGACGCGATTGAGCGCGGAGAGGGACATCTGGCCGTTCCAGGTCTGACCCAGCGTGAAATCCGAAGTGAAGCGGATGGCCCTGCCATCACCTACGGCCCGGCTTATAAAACCGTTCAGCCCGAACTGGTCTGCCGCCGTGACGGGCCGCAACCGACCCGCTCGGCGGACGATGACGGGATTTCGATCGGCGTTGTTGCGGGGTCGGGGGCTGAAGAAACGCTTGAGCGCCTCAAGGAAGATGTGCCTCAGCTGAAATGGAATGCGATGAATGTCGCCTCAGGCCTGACGCTTGCGGCGGAAGTTCATGATGAGACGCTCGACTGCGCTGTTCTTCAATCCAATATCGTATCGATTGCCCGTCCGCTTTTCCCTGAACTTCAGAGTACAGCCTATCTCGCGCCAGAAGACCGCCAGCTGGCCTGGGCCATCGCGCCACAATCACGAGATCTCGAAGAATATCTCAAAGCCTGGTTTCAGAACGCCCATCAGGCCGGGCTCCTATATGACCTTGATGAACGCTATTACGGGCACCTGGAACAATTTGACTATGTTGATATTTCCGTCTTCAGGCGACGGATTGAATCCCGTCTTCCCGAATATGAAGTCGCCTTCCGCGATGCTGCCGGGGAAAATGGGCTCGACTGGACCATGCTAGCGGCTCAGGGCTATCAGGAATCACACTGGGACCCCAAGGCGAAAAGCCCCACGGGTGTGCGCGGCCTGATGATGCTAACCCTCATCACGGCGCGTGAAGTTGGCGTTGCCAATCGTCTCGACCCTCGGGAAAGCATTCAAGGTGGGGCGCTTTATCTCGACAAGCTCTATGATCGTCTTCCGAATGACATTGTTGGATATGATCGCCTCTGGCTCGCCATCGCGGCCTACAATGTAGGATATGGCCACCTGCTCGATGCGCGTCGGCTTGCTCGGCGGGAAGGCCTTGATCCGAACAAGTGGCGTAACATCAAGGAGATGCTGCCGCGTCTGACGGAGAAGCGCTATTATTCAACGGTGCCTTATGGTTATGCGCGCGGGTATGAGCCGGTGAAATACGTGGCGCGTATCCGCGAGTATGACGACGTACTGACGAACCGGGTCCCAGATCCAGAGCAGCCGCCATTCCGACCAGCAGAAATCCGCGAAGCAAGCCGAATTAACGGCGAAGACATTGTAGATGAAAACGAGAGCGGCGCTGGCACACCTTAACGGCCTGTCAGATCTGACCGCGGCGCTCTAATTCGGCGATGGCCGCGTCTGACACAAAGCCGTTTGTCTGGCGCTCATGACCGAAAGTGCTGGGCTGATTGTGGCCGGGAATGAAGGTCACGTCATTGCCAAGAGGCCAGAGTTTCTCGCGGATCGACGTCACCAGCTGCTTGAAGTCGCCTTTAGGAAAATCGGTCCGGCCAATGCTGCCGTTGAACAGAACGTCTCCGACAAAAGCGATACGATGCTCCTTGTTGAAAAGGCAGACATGTCCCGGTGTGTGGCCGGGCGTGTGATACACGTCAAAGACGTGGTCGCCGAGTGTCAGTTGGTCGCCATCCTCAAGATAGCGGTCGGGCACAACGTTTCGAAAGCCGGTTTCCTGACCGTATTTCTTCCACTGGGCCACAATGTCATCCATCAGCCACTGATCATCTTTATGTGGCCCTTCGACAGGGACGCCTAATCGCTCGCGGATCTCGTCAGCAGCTCCCGCGTGATCCAGGTGACCGTGTGTCAGCCAGACCTTTTTGATGTTCACGCCATAGCGCGCAGCCGCCGCGAGTAGCTTTTCGGTTTCTCCACCCGGATCGATGAAAACACCATCCATCGTCTCCTTGTCCCACAGCAAGGAGCAGTTTTGCTGGAAGGGGGTGACGGGTTCGATATGAAGCTGCAGTCGTGGTGTGGCCATGGGTAACTCCTCAACTCAACTCACAGGCATAAGAGGAGTTTTTGACAGGTCAATCCGCAGANGGCGCGCTTTTCTGATCCTCGGCGCGGCCNGGGCGNGCGCGTTATCCNTANCANNGTGNAANAGTCAAATNNTTTTNCACNNCNNCNNAGGAACCAACCAATACTCNNGCCGTTATGNNTCTGTAACTGGAGTGTAATCATGTCATCCTTCGCATTATACACAATCGGCTTCATAGTATTGATCNCAGGACTCNGCTTTGCGNCCGCTATGGTTGGTATNCCTCCTCAGTGGATTGGTGTCGGAGCGATCATNCTGTCAGGTATAGGTTTNATATCTGCAGTTTCTCATACCAGAAAAAAAGACGAAACAGAGGCATCTCAATAATGAGAACTCCATCTATAGTATCGAATTCAGTAAAANTNGGCGTAAGTGTTNTTGCACTTGCTGTATCAGTATCTATNCCGGCGCAGGCTCAACACCTTAATTACTTGAGCGCGACGGCGCAGGAAACTGCAGTCCATAAGGACAATCTGAGCCTGGCAACGGAGACCGATGTGGGTCAGGCGATTCAGAAGCGCTTTATCGATAAGTCCATATCAGAAGAGTTTGAGCCGCAATTTGGTTCCGACGTGGCCATGGTGGCGCGCGCTGCNTATGCCCAGCGTGTGTTCGAACCCATCTGGACTCGCAAGGGCGCCAACTCGCTGAAAAAGGCATATGCAGAACTCAATGTCTTCGGCATTGATGATGAAAAGCTCCGTTTTGTTCAGATTTCAGATCTGATTGAGCGTCGATTTAATGGTAAGAGCCCGTCTGTTCAGGCGCAGGCGGATATTGACCTCACGGCTGCCTGGTTTGCCCTGGCCACACGGGTCGGCGGTGATCTGTCTGCCGAGGGTGAGGCGCGTGTCACTTCAGACTCCACTCCCGCACGACCTCTGCTCGTGGAAAGCCTGACTGAGGCTGGCCAAGGTCAAGCTCAGAAAACCATTCAGGATTTTGAGCCGGATCACCCGCAATATGAGCAGCTAAAGCTTGAGCTGGTTCGTTATCAGCAAATCGCAGCGAAGGGTGGCTGGAAAGCTATTCCAGAGGCTGACGACAGCCTTGAGCCGGGCCAGCAGGATCTGCGNATTCCTGCGATCCGCGAGCGGCTGGAGGCTGAAGGCTATTACTCTGGCCCTTCTCTTTTCGATGCGGTGACGAAGTTCGCCCGCATTACTTTTTCCGAAAGCAACACCGATGCAAATGCCAATGAAATCGAGGACTGGCTTGTCACTTATGATGAGGGCCTGGAAAAGGCGCTCAAGTCCTTCCAAAGCCATCATGGCCTGGCTGTGGATGGAGTCATTGGACCCAAAACCCTTAAAGCGCTCAATGAGAGCGCGGAATCGAAAGTCCGCCGGATAAGAGCGACGATGGATCAGTGGCGCGATCAGCGCGACATTTCCGGTCGNTACGTCTGGGCAAATATTCCGTCCTATACNGCTGAAGGCTGGGCCAACGGAAAGCGTGAGATTGCGATGAAGACGATTGTTGGTCTTCCATCGCGCAAGACGCCGACTTTCTCTGATGAGATCGAGTATGTGGTTGCAAATCCGCGCTGGTATGCGCCAACAAGCATTGTCGCCAAAGACAAGCTACCAAAGCTGCAACGTGATCNNTCCTACGCTGCCCGCAATGGTTATTCGATCTATGACCGGAGCACGGGCGACCGCGTTTCAGCTGAAAATGTGAACTGGTCCGATCCGTCGTCTGCCCAACAATATCAGTTTGTTCAGGCAGCTGGCGCTGGAAATGCGCTTGGCGAACTGAAGATCATCTTTCCGAACCAGCATGCTGTTTATCTGCACGGGACGCCGTCTGAGTATCTGTTTGATCGTGAAGAGCGCGCATTTTCGTCAGGCTGCGTCCGTCTCGAGCACCCTGTGGAGATGGCGGAATGGATCGCCGGTGGTTCGAACAGTGCGCGTGGTATCGAGATTGCGGAAGCTGTCGAAAGTGGTCGGAACTCTAAGATCACGTTTGATGAGACCACGTCCGTTCACCTGACCTATATGACGGTGACTGTAGATGATAGCGGCCGCGCCAACTTCTGGAGAGACATTTACAACCGCGATTCTGAAATCTCTCAGACTCAGCAGTTTGCCGAACTCTATACGCCTTTCGAAGAGCGTGTGAGTGAAGGTGGAGACGAGGTTCGAACCGCCGCTGTAGAAAACGCCGTTTCTGTCGCGACGGTTCGCTAGAACCGATCAGCCCCAGCGGGCACGGTAGCCCCGGGCATCAATATGAACAAACGGACCATGGACGGCGTTGGAATCATAGATTCCGATGCCGCCTTGGGGCCAGTTCACCGGATCTGATTCAGCAATGGATTTTGCAAGCTCGGCGAGGGCTACGGCGTCGGCTTTTGTAACTTTGCCATCGCCATTCAGATCATCCATCACACCATTTCCATCATGATCAATATAGATGTCTGACGCATCACCAAAGAGGTGGCGCGAGGACGTCGTCGTGTTCCCGATCGCAGCGTTGTAGAAGGGGGTCCGGAAACCCGACATGATGAAGAAGGTGTCGGCTTTCCAGCCCTTGTCATTGGCGGCTTCGAGGAGGGTTTCCAGCTTGATCAGCATATCGGGATGGACGAGCAGATAGGTCGGATCATGACCGGGCTGTTGCTTGCAGATGAACTGGCCCAGATTGAAATGCGGCGCGATCTGAATGTCATTCATACCGGGCTCCATGTTGATGAAGCCCGTTGGCGGGACATAACTCTCCATGCCGCGCAGAGGTTGCGGATTGTACTTACCGACACGATAGCCATTCAGACTCGCATCCTTGCCGTTCTTGAACGGCGTCAGCACGAACACGTTGACCAGCATGGTCTCTGCACCATTGGCGATAAAGAGTTCGTGATGGCCCGGNTNGCCNGGGGCCGTCCATTTCCANTCATTACCCGAAATATTTTCGAGCTTGCCAGTTTTGGCCATTACCTTGCCTGCGGAAGACAGGGTGACAGTTTTGCCGGGCATGACGCTGGTTGAAATGATCGACAGGTCAGTCGTCATTCCGTCCACTTNTGCNGANAAGCCAAGGCGGGTATTGTCTGACGGCGCGAGATCCGCGCTGTTGAACACGGCTGCAGCCGATCTTGATATCTGGCTGGTGTCGGTTTCTGTTGTGTTGAATTGAAGCGCCACAGCTGCTGCAAGGGCAATGACAGAATGGATGGTCAAACTCGTTGGCCTTTCATTTCGGTTCGGTCTTCGCGTGAATGTGTTCTGGCAGAGGAAACGCCCGAGTTCAAATCAGTCGGGCGCGATAAAGCGGTTCGTTCTGCCGTTACGTTGAGACCAAGAATACGGGTAACTGAGGCAGAATTATGGGAATATTCTGAAGCATGCCAATGTGTCGCAAAATAAATGCGGCACTGAGTCTTGCTGTGTGTGAGTTTCCCATTTGACTGAATTTAGTTTTTTTCTCTTGGGAAATGCTGCAGGGCTGACTATCTGGCTATGATCCGATTTGCCGCTGCGGGAGAGAATTCATGACGACGCCAACGGCGGACATTGACGAGAGCGCACCGCGCATTCGAAACACCTCAGAACTTGTCGAACATCTGGAAACCGGCTCCAAACCGAAAGCGGATTGGCGAATCGGAACAGAGCACGAGAAATTCGGCTTTCTGAAAGACGGGCTGCGACCCTTGCCGTATGATGGCGAGGCATCTGTGCGNGCGGTNCTNGACGGNCTTGCCAATGAATTTGGCTGGGACCCGATCCGCGAAGGCGAGCACATTATCGGCCTGCAGAGCCATGGCGCGAGTGTCAGCCTGGAGCCGGGCGGGCAGTTTGAACTCTCCGGGGCGCCGCTTGAGCACATCCATGAAACCTGCAACGAGGTCGGCCGTCACCTTGAAGAGGTGAAAACCATCTCTGACCGGTTGGGTGTTGGATTTCTCGGTCACGGATTTTCGCCGATCTGGTCGCTGGAAGAGACGCCGCTTATGCCAAAGGGGCGCTACAAGATCATGCGNGATTATATGCGCAAGGTNGGACGNCTGGGNCATCAGATGATGTTCCGCTCGTGTACGGTTCAGACCAATCTCGANTTTTCCTCTGAAGCCGACATGGTGAAGAAGTATCGTGTCAGCCTGGCGCTTCAGCCGCTGGGGACCGCGCTGTTTGCCAATTCACCCTTCGCTGAGGGTCGCACGAATGGCTTCCTNTCCTATCGCGCGCATGTCTGGACGGACACTGATCCGGACAGAACGGGCATGCTGCCGTTTGTCTTCGATGAGGGCTTTGGCTTTGAGCAATATGTCGACTATGCGCTTGATGTGCCCATGTACTTTATTCGGCGCGACGGGACCTATCTGAACTGCGCTGGCCAGTCTTTCCGCGATTTTCTGGAGGGCAAACTTCCGGCGCGTCCTAGTGAGCTACCAACGCTGGAAGATTTTCAGGATCACCTATCGACCATTTTCCCTGAAGTGCGGCTTAAAACCTTCCTTGAAATGCGCGGCTCCGATTCTGGCCCGTGGGACCGCATCTGTGCCCTGCCGGCATTCTGGGTCGGGATTCTCTATGATTCTCAGTCGCTTGATGGCGCCTGGGATCTGGTAAAGCACTGGACAGCGGAAGAGCGCGAAACCCTGCGCCGCCTGGCGCCTGTACTGGGTTTGAGAACACCGCTTCCGGGCGGCAAAGGCACNCTGCAAACGCTGGCGAAAGAGNTACTTGCCATTTCGCGTAGCGGACTGAAGGCGCGCGGACGACTGTCGACCTCAGGCGATGACGAAACCGGCTTCCTGTCTGAGCTCGAGAGCATTGCCGAGTCCGGGAAAACACCTGCTGAGCATTTGCTGGCGCGGTATCGCAATGTCTGGAAAGGTGATTTGTCTCACCTGTTTGAAGAGTGCGCATTCTGATCTGAGGACCTGACCATGGACCGTCGCAATGTCTTGAGCCTTCTGGGATATACAGCCATTGCGGCCTGCGCCAGCTCAACGGGCGTCTTGCCGCCGCCCGGTATGGGCCGTGATCCGGTCTGGCGACGCGCTTCGCCAATGCCGCGTCCAAAACAAGAAATCTATCCCGCTCTTCATGAAGGCGAAATCTGGCTGACTGGCGGATTCGTTGCGAAGAACGGCTCGATTATCGGCCCAACAAATGAAACCGTCGTTTATGATCCAGTGACAGATCGCTGGCGCGACGGGCCGGGCATACCGACCCCACGTCATCATCCTCATCTCCAAAGCCATGATGGTAAGCTTTACGCGATTGGCGGATTTGAAGCGGCGGCAGCTGACAAGATGTGGGTTATGCAGAAGGGCGGATGGCGGCTCGACGAGGATGGCTGGAATATTATCCCTGACGCGCCAGAACATCTGGGTGAAGCTGTGACGGCGAGCCTTTCAGACGGACTTCACATTGCGGGCGGCCGCAAGCCGGGCGGCAGTGCGAATGGCACGTGGAATGATCAGGCCGACACCGGACATCATTTCGTTCTCTCCGGCGAAACCTGGTCGCGGGCAGCACCGCTGCCGACGCCGCGCAATTCTGCTACTGCTGAAGTGATTGGCGAGCTCTGGCATGTGGTGGGTGGCCGTACGGTCTCAGGCGGCAATTCTGCCGTACATGAAGCCTACAGCCTGGCGGACGACAAATGGGTGACGCTGGCGCCAATGCCCAAGGGGCAGGGCGGACTCGCATCTGGCGTGATTGACGGCAAGCTCTACGCCTTTGGCGGCGAATACTTTGACAATGGTGGCGGGGTTTATCCAGAAACCTGGGTGTATGATCCAGCATCGGACAGCTGGTCTGCGGGACCGGATATGATGAGCCCTCGCCATGGCCTTGGCGGTGTGACTGTCGGCAACCGGATTTTTGCGATTGGTGGGGCCACCGAACGTGGCGGAAGCAATACTTCCGCCAGCGTTGAGGTTTTGGGCTAGCNGGCCGCCGCTGCGCGGAAGGCTGCCAGCATTTCCAGAGCCTTTGTTTCTTCGGGTGACAGCTCAGTAGCCTCGCAGCGAGGGTCGGTCTTCTGGATGGCACTCAGCATGGCTGGCGACAGCGGCAGAGGATCACATCCATGGGTTTTCTCGCAGACGAGGTCCCATTGCGGCTCAGCNTTTGCGTGGCATTCNAGGCAATTGCCGCCGAACTGGTTNACCACTTCGTCACTGCCTCGGACNCGGATNGAGGTTGANCCATCNGCNACNTCNANTTCAAAGAANTCCCAGTCATTTGTGAGNGGATTGNAGCCNTNTTCNCGNTTCACCATGGCTTCGGTTGGCACAAGCTGGATCAGAGANCCGACCGGATAGGTGCCGCCGGTCTCAGAATTGGCGACTTCCAGTGTGGCCTCGTCATTGCCAAGCAAGTTTGTGACGAAAAATCCGCGCACAGCTTGCATGTCCCGAATACATGAGAAGTCGGCTTCGGTCGGCACGAAATCTCTGGCTTGCACCTTGTCTTCGGCGGTCGCCAGGAAGGCGGCTGCGCTCGCCAGAAGTGTTGCACAGAATATTGCGCCCGCTTGTCTCAAAGAGAATATTGGTTTCATGGCCCCGACTTACCTAAACATGATCAGAAATAATGGCATGTGCTATACGCGTCAGATGAAACCGGAAAGTTAATCGATCGCCGATCAGCTTACTTTATCGTGACTTTTCTGATCAGTGGAAGGGGGAAGGGCGACTTTCGCCGCCCTTCTGAGTGTCTTAGTTGTTTTCTTGAGAGAGGATCTCCCGGATACCTTTTTCTGGGTCATCGACCAGCGACGGAACAACGTCGAACCGCATCAGAGTCCGCGTGTCAGTGTCATATGGCGTCCATTCCGGCAGACGATCAGAGGATGGCGTGCCGGTGCGGGCAAAGCTGATCCAGGCATCGGACATCATGTCTTCGAGAATGAGCGGGTCCAGCCCGTCACCGACGAGCACCCGGCTTTCTTCGGCATTGTTGAACATAAATGGAATGTCGAGCGTGTGCGGGGATTTGAGGATGCCGCCATTGGCTTTGGTGTCATAGTACAATTGGTACATGTAAACGGGGGCGCCGCCCTGACGGACTTTCTGGTCAGCCAGTATCTGCGTTCCATAGATGAAACGTGAGGTCATGGCNGANTTNATCAGATAGGTCGGNGAATANTCNGGNTACATCTGACGATAGTTTTCAATAAGNGCAGGGCCGCTTTCACCCATGGCTGCGACCATCCGCTCCAGACCTTCCTCTGTCAGAGTCCCGAACCAGGGCTGTGCTGCATTGAAGATGGTCATCTCGTCCTTGTTCCAGCCGATCATGACAGGAATATCCCGGGACTGCTCTGGCGCGGCCGGAATGAACGGGTCACGCGGCAGGACTTCACCATCTACGATTGGTGAGAAGTTTCCGCCAATCCCTTCAGAGCGTGCCTNGCGGAGCGTTTCGCGTCCGTATTCCAGAAGTTGTTCTGCCGGCATGGCGCGAAGCTGCTCTTCCGTTTCGATTCCGGCCGTTTCCAGAAAGAGCTTAGCAAGCGCAGCGGCGTCTTCCTTCTTGCCGCTGGTGACGCCCGGCCCGGACTGGATGATTGCTTTATCGAAGAGGCCATCTGCTGCGGGCGTTGCGAGAAGGTGGCTGACTTTTGAGCCGCCACCGGATTCGCCCATGATCGTGACATTCTCCGGATCACCACCAAACTTTTCGATATTGTCGCGGACCCATTCGAGTGATGCGACCAGATCCAGGTTTCCAAGATTACCGGATGCGGCATAGTCTTCGCCGAAGGCTTCGCCCAGATAAAGATAGCCGAACAGGTTCAGGCGGTGATTGACGGTGACAACGACGACATCGCCTTTCTCGGCGAGGTTCCGTCCATCATAGGCTGCCCAGCCGCCGGAGCCATAGGCATAGCCGCCGCCATGGAACCAGACCATGACAGGGCGCTTCTCGCCGTCCGCGGCGGGCGTCCAGACGTTCAGGAAGAGGGAATCCTCATTGTCGAATTTGGATTCGGCCAGCGTCGGGAAAATAGTCTGCACCTGACGGGTAAAGTCTGAGGTACGCGGGCCAGACGCGGAGTACATCTGCATGGCGGGTGCGCCAAGGGTGGTCGCGTCGTAGATGTCTTCCCAGCTGTCAGGTTCTTTCGGGGGCATGAAGCGAAGCTCGCCAATTGGCGCCTTGGCGTATCGAAGACCCAGGAACTCCTGCACACCGTCATCTATCAGGCCCTGGACAGGACCATATTTGGTTTCAACGATTGGGGTCGTATCCGGAATCACCTTTTCCATGGCGGGCGGATCGTTGACAGCTGGCGCCTGAGCCATGGCAGGTACAGCGCTCAATGCTGAAAGAGCCGATGCTGCCAGGGCAGTCCGGATCAGTCCTCGTGTCGAGTTTTTCATTTTCATTCGGGGCTCCCATTTTATCTGGTGCGAACAATTTGCGTTCGTCTCCCAGTTTATTGATGATAGTTTGATACACTGAACGCGTGTAGTTTTGCCAGTGGTTTCATACAGACCCAAAAAAAAGAGGCGCCCGAAGGCGCCTCAATCTGGTTAGTTTCCACCAGCATCGCTGCTGACAATCTCTCGCATCCCTTTGACAGGATCGCTCGCAAGTTCCGGCTCGAGATCCAGCACCATGGTGTGGCGCTCGCTGGTCTCATAAGGCTGCCACTCTGGCAGAAGCTCAGAGGATGGTTTGCCGGTGCGGGCGAAGCTGACCCAGGCATCGGACATCATCTCACCCATGGTCACCGGTTCAGGACCCGTGCCGACCAGTGCGCGACCTTCTTCAACGTTGTTGAACATGAGCGGAATGTCGAGCGTGTGAGTGGAGCGCAACCGCCCATCCCATGTGTTCGTCTCCCAGGTGAGATAGTACATGTAGGTTGGTGCTGCGCCGCCTTCTTCGCGCTGTTCTGCCAGAACGAAAGAGTCGGACACGAAACCTGCACTCAACGCGCTGTTAAAGATGTAGGTCGGCTCGTCATCCGGCCGTTGCTCTTTGTAATACTCAACCAGCTTTTTCATCTGCGGATCGCGCGAAGACATGGCTGTGAGCTGTGCTTCTGTGAGTTTGCCAAACCATGGCTGGCTGCGAACGAAGATGGTCATCTCGTCCTTGTTGAAGCCGATCAGCATCGGGATATCGTCTGACATATCCGGTGCGCCGTCCACGAAGGGCTGCTGAGGCAGAACCACGTCGTCGACAATCGGAGAGAAGCTTGCATTGACGCCTGCAGCGCGCGCTTTACTGAGGCCACGGCTTGCGGCGTCCATGAATTCCTTCGCTGGGATGGCGCGGAGGTCTTCTACGGTTTCAATGCCGGCTTCCTCAAGAACGTATTCTGCAAGTTTGGCCGCTTCTTCCTTCGTGCCGGAGTCGGCGGCTGCGCCTGATTGAATCACGGCCTTATGGAAGAGGCCATCTGCTGCTGGCGTTGCGAGGAGGTTCGAGATTTTGAAACCGCCGCCAGATTCGCCCATAACCGTGACATTGTCAGGGTCGCCGCCGAACATTTCGATATTGTCGCGGACCCATTCAAGCGCAGCGATCAGATCGAGCTGTCCAAGATTGCCGGATTTGTCAAAATCTTCACCAAACTTGTCGCCGAGATAGAGATATCCGAAGGCGTTGAGCCGATGATTGACGGTGACAACGACGACGTCTTTCTGGGCAAGATTATTGCCGTCATAAATCGGCCAGCTGCCGGAACCGTAATTAAAGCCGCCGCCATGGATCCAGAACATGACCGGACGCTTTTCTTCGTCAACGCCAGGTGTCCAGACATTCAGAAACAGGCCGTCTTCGTTGGACAGTTTCAGTTCAGCCTGATTGGCGTTTGTGGTCTGCAGCTGGCGGGTAATGTCTTCCCGGGTGGCGCCAGCGGCATCGTACATCTGCATGACGGGTGGACCGAAATAGGTCGCGTCGTAGAGATAATCCAGCTTTGGCGGTGGCTCTGGTGGCATGAAGCGCAGCTCACCTACTGGTGCACTGGCATATGGGATACCGAGATATTCATTGATGCCCCGGTCCTTCAGCCCCTGAACAGGACCAGAAGTGGTTTCAACGATTGGCGTGACATCCGGAACCTGACGCTCCGTCATTTCAGTGGCCGCAGCCTCTTCATGTGCATAAGCGGCACCAGTCGCGCTCATCAAAAGGCCTGCAACGGCCAGAGTTTTCAGCAGAGCTTGGCTCAAGTCTATCCTCCCTCGAAGATCATTTTAGTGCGCCATCACTAGCACTTGTTGGGCCCTTGGGAATGGGGGCTCACCAAAACGTCATAGGCGCGGGGAGGTGTGGGCGCGACTTATTGCGCGCCCTGGTGCCAGAATTAGCCCAAAGTTCCCTTGAACCTGACATAGTAGAGCTGGCCGTATTGTTGCTCGCGCAGATCGCGCCGGGCAATACTGCCTTCAGCACGCGAGTCGGCATAGATCGTCCGTTCGCGCTCATAGACCGGGTCGAATACGCTATCGACGCCGAGGCGGATGTTTATGCCGAGGAAGCGGGTGGTCTCGACATAGATGTCGAAATCTCCAAAGCGCGGCGTAAACTTGTATTTCTCATCGATGCGATAGGTCTCACTGGGGCTGCCCTGCGACAGATCGAAGCCCCATGACCATTTTGCTTCCGGGAAGTCCTGCCGGAATTCGGCGTAGAAATAGACAGGTTCCTCGTCTGCAAACCGCCGGGGCAGGCCCGTCAGTGCGTCGTCGACTTCTGAGTCCCGGAGCACCAGTTCCAGATCAAGCCGGCCATTCATGAGGCCAATAAAATCTGTTGGAATTGCAGCTTCAGTGATCAGTTGAGCGCGATAGCCGTTTCCGAGGTTTCCCGGCCCGTCAAAGACGTCGCCGTTCGGCGCAGTGACAGGCACGAGGTCCATCACCTGCTCAACGGCTTCATACCGTGCGGTGATGGAGATTGTGCCATCTTCCAGTATCGGACGCTCGTATCCGAAATCGATCCGCCATGCGCGTTCCGGTTCGAGTTCCGGATTGCCGGAGGTCACATTGTCGTCTGTTGCCGAGACGTTTGAGACGAAGTCCTCAAAGTCGAGCTGAGCGACGCGGCGTTCGATCAAAGCCCTCCACTGATGGCCTTCCTTCGGGGTGAAGGTCGCAGAAAATGATGGTTTGGGGTAGGTGAAGCGGCGCTCTGCGCTGGCATCGCCCGACTGGCTGATCTCGGAGACCTCCACCTTAAGGCCTGGTTCGAAGGTCCATTTTTCAAATGGTGTCCAGACATCTGACACGAAGGCTTCGGCGCGGTATTCTTCCACCTTGGTCTGTGTAACGGGGATGTCGTCGGGAATGCCGCCCTGATCGTCTATCGTAATGAAGGTTCGGTCCGCGTCGCGGAAATTGTAAGCACCCTCTACACCGAACTGTATGGCGTGCTGATCATTCATAGCCCAGTCGGTCTGGCTGCGCAGAATGCTTTCGCCATAATCGTCATCAATCCGGCCATCAAACGCTCCGAGAAACCTGCCATTGGCGAGGTAGTCATCAAATCGGGTGTCGGATTCAAAGCCGTCCCGCCGATGATACCAGATGATCTTGGAGGTGATGGTGTCTGTCAGATCCCGTTCGACATCGCCGCCGAAGTCGTGGCCAGTCCAGCTCTCATCATAAGTGCCGCGTTCCAGCTTGAAGAGCGCACCATCAGCATCGGGACGAAACTCATCGGTGACGACACCTGCTTTCCAGAAGCCGTCCCAATAGCGCCCGTTCAGGCGAAGAACCGTCCTGTCGCCAAATTTACGTTCGTATTCAAAGCCGGGAAGAGCTTCGAAGTTGTTTGTCTGCATGACCTCATCGCGGAAAGCGATCTGCTCACCAGCACCATTCAGTCTTCGTTCTTCTCTGATTGGGCGTTCGGCCCACCCGCTCTGAGAATAGGAGAGGGTGAGGTCTCCGCCCATAAAATCCAGCGACCAGTCAAGCACCATTCCGAGAGTGACGCGCCCGCCCTGATGCATGCGCGGATTGATATTATAGCTGAGCTGATTGGTCGAAACGCCTTCCTTGAGGAGCACATTGACGACGCGCGACTGCCCGCGCATGTCGAGGTCACCTGAGGCCCCCCGGACAAGATCGATCCGCTCGACATTTGCCACCGGAATACGGCGCAGGAAGTCTTGCAGGTTCGATTTCGTAGATGGCCGCTCACCATTCACCAGTACATTTCCGGCCGCGCCGCCAAACCCGCGAACATCTTCACCATTGTCGATTGAAAAGCCCGGCACCTGACTGACCATATCGAGCGCTGTCATGGGTGCATACTGACGGAAGTCTACGGGTTCAAAGGATGTGGTGCCCGTTTCGCCATGGAGTGTCTGCGCNAAAGTGACTGGNGTNGTGAGCAGGCACAGGCNCGCCANNGCACACAGGTGNCCTGTGGCCTGAATCATAAGATTCTCCATTATAATTACTTGTTTTTAATGGACAAAATGTCCCCTCAACTGAGGGTGACTAAACATGCATTGCGCTGGCGATTACAGTTACACCCCGGATAGACCGTTCACGAACACGTGAAGTTTCTGACATATGAGTCATAAAACTCTGTGAAAACCCCCTTGTCGTTTAATTCTCGTTAGTGAAGATGACAGCCGCGTTACAATCTTTCATGCAGGTAAGAATCTGCGGAGCGGGGAAACATGTCAGAAACGAGTGCTGGGCAGGTGCCTGAGAGTGAAAAAACAATCNTNGGNCACCCTCGNGGNCTGGTGATTCTTTTCTTCACNGANATGTGGGAGCGTTTTTCCTATTACGGGATGCGCGGCCTNCTCATTCTCTACCTCACTCAGCACTTCCTGTTCTCNGACGCCAAGTCATCCATCATGTACGGGGCCTATACGGCGCTGGTTTACATNATGACGATTGTNGGNGGCACNCTGGCAGACCGCTATCTGGGGCAACGCAAGGCTGTGACCTTCGGGGCAATCCTTCTNGTTCTCGGACACTTTGGTATGGCCTTCGAAGGGTCTGGCTCGAAGGAGATCATGACCTATCAGGGGGCAGAGTATCAGATCACGCTTGATGGCCGGGGCGGCGACGCAAATCAGATCATCGTGTCTGATACCGGACAATCGCAGATTTCGTTCAACGAAGGCGCGACGATGATGGTGATTGAGGACCCTGCTGCGGTCGGCCTGCCTGCAGAAGTCCCGACGGCTGACTATGAGACGCGCATCGAGCAGCAGGACCTCTACGTCTACATTCTCTACTTTTCGCTTGCNCTAATCATTGCNGGTGTGGGTTATCTGAAAGCCAACATCTCAACCATTGTGGGTGCGCTTTACGGTATTGAAGACAAACGCAGGGATTCCGGTTTCACGCTTTTCTATATGGGCATCAACCTCGGTTCGTTTCTGTCCTCGATTACCTGCGGTATTCTTGGGATCGTCTATGGCTGGGCATATGGCTTCGGGCTCGCCGGTATTGGTATGGCGCTGGGTCTGGTCGTCTTTCTCTGGGGGCAGAAGTGGCTGGATGGCAAAGCCGACCCTCCAAGCGAAACCAAGCTGAAAGAAAAAGCGTTTGGTCCGATCAATATCGAGATNGCCTGTTATCTGGCCGGGCTGGGTATCGTCGCCTTCTCAATGCTGATCGTCATGAATGCAGAAGTCATTCCTGACTGGTTTGTGGGTGGNCTCGGCATCGTGATCTTCATCGGACTGATGACCTACACGGCGACCAAGCTTCGCGGCATTGAGCGCGATCGCATGTTCGCTGCGATCTACTTTATTCTGGCGCAGATCCCATTCTGGGCTCTGTTTGAGCAAGCTGGCTCGTCTCTCAACCTCTTCACTGACCGTCTGGTCGATCGCACGATTTTCGGCTGGCCTGTGCCAGCGCCCGTGTTTCAGTTCCTGAATGCTGGCTATATTGTGATTTTCGCGCCAATTCTGGCGTGGCTGTGGGTCACGCTGGCCAAAAAACGCATGGAGCCATCCACACCGGTTAAGTTTGCATTCGGCGTGTTCCTTGCCGGTCTTGGCTTCCTGTCGCTGGTTGCGGGTATCGGCGCGTCCGGTGCGGGCGCGGGGCTGACGGCGGTCTATTTCATCTTCCTGATCTACTGGATCCACACCATGGGCGAGNTGATGGTGTCTCCGGTCGGTCTTTCCAGTGTGACGAAACTNGCCCCGGCACGCGTGGTCGGNATGTCGATGGGNGCCTGGTTCCTGTATTCTGGTCTNTCCAACTATCTGGCNGGCGTGATCGCGCGNACGACCGGCGCGGAAACCATTGGCGGNCAGCTGACCGANGTGGCAGCCGCTAAGGCNGGTTATGCGAGCGTCTATTCGAACGTTGCTTATGTTGCGATGGGAATTGCGGTCGTCATGCTTCTGATCTCACCGATCATCAAGAAGCTGATGCACATGGATCACCATGCTGAGGTCGATAAGGAAGGCGCTGACCCGTCTGACTATCAGGGCAAGGCTGACAAGCTGGTCGATTAATCCGGCGAGAAATGGGGGCGTGTGATGAACCTGCGATATATGAGCGTTGTGCTTGTGGGGCTGGTTTGTCATGCGCCGACTGCTCTTTCGGAAGAGACGGCCAATGACGTGGAAATAATCCGTGCTCCCGTCCCGGATTATCCTTATCTGGCGGCGATGTTTGGCGCTGAAGGCACCTGTTCGGTACGTTTTTCTCTTTATGAGTACGGAGACCGGATCGAGGTTCAGTCTGCCATGTGTTCAGACAGTGTGTTCTGTGAGGCTGCAGAAGCCGCCGTTAAGTCATCGAGACTGAGGGTTATTGATCATCCGGCGACCGAAACGCCCGGCGAACGGCGAAATCTTGTCTATCCCATCGCATTTACGCTGCAAGACCATATGGACCTGATCGGAATTGTTGAGGATCACGAATGTACACTCGGTGGGTCTCCGCTCGTGTCCTGAACCCAACCCCAGTCAGAACAATCGGGTCAGAACAGGAAGTAGTAGGCGATCATTCCGATGAAGATGGCGATGCCGAGGATGAAGATCTCGAGCTGGTGCTTCTGAATGAACTTTTCTCCCCGTTTGCCCATGGCCATAATGATGAAGGCTTCGGCAAAATAGCGAATGGCGCGTGATGTCGTGATCGCGACCATGAAGACGAGAAAATTACACGCAGCTGCACCTGCGGCTGCCGCGCCGAGCTGAAACGGGATCGGCGTTACCCCAACCATAAATAACGGCACGAAACAGTTATTCTGCAATTCCGTCGCCATCTCGTGGAAGCTTTCAGTTGCATCGAACACGGCAAACAGAGGTTCGATCAGGGGGCCGGCTGCCCACAAGGCCAAGAAATAAACGCTTACGCCCGCAACGACATTCCCGAATAACAGAGCTGCTGCAATCTTCCATGCGCCGCGGCCACGGCTTGCCATGGCCGGCAGAAAAAGCGGCTCCATAGCGAAGAGGATTATTGTGTTTTCAAGAAATCCGATCAGCGCAGCCATTGGAATTGCGTAACGGCTTTCAAGGAACTTGGAGAGCCTGTCGCGCAGTTTTTGCTTTTCTGGAGCCTGCACTGAGCTGGCCGATTGTGATACCGAAGTTCCTACCATGCAGCCCTAACGCCCGAATCATCAAAGGCGTTGCACGCGGCGTGCGGATTACTCTGCTTTTGCCGAGACAGCGCTATCCAGCGCCGCCCACAGTGATCGCATCGATCTTCAGACTTGGCTGACCGACGCCGACAGGCAGGGACTGTCCGGCTTTGCCGCAGGTGCCAACGCCATCATCCATGGCAAAGTCATTGCCGATCATGGAAACACGGGTGAGGGCCGTCGGACCATGCCCGATAAGCGTGGCGTTTTTGACTGGCGCGCCGACTTTGCCGTCTTCAATCATATAGGCTTCGGTACACTGAAAGACGAAATTGCCGGAGGTGATGTCGACCTGACCGCCGCCGAAGTCGACGGCCCAGATGCCGCGCTTCACAGATTTGATCATCTCCTCTGACGTGTGATTACCGCCGGTCATATAGGTGTTTGTCATNCGNGGCATTGGCAGGGCGGCGTAGGATTCGCGGCGGCCATTGCCGGTNGGCTNCATGCCCATCAGGCGNGCGTTCTGGCGATCCTGCATGTAGTTCACGAGCACACCATCTTCGATGAGAACGGTCTTCTGGGTCTCTGTGCCCTCATCATCAACTGAGAGTGACCCGCGGCGATGTTCGATNGTGCCATCGTCGATGACGGTNACGCCTTTGGCNGCGACCTGNTGACCAATCTTGCCNGAATAAACGCTGGCGCCTTTGCGGTTGAAGTCACCTTCCAGCCCATGGCCCACGGCTTCGTGGAGGAGGACGGCAGGCCAGCCTGGCCCAAGCACGACTTCCATTTCGCCAGCGGGCGCGGCGATGCTTTCAAGGTTCACTTCTGCTTTCTTGAGCGCGCGNTCNACNAGNCCNTTCCAGCGGCTTGGCGCGATCCATTCTTCATANGCNGCNCGGCCNCCNGCGCCNGCNGAGCCNGTCTCNCGGCGNCCGTCTTTTTCNAGCGTNATCGACACATTGATCCGNACAAGCGGGCGGATGTCTTCAAACATTGCNCCATCNGGACGGATCACATTGATCTGTTTATGTGAGCCTGCGAGCGAAACGGAGACCTGCGCTACGCGAGGATCTTTCGCACGAACATAAGAATCGATCTCTGCAAGCAGCGACGCTTTCGTACTGAAGTCTGGCGCGTCNGTNGGNTCGATNGGCGCGTANAGNCNNCGNTTGATCGGGCGAGGCGAGGCGGCGAGCGTNCCNGAATATCCGCGCTTTGCGGCTGCGGCTGTGTCGCCAGCCTTCCGGATCGCCTCGTCGGACAGATCACTACCATGTGCAAAGCCGGTCGCTTCACCGGCAACCACGCGCAGGCCCATGCCCCGGCCNGTATCAAAGGCCGCTGATTTCAGNCGNCCNTCNTCGAANACGAAGCTNTCGCTGCGTGATTGTTCGATATAGATCTCGCCGTCATCTGCGCCTTCTACGGCTTTTGCCAGTGTGTCGCGTGCGGTGCCGAGATTAAGAGGAAGGGTCATGAAATAGCTTCGTTCCAGGCTGAATTCTGTTTCGACTCATATGGATGATATGAAGCTGAAATGCAAAGTGGCCGCGCAGGGCGGCCACAGCATGCTCAAAGTGTGAACTNGCTTGTCAGNCCGGTGAGCCACCAGCATCGGGGGCGCGGGTCTCGACGGTAAACCGTTCGAGCTGGCGCGCGGCCACTTCAAACTCTGGCTGAAGGTCCAGAGCTTTGCGATAATCCCAATANGCGGAGGNGATATCGCCCAGGCGTTCATTGGCAATCGCGCGGTTATAATAAGCGGCGTACAGATCGGTGGATCCCAGCTCGATGGCTTTGTTGAGCGCGGTCTTCGCTTCGGCGTATTCTTCCTGATAAATGTGAGCCGCTCCTATATTCAGATAGGTCTCACCTTTCATATCGTCGATTTCGAGCGCAGCCTGATAATCGTCCATGGCAAGTTTGTAATTGCCATTGCGCATATAGAGTATGCCGCGATTTATGAGCGTGGACATGCGGTCGTTTTGTGACAGCATTTCATGACTGAGCGCCTTGCTGCAGCTTTCAAGACCCTCCCGGGCTGTAATGCGGAGGGTTTCGGCGGCGGTGTAACAGTCTTTCGCCAGGCCAGAACCGATGACCAGAACCTGCGCGTTCGCGCTCGCTCCCATGGACGCCAGGAATAGTGCAATCAGTGTAAACCGCATGACGATTTTCCCTCTCTTATNAGAAACCGGAAAAAAACCGGTGTTCATTTTATNGCGACAATGATACCGGAAAAACNGAATTTGGGGAACAAGTGCGACATTTTGGGGGTTGGGGCTGCCGCCAACAACCGGTATGTCGTATCCCTAGTGTCACTCGATGTGTTGAACAGGGAGAAGAGCGTGCGCTGGATCGCCGTTGCTTTTTTAAGTCTATTTTCGCTGACTGCTCATGCAGATCAGCCTGAGCCGGGTGCAATAGGGTTTCAACCTGCTGCGACCGAAATCATGGAGCGTGTGACGAACTTTCACAACATTCTCCTTGTAATCATTGCACTTATCGTCGCGGTTGTGCTGGCGCTTCTGATCTTCGTGATCGTGCGCTTCAATGCGAAGACCAATAAGGTCCCGAGCAAATTCAGCCATAACACGATGGTGGAGATCGTCTGGACGCTCGTTCCGGTCCTCATTCTCATGTTCATCGCATTCTTTAGCTTTCAGGAGCTTTACTATCAGAGTGTGTTCCCGGACGTGGACGAATCAGAGGTCGTGAACGTGAAGGCCGAGGGCAATCAGTGGAACTGGACCTATTATTATATGGACGCAGTAGACGAGGACGGCGCTGAGCTTTCTTTCGTTTCAAACCCGCTCCATCGCGGTCTGTCCGGTGAGCCAGCTGGCACATACGAAGCTCCGCGTAACCTTGCCGTCGATTATCCGATGGTTGTTCCTGTCGATACCGTGGTGCGCGTTTATACTGGCGCAACGGACGTTATTCACTCTTGGGCTGTTCCATCATTCGGCGTTAAAACCGACGCCATTCCGGGTAAGCTCAACGAGCTCTGGTTCCGCGTTAAAGAGACTGGCACCTATTACGGCCAATGTTCTGAGCTTTGCGGTAAGGACCATGCTTTCATGCCGATTGAAGTGCATGTCGTGACCCGCGCGGAATATGACGCCTGGCTCGAACGCGCTCGGGAGAGTGTGGATGATGCCCGTCAATATCTTGCCAGCGTGTCTGGTAATTCAGCAACCCAACTCGCGTCTGCGCGCTGAGGATCGGAGTTAGATAAATGCCTATGGATGCCGTCACCCCACATGATGCGCTTCATGATGATCATGATCACAAGCCGGGATTCTTTGCCCGTTGGTTCTTCTCAACCAACCATAAGGATATCGGAACGCTCTATCTGATTGCTGCGCTGATCTTCGGTCTGGTTGGTACGTTCCTGTCTGGTCTCATCCGGATGGAGCTTGCTGAGCCGGGCATCACTTTCCTGCCGCACTTCGTGCTCTGGGGCGTCGAAGATGCCAGCTGGGACCAGAAAGTCGAAGCTGCCAAGCACTTCTACAATACTGTCATCACTTATCACGGTCTGATCATGATCTTCTTCATGGTTATGCCTGCTCTGATTGGTGGTTTCGGTAACTGGTTTGTTCCCCTGATGATTGGCGCGCCAGACATGGCGTTCCCGCGGATGAACAATATTTCGTTCTGGCTGCTGCCGTTCTCATTCCTGCTGGCCGTAACTTCCATGCTCGTGCCAGGTCAGGGTGCTGACAACGGCTTTGGCGGTGGCTGGGTGCTTTATCCGCCTCTATCGACCACCGGGCATAATGGCCCGTCGATGGATCTCCTGATCCTGTCGCTTCACATTGCCGGTATCAGTTCAATCCTGGGCGCGATCAACTTCATCGTGACCATTCTGAACATGCGCGCGCCGGGCATGACGATCCACAAAATGCCTTTGTTTGCCTGGGCTATGCTCATTACGGCCTTCCTGCTGGTGCTTTCGCTGCCAGTTCTGGCGGGTGCGCTCACAATGCTTCTGACCGACCGTAACTTCGGCACCACCTTCTTCAATCCACAAGGTGGCGGCGACCCTGTGATGTTCCAGCACCTGTTCTGGTTCTTCGGTCACCCTGAAGTCTACATCATGATCCTGCCGGGCTTCGGCATCATCTCCCACATTGTTTCGACCTTCTCCAAGAAGCCTGTCTTTGGCTATCTGGGAATGGCTTATGCTATGGCGTCGATCGGTTTCATCGGCTTCATCGTGTGGGCCCACCACATGTACACAGTCGGTATGGGCGTTGACCTGAAAGCTTACTTTGTGGCTGCCACGATGATTATTGCGGTGCCCACGGGGATTAAGATTTTCTCCTGGATCGCGACCATGTGGGAAGGATCGATCGAATTCAAAGTCCCAATGCTTTGGGCCATTGGCTTCATCTTCCTCTTCACGGTGGGCGGTGTGACAGGCGTGGTCCTGGCAAACGCTGGCGTAGATCATGTCATGCATGACACCTATTATGTGGTTGCACACTTCCACTATGTTCTGTCGCTCGGGGCAGTCTTCACGCTCTTCGCAGGCTGGTACTACTGGTATGAGAAGATGTTTGGCGTCCGTTATAATGGCTTCCTTGCGGGCATTCAGTTCTGGCTGATGTTCATTGGTGCCAACATCATCTTCTTCCCGCAGCACTTCCTTGGTCTGAATGGCATGCCGCGTCGCTATATCGACTATCCGGACGCCTTCGCCCTGTGGAACAAAGTTTCGACAATTGGCTATTTCGTGGTCGTTGTGTCGCTGCTCGTGTTCTTCGTGGTGCTGATCGAAAGTGCTATCCGCCGTCGTAAGGCGATCGTGGATGAGCATGGACACGGCAATCCGTGGGGACCTTACGCAACCACGCTGGAGTGGACGCTGCCATCGCCGCCGCCATTCCACCAGTTCAATGAACTGCCTCGCGTGAAAGCAGACGACCACCACTAGGACGTCCTGCGATCAAAAATCTGGAGCGAGCCCCTCGGGGCTCGTTTCTTTTAGAAGCTGGCGGCCTGCTGCAATTTGTCCGATTCCCTGACTTGGTCTTGCTGCTATGTCTGCCACAAAGCAGGCGATCAGATTGCCAACACCGGAAATGGTATCTGGACGAAACCGAAGCGATTGCGGTATGGAACCGCATCTTTCAAGGCAGATGCCTGTTACAGAAATCGCGTTCGCGCTCACACCCGCATACTCAGGTGTGGTAATATGTGCGGCGCCTGAAGAGCCAGATTGAGTATATGACAGACCAGACGATCAGTTCGACTGTGAACCCATCCGCTGCAACTATTCGCGACTACTTCGAACTGATGAAGCCGCGAATCATGATGCTCGTGGTGTTTACTGCGGCTGCAGGCCTCGTGGCCGCGCCAGTTGATTTGCATCCGATTACAGCTTTCACGGCTTTATTGTCTGTTGCGCTCGGTTCCGGCGCAGCTGGCGCTGTGAACATGTGGTTCGACGCTGATATTGATGCGGTGATGACGCGGACAAGCACCCGGCCACTGCCATCGGGACGGGTTCAGCCTTCAGATGCGCTGGCGCTTGGTATCTTCATGTCGATTCTGTCAGTGACATTGATGACGCTGGCGACCAACTGGCAGGCGGGCGCTTTGCTGGCCTTCTCGATTTTCTTTTATGCCGTCATCTACACAATGTGGCTCAAGCGTACGACACCGCAGAATATTGTTATTGGCGGCGCGGCAGGTGCTTTTCCGCCCGTTATTGGCTGGGCAGCTGCGACAGGCACCATGCCGCTTGAAGCCTGGGCGCTTTTTGCGCTCACCTTTGTTTGGACGCCGCCCCACTTCTGGGCGCTGTCACTGGTTGCCAACAAGGATTACGCAAAAGCAGGCGTTCCGATGATGCCGGTTGTTCACGGCGCTCGAAACACGCGCATCCAGATCTTTGCCTACACGCAACTGATGCTGGTCGTCAGCGCACTCCCGACGCTGTTTGGTACAGGTGGCCTGATCTACACCCTGAGCGCACTGATTGGCGGCGTTGTCTTCCTCGGCCTCGCAGCACGTGTCATGATGAGCCGTGCGGGTGATGCCGATATGGAGCCGTCAGATCGAAAGGCAGCTTTGAGCCTGTTCGCTTTTTCCATCTTCTATCTGGCGCTTCTTTTCGGCGCGATCATTCTGGAGCACGTGACTGGCCTGCATGATCAGCTTCCGCGATTCGCTCTTCTGGCGGGGCTTTAGTCATGTCATCTGATCAGGAGCAATATCCGAGCGCCATGACCCATGAGCAGGCGAAAGCCCGCGGAAAACGCAATAAATTTCTGGCGCTGGGTATTGTGGTGTTCATGGGACTCGTCTTTCTCGTCACCGTTGTTCGCATGAGAGAGGGCGTGGTGAGGAATCAGGACTGGCAGGCTGAAACAGCCCGCGGACAGCAGTCAGATGTTGCTCAATCAGGAGAAGGCGCGCCGCCACTCCGCAATGACGAGGCTCCGAATTGAAAAAGTCGCATCTCGCATTTACGATCACTGGTGTTGCCGTGCTTATGCTCGGTCTGGCATTCGCCTCCAAGCCGATTTACGATACTTTCTGTCGTGTCACCGGCTTTGGCGGTACAACCCAAGTCGCGACCCAACGACCGGATCGCATTCTGGACCGGGTCATCACAGTTCGTCTGGATGCAAACGCGCCAAATACACCATTTGATTTCAAGCCGGTCGATCGCAAGACCGATATCAAGATTGGCGACACGACAATTGTGACATTCGAGCTGACGAATACGTCGAACCGCCCGGTTCTTGGGCTGGCTGGCTATAACGTCACTCCGTTCAAAACAGCCGAATATTTTACAAAGCTGGAATGCTTCTGTTTCACGGAACGCGTGTTCGAACCGGGAGAAACTGCGGTTCTGCCGGTGATGTTTTTTATCGATCCTCGACTGGACGATGACCCGCTACTGGACGATGTGAAGACAATTACGCTTTCCTATACCTTTTATGAGGTACAGGGCGGCAATGAGTCGCTTGCATCTTTCAGCAATTTGGTTTCTGAAGACGAGTAACTTACAGCGCTTACGTGCGAACAAGACTTAGGGGAATTTTATGGCGCACGCCGAAGTCAAACACGATTATCACCTGGTTAATCCCTCACCCTGGCCACTGCTCGCGTCTATAGGCGTATTCATCCTGGCGCTTGGTGGCGTAGTCTTTATGAAGGGGATCGCAAGCGAGGTCTCAACTGAAGACCTGAACTTCTTCTCCTACATCGGCAACACGATGTTCACCGAGGGCAAGCCATGGGTGATGCTGCTCGGCCTTCTGATGGTCCTCTGGGTCATGTTCGGCTGGTGGGGCGACGTCATCCGCGAAAGCCGTGCTGGCGACCATACACCTGTTGTTCAGATCGGCCTGCGCTATGGCATGATCCTGTTCATCCTCTCTGAGGTTATGTTCTTTGTCGCATGGTTCTGGTCATTCTTCGAAATGGCGATCTTCCATGGCGCGCGTGCCGGCGGCACATGGGACTCTGCGAGCATGTTCTACAGCAATCTGGCAGCATGGTCAGACTGGCCACCTCCAGGTGTCGAAACCTTCGATCCATTCCACCTGCCACTGATCAACACACTCATCCTGCTGCTGTCGGGTACGACAGTNACATGGGCACACCANGCCCTTCANCATGATGATCGTGCTGGCGCNCGGAACGGTCTGATTCTTACAATCATCCTCGGTGCGATCTTCAGCTGCGTTCAGGCTTATGAGTATTCAGCTGCTCAGTTCACGTTTGACGGTTCGCTTTATGGTGCCAGCTTCTTTATGGCGACTGGCTTCCACGGTGCGCACGTTCTGATCGGTACAATCTTCCTGACCGTGTGCCTGATCCGCATCCTGTCTGGCGGAATGTCGGCCAAGAAGCACTTCGGCTTCGAAGCTGCGGCCTGGTACTGGCACTTCGTCGATGTGGTCTGGCTGTTCCTGTTTGCATTCGTCTATGTGACGCCATTCCTTGTTCTGGGTGATGGCCACTAAACGGACGATCAACGGACATTGATATGGGGGCCTGTCACTGACAGGCCCTTTTCCGTTGTCGGCCCTTAACTCAGAAAGCGACCTGACATGACCTTCCGTCCCATGCCCCTGATGTCTTTCCTGATGATCCCCGGGCTCGCCCTCCTGATCTGGCTCGGGACGTGGCAATGGACGCGATATCAGGAGAAGATCTCTCAGCCTGAGCGACCACCCGTGGATGCGCTCGTATCGCTCGAGGGTGAGCTGGCGGACGGTCCGTTTCTCTGGATTTATACGACCTATGATGGCCAGACCCTGTGGCGGGGATATCGCGTGCTTGATGGCTGTGTCGCTGCGCCTGATATGCAACGCGATTGCGGTTCACCGATCTTCGTCAACATGCTCCTGCTGCATGCGATAGAGCCAACAGCGGAGCCCGCAGGTGTGGATGTCGATCTGTCAGGCACCAGCTTTCGCCTGATCAGTGATTTCCCCCAGGGTTTCCTGCGCCCAACGAATCAGCCCGAGCGGCGTAGGTGGTATACTCCAGATGCGCCACAAATGGCCGAAGACCTCGGCCTCGAGAATGCTGGTGCTGCCATGCTGGCTGAGCCGCTGAACATTCGCGTCGTGGGGATAGACCAGGCTGGCGATGAACATGTGCGCGAGATTGAGAACCCTTATGCAAATCCGGCCCTGGCGGATGATCTTCCGCCATCCCGGCACCTTGGCTATGCATTGACTTGGTATGGGCTGGCCTTGGCGATGATTGGCGTGTATTTCGCCCTCCATGTGGCGCGTGGTCGGCTCAAATTCGGAAAGCGCGCAGAGTAAGTCTGTCAGACCAGGCAGGACATAGGGGCGAGTATGGAATATCTGTCTACGCGGGGCGATGAAACGCGTGTGAGCTTTGAGCAGGCCTGTTTGTCGGGTCTGGCGCCGGATGGTGGCCTGTATACGCCTGTCGAATATCCCCGAATCGACCCGGTCAAACCCGGCGAATCCTATACTTCTCTGGCCACTCGTATTCTCGGCGCATTTGCTGGTGACACGATTGAGCCCGCCGTGATGGCTCAGCTTGTGGAGCGGGCTTATAACAGCTTTGCGCATCAGTCGGTCACGCCGCTGTCTCAGATCGGGCCTGATCGCTGGATGCTTGAGCTTCATCATGGCCCGACGCTGGCGTTCAAAGATGTCGCCATGCAGATTATTGCTCAGATCTATGACCATTTTCTGGCAAAACGCGGTGAGCGCCTGACCGTACTGTGTGCGACATCCGGTGATACGGGCGGCGCGGCAGCAGCAGCTTTTGCGGGTCTCAAATCTGTTGATGTCTTCATCCTGCATCCATTTGGCCGGATTTCGCCGATCCAGAGGCGCTTTATGACCTCGACCGGAGCGGACAATATTCACAACCTCGCGCTTGATGGCGACTTTGATGATTCCCAGGCGATTGTGAAATCGCTCTTCGCGGACGAATCGTTCCGGCGCGATGTTCGTCTGTCTGGCGTAAATTCCATCAACTGGACGCGCATTGCAGCTCAGTCTGTATATTTCGCTGCAGCGCAGGGCGCGTTGGGGGCAGACCGTTCCTTGCGATTCGTCGTGCCGACCGGGAACTTTGGCGACGCCC
Source organism: Ponticaulis sp. (assembly GCA_002699325.1). Taxonomy (GTDB): domain Bacteria; phylum Pseudomonadota; class Alphaproteobacteria; order Caulobacterales; family Hyphomonadaceae; genus Ponticaulis. The sequence continues at coordinate 38,418 of PABS01000063.1, read as the reverse complement.
TCGCAGCTTATGTTGCTGCACGGTGTGGCCTGCTGAATGGTCTGGAGCTCCTCTCGGCAGTCAATGCCAACCGGACCATGGTTGACCTTATGACCAAGGGAAAGCTGGCCCGGCGACCGGCTGTCGCCACGCACAGCCCGGCAATGGATATTGCGCTACCGAGCAATGCAGAACGGCTTCTTTTTGAAGTCATGGGACGTGAAAGCGATCGGCTGAAGAATTTCTATGACAGCTTCGGTCAGTCTGGTGAGGCCGAGCTTGATGATCGCGTGCAGGGCGCCCTGAACTGTACTGGCGTGAAGGCCGTCTCGATTGATGACGATGAGACCGCGCGGGAAATGAAGCGTCTGCTGATTGAGACCGGGACCCTTCAATGTCCGCACACGGCTGTTGCGTCAGCTGCAGCGCGCGCCAACCCAACCGATAGCGTGGATGTTATTCTCTCGACGGCGCATGCGGCCAAATTCCCCGAAACGGTAAGTGAGATCACGGGCGAATCGCCTCCGCTGCCAGCACGCAGTGAGGCGTTTCTGGCGAAAGAGGAGCGTTTTGAGCGACTTCCAAATGAACTGTACGCCGTTCGGGAGGCAATCCTGAAACAGGTCTCTAAGGGCTGATCAGACTATGGCGGGCGCCTGGATACGAAGGGTTCTCAGCCCGCAGCCCATTGAACTGGAAGTTGCTGATGCTGATTTTAAGCTCCGACTGCTGGCCCGCCGGGACTATTTAGCCTGGCGGAAAACGCGAGCTGCCAATCANGCCTATCTTCAACCGTTCGAGCCGAGCTGGTCGCCGGACGCACTCTCGCGNACGACGTATTTGAGGCAGGTTCAGATCGCTGACTACGAATACCAGAATGCGCTTGGCGGCATGATGCTNATGATCCANCGCACCGACAACAGCGTGATNGGTGGGATCAACTTGCGAAATGTCCGCCGCGGTGTCGCNCAGATGGGGACTCTCGGTTACTGGATCGCGAGCGACTGGGGNGGGCAGGGACGCATGACCCAAGCCGTTCAGCGTATGACTGAGTTNGGATTTCGNCAGNTCGGGCTNCACCGTATTGAAGCGGCATGCGTGCCNGANAANGAAGCNTCAGCACGNGTNCTNTTACGCGCNGGNTTTGAAGAAGAGGGATTTGCTCGCGGATATCTTCGGATAGATGGTNGCTGGCGTGATCACCGACTGTTCGCTATCGTTGCCTCCTAAACTGATTCAGGGCGGGGTCGCTCGCCAGAAGCTGTGCGCGCTTTAATGACAACTCGAACACCAGACATTGACACCTCTGACCTATCATCCAGCGATGCGCTTGAAGCCGCCCGTGTGTGCGTCTGGGTGTGGGACGCAGATACGCGGACGCTGAGTATTCGCGCCAGCGGTGCCTCCGTACTGCCCGAAATCGAAGGCGACTGGCAGCTCAAGGATCTCACCAAGATTCTGGATGGCCTGTCCGGAACGGCGCTTTGCAACGCACTGGAGCCAGACAGTCCGTCCGATGACGAAATCTCGGTTGAGCTTGGATTTGCAAAAGGAGGGACGCTGCGGCTGCTTGGGGCTCGCGGAAGTCCGAAAACGGCGCGCGGACTGGTCTTCGCGACAGGAAATAGCGCGGTTCCTGCGATCGAGATTGATCTCGAGCCGGTCTACCAGCCGATCATCAGGCTTCGCGATGGATCCATTGCCGGGTTTGAGGCGCTGGCGCGCTGGAGAGATCCAGAGGGCAATCTTCAGCCGGTGAGTGAGCTTTCTCATCTGGGCAACCCACTTGCGGGCGCGCGGCTTGCGCTGAATATGCTGGAGGGCGCCAGTACGGCGCTCGCGCGCTGGCATGAGAAATACGAGAGCCTGAATCTCTTTGTGCAGGTCAATCTGACGGGGGCAGATCTCTTCCGCGGAGATGTGCTTGAGCGGGTCTCCAGTATTGTTCAGTCAGAACTCTTTCCCTCAAACGCGTTAAGGGTAGAACTCACCGAGCAAATGGCTTTCAGAGACTTTGATGCCGGGGTGGCAGCAGCGGTTGCGCTGCAGGCGTCTGGTGTCGCGCTCGTCCTGGACGATTTTGGCTCTGGATATTCTTCTCTGGCCTGGCTGGCGAGCATTCCCGCGATTGGGATCAAGCTGGATCCTCAGCTGACACAGTTGCCCGTCAGCCCGCGGACAGACAGCGTGCTGTCGGGGATCGCGCGACTGGCCAGATCGCTAGGAATGACCATCACGGCTGAAGGCATTGAGGATTTCGATCGCGTCCAGTTCCTGCGGGGAATTGGCTGTGATTACGTTCAGGGGTTTGCCTATGCGCGGCCTATGTCATTTGACGCAGCGACCAAATTCCTTGGTAGCCAGAAACAGCTCGAAGAGCTGAAGACCTGACCTCAGGCGTGGCCGGCTTGTCCGCCCTGAAGCTTGTCCGGCGAGATACCCAGCTTCCTGAGCGCGCGCTCCCATTTCCCGGAAAAGTCCGAATCAAAGATGATTTCCTCATCGGGCTCGACGACCAGCCAGACGTTTTCGCGTAATTCGGCTTCGAGCTGTTTGGGGCCCCAGCCAGAATATCCGAGCGCAAGTCGGCACTTTTCCGGCGGCGCTGTCGACGCCATCGCATTCAGGATTTCCTTTGTCGCCGTAAGGCGCAGCCCATTGCAGATGGGAATGGTGGCACCAATGCTCTCAAAGTCTTCCGAGTGGATCACAAAGCCGCGGTCTGTGCCGACCGGGCCACCGTGCAGAATCGGCGCATCAGGCGGTGACACTTCGATTGGCACGTCCAGTTGTTCGAACAGATCAGGTAAGGTGATATCGAGCAGCGTCTTGTTCAGCACAATGCCCATGGCGTGCTCATCATTGTGCGCACACAGCAGGATCACGCTGCGATCAAAGCGCTCATCGTCAATACCAGGCATTGCGATCAGGAGCTTGCCCGTCAGCCCGTCGCTCTCATCCACGTCCATGAATTCTCCAGTCCCGTTATCTGCATGGTCTACCGACTGGCCGACTTGTTCAAGTGCGCAGCGCACAAAACACTGCTTTCACTTCGATAGGTCTGGTGATGACTTCGACGATCCGGTATGACGACGAGACGCAAAAGGAGGTCACACATGTCCATCTCAGTTGGAGATAAGCTCCCACAAACCACCTTCATGACTATGGGGGCCAATGGCCCCGAACCTGTCGATTCTGAAGAGTTCTTCAAGGGACAAACGGTCGCTTTATTCGCTGTTCCAGGCGCATTCACCCCAACCTGTTCGGCCAAGCATCTGCCGGGCTTTAAGGAGAAGGCATCAGACCTGAAGTCGAAAGGTATCGACAAGATTGCCTGCACATCGGTGAACGATGTTTTTGTCATGAATGCCTGGGGCAAAGATCAGTCCGTGGGCGATGACATTGTCATGCTGGCAGACGGGAACGGCGCTTTCGCGAAATCTATTGGTCTCGAACTCGACGGCTCAGGCTTTGGTATGGGCTCCCGATCGCAGCGTTATTCCATGATCGTAGAGGACGGAACGGTCACGAAGCTGAATGTCGAATCTGGGCCAAGCTTTGAAGTGTCCAGTGCAGACTACATGCTCGGACAACTCTGAGCTTGATTCTATCGGCTGGCTGATCACTCAAAGCCGAGATGGTCAGCCAGATCGAGCAGTGGGAACCTGTTGTCTCGCGCGGCAGTCGTGAGAAGCTTGAAATCCCGTCCGAGATNCTCNACCACTGGNACTTTCATGCCGAAGACNTTGCTCGACATTGGAATAGAGAGCTGCCAGCGTTCCCTGATGCTTGCCAGTTCCGGGCCGTAATTTGCGTGTGTCACTTTNGACAACCATTTGGGCACGTCAGGCACGATACGGAAATCTGTTTTCAGTCGCGAAGCGAGGGTGAGCGTAGTGGTCATCTCCTCAGTGGTTCGCTCCGGCAGACGCAAGCCGTTATACAGCAGCTTGAAATACAGAAGATTTCCGGAAATGCTGGTCCGCGCGTCATTGGTGAGGCGAGAGAGCCCCGAAATCTTATCCAGTTCGGTTACCTGCATAAAATCGTTTATAACATCGCTTTTGGGCATAGCCGCGCGATCGTAGAGACGGACGTGCAGGTTTGGAAAAGCCTCCGACCAGGACTGAAGAAGTTTCAGATACGAAAATGGCTTTGATTTGAGATAACTCGCCATATCCACGATGTTTTGACCGTAATGAACATCGTTTTGCCAGCTGCTCACCAGGAAGCGGACNGGGTCTCGAAGATAGACCAGCACCGCGATATCGAACTCGTGGAAGTGTTCTGCGACAAGCTCAGGTGTCTCCAGAAGGCAGAGAGAGGCGTCGGAAACAATTGAGAGCGGATAGTTGATCTGGTGATACTTGAGATCGCTGAGCTCTTCTCCATACCGATCNGGGTCCGTGACCCATTTCGCAAGGGGAGTGAAGCCAGTGTCGGAAGACGGATAATAAACATCGTTGGCCTTCAGCTTCGATCGGTTTTGAGATAAAAACCGTTGTAAACTGGTCGTGCCGGTTCGATGCGTTCCGATGTGAAGTATCAGCTTAGGCTTCATCTCTCACCAACGCTTGGAAAACTGTGATAACTCACTTTCAGGCGCCGCGCTCCGTCAACTTGCTTCTGCTCCGGAATTCTCCAGACTCACGCTCGTCTGTTCTCGCNCGCAGAATCGTTTTCTGCTGAGCATTCCAGACACGATAGCGTTCTTGCGCGCTGTCATCCAAAACACAACTCTTTTGGGGCGCGAAGTCTCGCTTGACTGCTACTGACATCGATGGTCGACGCCTTTGCACGGCCAATGTGCGATCTACCGAAGTTCTTGGGCTGTTGCATGAAATATGTTCTGTTTTTCCGAACAATTGTCGATATGAACGGTTGGTGTAGAACATCATACCACTGCCACAACAGGGAATTTGGACGTGCTGAGAACAGTTTTGATCACAACAGCGATGGGGCTCCTGCTCGCGGCTTGCGGCCCCGGCACCGAAACAGAAAAGCCTGCTGAGCCNGAGGCGTCTGCTCCNCCNGCTGAGCCGACNNCTACAAGCCCGCCGCTCCCCGAATCTTATGGCCTGATAAAACCAGAGAATGTTGTGACCGGTCAGATCTGGTTCCGGCCTGAAGGTGGGTGGACATCTGAAGAGCTGACAGAGATAACGCTTCCTGGGCTTCCGGAGTCGGGAACGCTTGAAATCACATATTCTCCGTGGTTCCCGGCAGACGGCAGTGTAGAAGAGCGAACATTTGAATTTCGACTTGATGGCGAAGTCATTGCTGTCGAGGTTGTGCGCGATGAGGAACGGCCGGAAAATAATGAATTGACGGCTAATGCGCCGTTTACCGCCCTGTCAGCGGACCCTGTTCTGGGCATTATGTCCACGCCCGTCGGAAGCCCCAGTGATTTTGGCGAGAGTTCGGATGCCAGAAATCTCGGAGTCTTCTTGCATTCTGTGACGCTTGGGGAATAAACCCACCAACAGTTCAAATTTCCAGCCGAACGCCCGGTGCTTCTACTGCATCGCGGCCGCAAATTCGATTTCGGCGTCTCACGAGCAGGTAAGGCAGTATGCGGAAAAAGCTCTTCCTTCATATTGGGATGAACAAAACCGGGACGTCGAGCATTCAGGATCACTTCCGTCGTAACCGGGATGTATTCCGGGAGAATGGGGTGATTTATCCGAGTCTGGGCGAAGGTGTTGCCGCGCACCATGCTTTACTTGGTTGGTCGCGGTCACCGGATCAGTATGTTGCTGAGTTTGCTCAGCTGATACAGGAAGCGCGCGCCGGAGAGCGCGTGATCCTGTCCAGCGAGGCTCTGGTTGACCTGGCAGACCCCACGCCATTGAAACATATCTTTGAAGAGTTCGACATCACGGTGCTGATCTATCTTCGAGACCCCGTCAGATATCTTCTGAGCTGGTGGCAACAGGATATTCAGATGAGCGACCAGTACATGGATGCGGACACGTATCTGGCCCGGAAACGGCGCTCATATACAGAACTCGTAAATACCTGGATTACCGTTTTCGGACGAGAGCGGGTCATGCTCCGTGTCTATGATCGCGCTCAACTGCCCGATGGTGATGTCGTGAAAGACTTCATGGAGATCACCGAGACCAGTAACATCAGCGGCACGAAACGAATTGGCTGGGATAACAATCCGAGTATTTCTGGAAACCTGCTGTATCTGAAAATGATCTATAACAGTNTGAAATTTCCCGATGCGCGTTCGCCTGAGATGATCATGGCGCTGACCGATCTTGTGAAACTGTCCCCCGAATTTCGGAAAACACCATCTGTTTCGCCCGAGATTTGTGAGGTGACGCGTGCACTTTATGAAAGTGAACTGGAAGAACTCGAGCGGGAATTCGGCATCCAGATCCCGATCAGCGAACAAGTGGATGGCATTCCTGTACCGGATCTTTCGCGGTTGAANGAAGATTTTCGTTTAATCATGAAAACGTCCCGGACAAAAAAATATCCGATCGTTAAAATGGGGAAATACGTGCGGTTCCCTGAGCGAAAACAGAATTCCTCTGAGCAAAAAAAACGCTGACCGCACGGTGATGACATAACGGAGTTCTCGTCGCACCATCGGCCGGAAGTCCCAGCTGAGTATGAGTCCGAATGGCGTCAGAAATAAAAAGTCCAGAGCAGCCGTCTGCAGCAGAGACAGCACGTTTTTTTCTGATTGATTGCGATCTTCAGATCGGAACAGGTCACAATTTCCAAACCAGTCTCAGGGTTGCGCGGAGTGTCAGAAAATCAGGCTACGCGCCAATTGTCCTGGCAAATCGGCATTTCCCCGTTGAGGCCTTCGATGAAGCGGGCGTTGATGTCATCCCGACCTTCAAAGCCATGGCGTTTGACTTTCCGGGTGTCAGTGACGGACGGCGCCGTATCGAAATTGCCTTCGACGATGAGCACGAGCTGTCAGACTGGGAAATCCATCTTCAGCAACTTCTGGCAGCTGATGCCGAGCATGGGTTTACCGACCAGGACATATTCTATGCTCACACGGTCTCCATGCCGGTGGCTCTTGCCTGGCTTTACTTTCTCATCCTGCGCCCAGCTGACAANAGGCCCAGGATTTACGGCCAGATCTATATCAAGCCCGAATGGGTGCAGGGCGAGCGTCTCGGCCAGTACACCTTCACTGATGTCCTGCGGCGGTTCGATGAAGAGGGCTTTCTGAATCGAAATATCTTCTTCCACGTCGAGACCCGAGGGCTGCAGCGCGTTTATGAAGAGGCAGGCTTCGCGTTTCCGATTTTCATGGGGCCGATTCCTGAGAGCTGTTTTCATCCCCAACCCTCTGAAACAACGCTCGTGACGATCTCCTATCTGGGGGAAGCGCGAAAGGAGAAGGGGTTCGTCATCCTTCCTGACGTTATTGAAGAGGTAAGGGACCGAATTGGACGTCGCGACTTTGCAAAGCTTCGATTCCTTGTTCAGGTCACAGCCTCGCCCCTGAACGATACACCGGAGATCAGGAGCGCTCGACGACGCCTTGAAGCTCTGAGTGCAGCNCATCCAAATATTGAGCTTTTGGGCAAACTCTCTGGGGATGCCTACCAGAAAGCCATGGATGAGACGGATATTTGTTTCCTGGGCTATGAGCCAGAGGCTTATGAAGTCCGCGGCTCTGGCGTTGCCGTTGAAATGCTGGCCGCTGGAAAGCTTCTGCTCTGTTCGCCGGGCATAGATGTTGTGGACACATTTGCGGACTATAAGCCTGCGATTGCTGACACCTATTCAGGGGAAGGTTTTGGGCGACGGCTCGTACAGGTATTACGCGATGCTGAATTCGATGTGCACTGGCTGAGACGGGAAGGCGAGGGGCTAAGAGAATTCCATGAGGATGGTTTCTTTGATCGATTGATTGAGGCCCATGAGGGAGGTCAAACNCCGCAGCCACTACGCGTTCTGCGCGCTCCTGTGATCTATTTTTCACTCGGTGGAGATTCGGGGGGAAGCGAATTTGTTCAGCAAGCCCATCTCTCCGCTCTGAATGCGCTTGGCTATCGGGTCTTCATGATTGATCTTGCCTGGCCGTATCAATCCGCCGAGAGCTATCGGGTTTGGAAAGATCAGCGGGTAAGTCGCTTTCTTCAGTCTGACGACAAGCCGATGGCCTTGCCGTTATTTGGCACTGTGGCTTCCGGGCGCGAAGTGCAGGCAACCTTCCTGAACGAAGACTATATGGCCAAGCGTGAAGGCTTGTCCCATCGGGCGCAACGTGGGTTTCTGGAACGTTTCTTCGAGCTGAATAGCCTGACGGCTCAGCTGGTCGAACAGATAAGCGCCGGGCTCGTCTTCACCAACTATGCCTATTCAGTGCCGCTTGTTCGAAAGCTGATGTCAGGCCAGACCTATAAGCTGATCGTCGAGCTGCATGACTGGCTGGCAGAACAGAACCGTATCCGACGACGCATCCGTGACGGCGAGAGCTTCGATACTGAAGCAAATGATGCTTTNGANACGATTGAAGCCGCTGATGAGCGTAAGTGCGCCGCGATGGCTGATCAGGCCATCGCGATATCAGGTCCGTTGCGAGATCTTTACGATAATGCTGATAGTGTGAACGTAGATTTGTTGCGCCCGATGGCTCCGCTCCCGGCGCGGGATGCAGGCACCGACTTCACTGACCCAGATCGTGCAAATGAGTTCTTGAGGCAGAATCTCACTGATGCAGATTACCTTAATTGTGCGTTGCTGTTGGAGGCGGAAGGGGCGGTTTCGCTCGACCTGCTCTTTGTCGGGACAGATCACGCGGCGAATATTCTCTCGCTGGAAGCATTTTTGCGCGATGTGTTCTTTCCACACATAGCAAAGACGGGCGCAAAGCTTTTCCTTGCGGGTACGATCGGTCGCGCACTTAGAAGGATGAAGCTGGCTGAGTTTGAGACGCATTCAACATCCATCGTGCCATTGGGCATTGTTGCCGATCTTGTACCGCTTTATCACATGGCAAAAGTGACTGTGCTGACAGTAAGTGAAGGCACGGGGTTTCCAACCAAGGTGATTGAAACGCTCAGCCAGGGGCAGGCTTTTACGATCAATAGCCGCGCGCTATACGATCTTGCAGATGAGGCGAAGTCGCGCTTCAGCGTCACAGAAACCGCGGATGAAACTGCGCAGGATATTCTGAACCTGCTGGGTGATGAGACGACGCGGAAGGATCGCGGCAGCGCCGGTGCTGGCTTCGCGCAGGCCTTTTTCGGGCGCGAGCNTTANGTATCACAGATGGCGGTTCATTGCGGGCTTGAGGGCGACAGCATCGTTCTGGATGAGCAGCATGTTGAACCTCTCCATAGCGAATGCACAAACATAGAATTCGTCGTTGATGAAGACCGGTTCTTTCAGATCGAGCCTGATACGGAATATGTCGTCAATGATGTGGATATTCCACGTGACTATATGGTGGGCGACTGGAGTTATGCTGAAGCAAACCAGACNTGGATGTATGGAAAACGCGCCGGCNTTTTANTGAGGTGCGGCGAAGATNCTTTGCGTCGCCTGCACGTGTCGGTCAGCACGCCGCCCGAAGTACGGGATATTGGTCAGACCCTGACTGTGTTAATCGATGGAAAGTCGATCGGCGAGTATCGGTTTCGAAAGAACTCGGATCGCTTTGATATCGAAATTCCAGAAGACCTGGTGTCTGAAGGAGAACGGTTTGTTCTTGAGTTTGTTGCGAGACGCGTGGGCGCGTTCACCGGGGACCGAAAAGAACTTTCCATAAGTGTTCAGACGATCGGGTTCGCGGCCGCTCCACCCGTTGAAGAGACACTGAGCCCCGGAGGGTTCGAGTACTTTCCCTGCGGCGATAACGAATGGGTCGAGATATGTTCGACGAGTGACTTTCCCCAATCGGTTTTGCGGGGACAGTGGAGCCATTTGGAGGATTCCGGTGTCTGGCTCGCTGGCACTGATGGAGCNATCCGCCTGCAGTGGACTGGCGAAGAACCAGCTCAAACTCTTCTTCTCATGGTCGCGACGGATATAAGCCAGTTCGACGACGAAAAACTTGATGTTGAGTATGTCATAAACGGTCAGATGATCACANACACGCTCACCGCGTCACGCTCGGTTGTTCTTCTGGATATCTCAGATATCGCGCAAGATGACGATGGTCGTTTCCTCATTGAGGTTCGTCCCATGAACACTTTCAAACTGGAAGGTGAACCGCGAAATCTGTCGCTCATGCTGTCAGCGATCCGATTAACATCCAAAACCCAGGACGCATTCATCGATAAAATCCTGCCCACAAGTCTCCGTGCGCTGAGAGCGGCGGTCGCTGAAGCGCGAGAGGAGCTGGAAGAGGAGTTCGAAATTCAGGATGATGCGAGCGTCAGCGGGCCCGTGCCTGAAATCGATTTCGAGGCAGAGGTGAGCTTCGGGGATAATAGTCCTCTTGAACTCGGGCTACATGGTGATTGGAGCTTCGCTGAAGGCGACCATAGATGGATTGCTGGTGAAGATGCTGCGGTCACACTGCGCTCAAAGTCAGGCGAAGCTGTGGGTCGCATTGTGCTGCACTTTGCGGTGTTTCCTGAACTGGTCTCTCAAAAGGCGAGAATCACCATCCAGGTTAATGGCCGGGATGTTGCTGCATTCGATGCCGAGAAAGAGTTTGATTCAGTTGAGCTCGATCTGAGCCCGCTCGAGCCTGCAGAATTCTATATTCTTCAACTGAGTNCTGATCAGGCCGGCGAGGCGCCAGATGGGCGATCGCTCAGCCTGTCCATGGTCTCCATGAAAATNTTCCCCGCCTGATTGAGGCGGGGGAGGACTGGTCATCGCTCGCATTATTTGGTGCGGACAAGTTCCTTATCCATCGATTTGTACCAATCATAGGTCATGCGCAAGCCTTCCTTCAGACCAATGCGCGATTTCCATCCCAGACGTTCGAGCCTTGAGACATCCATAAGCTTGCGCGGTGCACCGTCGGGCTTTGTGGTATCGAAGGTCAGCTTTCCTTCGAAGCCGGTAATTTCCGCAAGAATTTCGGCGAGTTCGCGAATGGTATNGTCTTCACCCGTGCCGACATTGATGTGACTCAACATAGGCAATGTTTCCCGGTCGTAGGTTTCTTTATCAAGGTTCATGACGAAGAGACTGGCNTCGGCCATGTCGTCAACGTGCAGGAATTCGCGACGGGGATTTCCGCTACCCCAGATCACCATCTCTTGCTGTCCGGCCTCCACGGCCTCGTGGAAGCGACGCATCAGGGCCGGGATGACGTGAGAGTTTTCAGGATGGAAGTTGTCACCAAACCCGTAGAGATTTGTTGGCATAACGCTGCGATAGTCGACGCCGTGTTGTCGGTTGTAACTTTCGCAAAGCTTGATCCCGGCAATTTTGGCGATGGCATAAGGTTCGTTGGTTGGCTCCAGCGTGCCCGTGAGAAGCGCGTCTTCCTTCATGGGCTGGTTGGCAAGCCGGGGATAGATGCACGAAGAACCCAATTGCAGTAAGCGCTTCACCCCGACCTCGAAGGCCTGATGGATCACATTCGATTCCATCATCAGATTTTCGTAGATAAACTGAGCCGGGTAACTGTTGTTCGCGATAATGCCCCCGACCCGGGCTGCGGCAAGGATCACCGCTTCAGGTTTCTCTGTCTGCATGAAGTCACGCACGGCCTGCTGGTTGGTCAGGTCGAGCTCAGAACTCGTGCGCGTCAGAAGCTCGTGTCCGCCTTCATCTTCAAGTCGGCGCAGAATTGCGCTTCCGACCATTCCCCGGTGACCCGCTACAAATATACGCATTCCACCTCTCTCCCGGTTTCAGAATTCCTGATAGCTCATAACAGAGTTCGATGAAGGCGATAGTACGGACCGCGCCAATTCAAAATCTTGATGACAGAATGCTCTGCCTCAGCTTTCTATTGCGAGCTGTCGAACAGATAACGGTCAGGTGCCTCAATCCTTGCGTCTTCGCTTCCATGCTGCATTGCGAGCCGCCATTCTTCATAATGTGGCAGAACGTCAAAGGTCGCGCCCTCCCGGACAACTTTGCCGCGGTGCAGCCATATGACCTGGTCACAATTGGACTCGATGAGCCTCACATTGTGACTGCAGATGACGGCAAGTCCGGAGTTCTGAAAGATATCCTTCATGCGCTGTCTCGCTTTTTGCTGAAACTGCTGGTCACCTGCACCAATCCATTCGTCGAGAAGAAGGACTTCCGGCTGCAGGGTGGTGGCAATTGCAAAGGAGAGCCGCAGTCCCATACCAGCGGAATAATTTCGCACCGGCATATCGATATACTCGTGGAGCTCACTGAACTCTATGATCTCTTCTTCCTTCTCACGGATCTGCTGCTTGCTCATGCCGCGCATATAGCCGCGCAAGTAAATGTTCTGGCGACCCGTCGACTCGCTGCGTGTGCCCAGGCCCACGTTAAGGAGCGAACTAATTTCACCTTCGACCCGGATCCGGCCTGAGGAGGGCGGAAATATTCCGGCCAAGGCCCTCAGCATTGTAGATTTACCCGATCCATTAAGGCCGATAATGCCAAGTCGACCACTTTCATGCACTTCCAGAGAGAGATTATCTATGGCTCGAAGAAATGGCTTGCCATTCTTCAGGACCATGTTCGCACCCAAGCGATCCGAACCACCGTTCTTTCGTGCCGCCTTACTCGAGATGCTTCGTGTAAGCGGATAATCGATCGTCACACTTTCTGCGAGAATATGCGCCATGCTAGTACCAGTAAATCAAACGGCGTTTAAAGAGCGTGTAGAATATTACAGCGAGTATGCTCGAGGTAATTGCAACAATGCTGCAATAAAGCCAGCTTTCCCATGGAATTCGTCCATATAGAATTGGGTCTCGAAATATCCAGATGAAATGAGCCACAGGATTCCAGTAAAGATAGTCGAAAATTTTACCCATCTGTGCGGGTGTCCAAAAGATGGGTGATAGAAAGAACCCAAATCTTGTGATTGTTGTGACAAGTTGCGCAATATCTCGATATCTAAGTGAAATAACACCAAGAAAAATCAATAAACTATAAGAAGTGAAGAGTGTAAGTAGGGCGGCTGGAATTAAAGAGAAAACTTCAACGTGCCAGTCAATTCCGATATAAAGAAAAACAAGAACTACAGAAAGTGCATTGAAAGAGAAGTTAAATAAACAACGGAACAGCACAATAAACGCAAATCCGGCTGCTGGTATAGTGTCGTTTTTTAGCCAGTTTTCAAATGGAACAAACGTGTTTGAGCTGCCCAGCACGTTGGCGATATAATACCATACAACGATTCCGATCGCGAGATACTGAACAAAGTACTCAGAATCCGCTGAATTCATAGGCCTGAATATCAGGAATTTGACGACTAGAAGGGCAAAGAAAGACACCGTGATCCACAGCACACCAAAGGCTGTGTGCCGGTATGTCGTCCGAATGTCTTCCCAGGAATAAGTCAGCCAGAACCGCATGAGCCCGAATGACTTGATCAAATCCTGGAAGAATCCGGTTTGCTTGTCGCTATCGAAACCGGACCCGTTAGTATTGACGTCGGCTTGTTCCGCTAAGCTCATTTACCCATGACCAAAAAAACGTGTCCGCAGGTTGGCTTGCATGCTTTTTTGCACCCGTTCAAGCTCGATATGCATTCATCCCGTTGCAGCGCTGGTGAGGACAAGAGTATTTGCCTTACCAACGCTGATATAGTTGCCATTCTCACTGATCAGGCGTCGCGACTTTTTCTGTTCTGCTCTTCTTCGCCGACCAGTTTCACGTCCGCTTCGACCATCATTTTAACCAGTTCGGGGAAGGTTGTTTTGTGTTTCCATCCCAGCTTTTCCNGAGCCTTTGTCGGATCGCCGAGCAATTGCTCAACTTCCGCAGGACGGAAATAACGCGGATCGATTGAGACCAGCGTCTCTCCGTTTTCTGCATCCACGCCGATTTCATCGACGCCTTCGCCTTTCCATTCAATGGTGCGACCAATTTCAGAGAACGCTCGTTCGACAAATTCACGTACGGAATGCATTTCACCGGTCGCAAGCACGAAGTCTTCGGGCTCTTTCTGCTGCAGGATGAGGTACATTCCTTCCACATAATCACCTGCATATCCCCAGTCTCGCTGGGCATCCAGGTTGCCCAGATACAGGCGGTTCTGCAGGCCGTGATGGATGGCTGCGACGGCACGCGTAATTTTTCGCGTGACAAACGTCTCGCCGCGCATCGGGCCTTCGTGATTGAAGAGAATGCCGTTGCAGGCATACATGTCATAGGATTCACGATAATTCACAGTGATCCAGTAGGCATAAAGCTTGGCGGCGCCATATGGCGAACGCGGATAAAAAGGTGTGGTCTCTTTTTGAGGAACTTCCTGGACCTTACCATAAAGCTCCGACGTCGAAGCCTGATAAAACCGTACCTTATCTTCCATTTTAAGGATGCGAATCGCTTCAAGCAGGCGAAGTGTACCAATCGCGTCTGAATTTGCTGTGTATTCAGGCGTTTCAAAAGAAACTGCGACGTGGCTCTGAGCTGCGAGGTTATAAATCTCATCCGGCTGCGTTTCCTGAACCAGTCTGATCAGATTGGTCGAATCCGTCAGATCACCATAGTGCATGAAAAACTGAGGGTCGGCTTCATGAGGATCTTCATAAAGGTCATCGACACGCTTTGTGTTAAACGAGGAAGAGCGGCGTTTGACGCCGTGAACTTCATAGCCCTTCTTGAGGAGGAGCCGAGCAAGATGTGCACCGTCCTGACCAGTAACACCCGTAATCAACGCTTTTTTCAATGTAATCCCCTGAGTTTGAAAGATATCAATTACAGAATGTGTTTGCGGTAGTAACCGCGATCACCCACCCCTGACGTCTAGCTGTCTTTGCCTTTAACGGTAATGGTCCCCACAACCAAGCACCCCAGACCAAAAAGCTCTCAAAAATTCAATTTTGCAAGCAAAGACCCGAGAAAGTGAGGAAATTGCTCTCGCAGGTCGCAAGTTTGATTTCAGCTTCTGTCATCTGTTCGTTTCATCAACGTCACCTATAGCAGAAAGAAGCTTGTCGCAGTCGTCAAGAAGCAGATACTCCTGACCAGAGACCAGCCGGATCCGAACATAGGGATGTTCGGGCAGATTGACGGGCTCGATCGCAATGATCGAGGTTTTGCGGACAAAGAGCGCTTGCTGGGTGTCGGCCCGAAGGAGTTCAATAAATTGAGCGCTCATATCAGAAAGTCCTTCGACACAGTCGGGTCAGAAGTTCTCGGTATGTTTGTCGAACCGCAGGAAGGCCGAGTTCTTTTTCTGCATATGCCGCGCGATTTTTGCGAATAGCCTCATTCTCCGTTTTACCAGAAAAGATAGCGGTAAAGCGAAGAATGAGCTGTTGGATGATTTCAGCTTCGCTTGACAGCTCAATAAACTCCGCGAGCTTATCAGGAAAGTCTGCGAAAGATTTATTCCTCAGAATCAGAGGAGTGGCCCCAAAACCCATGGCTCGACTAGCAACCCCTGATGACTCGCCTACCGAAGGCCATCGAAGGACGGGCACTACATCGGCAGCCAGAAACAATTCATCAAACTCCCGGTCACTCAGAAAGCCCGTCAGCTTTACGCATTTTTGGTCTGGCAGATCCTGGATCGCATCGAGGTAGCGGGTGTTCTGGACTTCTCCGGCAATAATCAGTCGAAAGTTTCGAAAACCATTATTTTGGCACACCCTAAGGGCTTCCAGTATCCAGGGTAAGCGTTTTGGTTCAGTCACAAAGCCCGCGCAGACAATAGCCGTTTCGTCCTTTGAAATTCCATAGCGCTTGCGAATGTTTTCACGATCGCTTGGGTCTAACCCGGAATCTTCTGGTCTGAGGCAAAAGTGAGGAATCAAAGACACAGGCGCAGCGCGACGCATCATTCGCACACGCTCACGCGCCCACCGTGAATGGACGATGATATGTTGAGCCGTCTCAACAAAGGGCTCCAGTAGTGGGAGTTCGAATTCTAGCCTCGGATGGAAGTGATTATTCAGTCGCTTTAAAGCCAGAAGGCGGCCTGGTTCTCCGGCAGATCTGGACATGAAGTTCAGATAGCTGCCCATATCACCGCGCGCGAGGGTGAGTTCAGTCACAAGATGATGCAGACTGAAATCGTGAATTTCTATAACGCCCGGACGCTCCAGCGCCGCCTCGAAAACGAATTCATGGTGAGGGTTGTTTCCCAGTTGATAGACCGGAAGGGCGTCCGCTCGTCGTACAGAACTGGTACTGGTCGAAAACTCAATGTCGAGGCCATCCAATCCGGGAGCAAAGACCGCATCAGCATAGTGGGCAATCCCGCTTTCGGTCGGCGGTAAAGGGGTCCAGATATCAACTTTCATCGGTGTTCGACGTCGGCTCAAGGGACTGGACACGCTCCTCCAGATCATCGAGCCGGGTCAGGATATCTGTCTCAAGCCGTGCGATCTTCATTTCCAGCACATCGACGAGGTTCTTTGCGGCTTGATAATTCAGCGCGTTCTGCTCCAGTTCCTGCCGGACAGTGTGCTGCGTAAAAGCAGCCAGCCGTGATTTGAAAAAACTAATTGGCCACATGTGTATGTCATCCCCGGACAGGTCCGAATTCTGATATTGCCCGGACTTTTGTTAGCCCAGTATGATTTCTTTCGGCAAGCGTATGCCTCGTGAAACTGCCTGTTTCTCTGGATATCGCTCAGTCTGTAGCGCGAACGTCAGCCGCACCCTTGCGGGCAAGGCTATCAGCGCGTTCATTGCCTTCATCGCCAGCATGACCTTTTACCCAGTGCCATTCAAGATTTGGATGGCGTTGGGCTGCTTCATCAAGCCGTTTCCACAGGTCGCAATTTTTCACCGGCTTTTTGGCGGCTGTTTTCCAGCCATTGCGTTTCCAACCGTGAATCCACTTATTCAAACCGTCTTTGACATAGGTCGAATCGGTATGGAGCGCGATTTCGTTCCCAGTTTTAATCGTCTCCAGAGCAACGATTGCAGCCATGAGTTCCATCCGATTGTTGGTGGTGTCAGGCTCGCCGCCAAACAGCTCTTTCTCATGCTGTCCACTGCGCATGAGCACCCCCCAGCCTCCGGGGCCAGGATTGCCCGAACATGCACCATCGGTCCACACATCTACTTTCTTAGCCATAACGCACTTGAAACGAGGTTTCCGAACTCGGTCAATCAAAGATCTCGACTGTCATGATTTTGTATTGAAGACATGGTCATACACGTTGCCGGTTTGGTCAGGCAGTCGCCGATGCAGACTCGTAGCCATAATCGGATAGTCTATGGGCCAGCCGGTGGAAGCCTAGTTTTTCTGCATATTCCAGTGGGTTTTTAGGGCGAACTAACGCGTCGGCGGGCGTATCCGTCCAATCGACTAACCGAGTCAGGAAAAAACGCATCGCAGCACCATGGATCAGGGCAGGCAGGCCTTCTACCTCTGCTTGGGTAAACGCTCTGACGTCATTATAGCCAGCCAGAAGCGCACGTCCCTTCGTCATGTTGAACTCGCCGCGTCCTTCAAAGCACCAGGCATTCAACGCAATCGCGACGTCATAAGCGAGCATGTCGTTGCAGGCGAAATAGAAGTCAATCACGCCTGAAAACTCGCCAGCAAGAAAAAAGGCATTGTCGGGAAAAAGGTCGGCATGAATGACGCCCTGAGGCAGCTTGTCTGCCTCAGGCCACTGGTCTTTCAGGCGCTGCAGGTCGCCAGTGACCAGATTGTCGAGGTTTGGAGCCAGCGAGGCTGCGATGGTCTCGCGACCCTGGAAAAGCCTGGGCCAGGACGCAATGGACAGAGAATTCTGGCGATAAAGGTTCGTCTCGGACAAAGCGGCGTGCATGCGCGCCATGGCAGCTCCGATTTGCCGACATTGTTCGGCCGATGGTTTGCGCGGCGACATGCCTTTCAGGAACGTTACAATTGCTGCGGGGCGACCCATCAGGTCTTGAAGGATTGAACCGTCTTTCGCGTGAACAGGTTCAGGGGCTGGAAAGCCGCCATGCGAGAGTTCATCCATGATCCCCATGAAGTAAGGCAGGTCCTGCGGATCGACGCGTTTTTCATAGAGTGTGAGGATGAACCGGCCTTGAGTGGTCTCGAGGAGAAAATTTGAGTTCTCAACGCCCTCGGCAATGCCTTTGAACGTCACGGCTTTCCCAATCTCGTAGCGATCAAGAAACTCGTCCAGGGATTCTGTATCAACATCAGTATATACGGCCATGGTGCGAAACTAACCGGTCACACCTTGAGCACAAGAGACTTCGTGATGAATTCAGCCCGTGCATCAGGCTGGCGGGCTCCCGACGCTTAAATGTGGCCAAAACAGGAAGTTTTCAGGCAATTTAAGGGTATTCGCGCCAAAAGGCTTAATCGATGTTGCGCCGCACATATTGAAGTTCCTACATACGGGCTGGAGAAGGAAAGGGACAATTATGCTTCGTATTTCGGTCGCTTGTGTATCACTCGCTCTTCTGGCTGGCGCCTGCAGCAGTCCTGAAACGAATGAGCCTGCTGATGAGCCAACACCTGTAGAAACACCTCAAGCTACGCCAACATCAGAGGTGGCGGATAATGCTGAAGAGAGATTACCACCCGTCGACCCGGAAACCGCATCAGCGAGCTGGAAAGGCAGTGACTTGGCGGCAACCAGTTTGATTTCTACCGAAATTCGTGGCGAAGAAGCAATTCTGACGCGAGCGGAGGATGGTGAGCTTGTTGCAGGTGGAATTACTTCTGGCGCCCGAGTTGAGTACCTTGCGCCAGCCAGTGCGTCATTTAGTGAAATGGCCGTGACAGTCACAGTCACGGCGCGCGCGGTGACGGATCCGGCACCATTTAGTGTATCGTATTCAACAAACGCAATTGGTAATAGCGGGTGGCAGGAGTTTCAGGCCTCGTCTGAAGCCGTAAATTATTCGTTCACATATAACATCGGAAGTGCGGTAGACACGAACTCTGACTTTATCGGTATCGCAGTTCCAGAAGGTTCTTCAGTNGCGATTCAAAAAGTAAGCGTTGAGGTTGCTCCTCGCACTCCTTAGTCGGAAGAAGCTTTGTGATCACAGGATAAGCGGCAGAGCGATCTGCCGCTTTTTTGCGTTCAGATGGCCGGTTCCGGGTCAGAGAGGATGCGGGGCAGCTTGAAGGTGACATGCTCATCCGTCACCCGAATGTCTTCTACCGCAACGTCAAAGCGCTTCCGACATTCATCAATGAGATCCTCAACCAGGATTTCAGGCGCGCTGGCCCCAGCCGAGATGCCCAGTACTTTAGTGCCTTCCAGCCATGACCAGTCTACGAAGTCAGCTGAAGCGACAAGCCTNGCGTCACGGGCGCCCGCGCGCAAGGCGACGTCAACGAGCCGTTTGGAGTTTGACGAGTTTTCTGCGCCGATCACCAGAACAAGATCACACCCTTCTGCCATGACTTTTACAGCATCCTGCCGATTGGTCGTGGCATAGCAGATATCTTCTTTGTGCGGCGCGGCGATTTCTGGGAAACGCTCGCGCAAGGCGTCTACGATCTCGGCCGTGTCGTCGATCGAAAGCGTGGTCTGAGTGACGAAAGCGAGATTTTCCGGNTCTTCGACGTGAATTTTCGCGACATCATCNGGTGTTTCCACAAGACGAATCGCGCCTTTGGGCAGTTGGCCCATCGTGCCGATAACTTCCGGGTGACCGGCATGGCCAATAAGTAAAATGTCGCGTCCGGCATCGAAATGTTTTTGAGCTTCTACATGCACCTTTGAAACGAGGGGGCAGGTTGCATCGACATAAACAAGCTCGCGNCGTGCCGCCTCGGCAGGTACNGCTTTTGGGACACCGTGCGCGGAAAACACGACGGGGCGNTCATCCGGACACTCGTCGAGCTCTTCGACAAAGACCGCACCTTTCGACCGGAGGCTTTCCACCACGTNGGCGTTGTGGACAATCTCATGGCGCACATAGACAGGTGGCCCCCACTTTGTGAGGGCTTCTTCAACGATCTGAATTGCGCGGTCTACGCCTGCGCAGAAGCCGCGTGGTGCACACAGTCTGATCGTAAGTGGAGCCATACTCGCCATTACCTCTTGTTCACGCAACGCATTGTGCCGTTGCCAGCGATGACTTGCGCCGTTATCACGCTCTAACAGATGGTATCCCCAGAGAAAACGGCCAAGGAGTGGTCTTTCGTGCGTCTTATTGTGTCTTCTGCCCTTGCCGGGGCCGCTCTTTTGTTAACNTCATGCGCGACTTTCGATGCGCGCCCTAACCAGGGCCCGTGCCCNGCTGTTGGTTCTCTCTACGANGCTCAGCGCGTCGTCGTGCTGGACGGGCAGGGTGATAACTATAACAACATTGAATTCACTGGAGAAATCAACGGCGTCAGACTATTCTGCCGCTATGTTGAAGACGATCCGATTGAGGCTCAGGTCGAGATTGATTTCGCTTTTGGCAAGGGGCAGGCTGCTGTCTCTAACACCAATACGTATAACTATTTCGTCGCAGTTACGCGCACGAATCGCGCGGTGATGAGTAAGCAGGTCTTCCCACTAGAGGTGAAATTCCGCGAAGGCGAGACCGTGAAAACCCAGGAAGAGCTCGTAGGACGCATTGTCATTCCACGCGCGGACGAGTCGATTTCAGGTGCCAACTTCGAGATTCTGGTCGGTTTTGAGCTCACACCAGAGCAATTGGAATTCAATGAGAATGGTCGTCGGTTCCTTCTTCAGACCCGTTGATCNGNCGTAANTAAACGTACAAGGACGAATCGCAGTGACAGACATTGCGTCGGAGCTGGCTCAGGCCTGTGGTCAGGCATTTGAAAAACTGGGTCTTGAGGCAGAGCTTGGGCAAGTTCGCAGAGCGGACCGCCCGGACCTTGCTGACTTTCAGTGCAATGGTGCNATGGCGGCTGGAAAACGCGCACGCAGAAACCCGCGCGANATNGCTGGCGAGGTTCTGGCCCATCTGGAGGGGCATNCTGCCATTGCTGACATCACCGTTGCAGGGCCNGGCTTTCTCAACATCAAGGTGACNCCAGAATGTCTGGCCGAGCGTGCGCAATCGATTCGTGTCGATGAGAAAGCTGGTGCGCAAGCCGCTGAGGAACTTCAGACCATTGTAATTGACTTTGGNGGNCCNAANGTCGCNAAGCCCATGCATGTNGGCCATNTNCGNTCAGCCGTNATCGGTGACACCCTGAAACGACTTTGCCGTTTTCTGGGGCATAAGGTGATTGGCGACGCCCATTTGGGCGATTGGGGCCTGCAAATGGGACAGCTCATCATCGCCCTGTCAGACGAGCAGCCGGAATTACCCTATTTTGACGCCTCGAATGAGGGACCGTTTCCGCAAGAAAGCCCGGTAACCATCGATGATCTGGCCCGTCTCTATCCGTTGGCTTCAGGAAAATCCAAGAGCGATGAGGCGTATCGCGAGCGCTGCCAGCGTGCGACAGCAGAGCTACAAGCCGGCCATGCTGGATACCGGGCGCTGCTCGACCACTTCATCAAGGTTTCAGTTGAGGCGCTGAAAGTCGATTACGACCGCCTGAACGTCTCGTTCGATCTCTGGAAAGGCGAAAGCGACGCCGATCCGTTCGTGGGACCGATGATTGAAGATCTCAAAAAGCGTGACGTCGCTGAAGAGAGTGACGGTGCCTGGATCATCCGTGTCGCACGCGAGGGCGATAAGGGCAAAACCGAAATGCCGCCCTTCATCCTCGTCAATTCGCGTGGCGGGGTCGGCTATCACACGACGGACCTTGCAACCATATATGACCGTGCTGAAAACCTGAAGCCCGACCTAATGCTCTATGTGGTCGATCAACGTCAGGCTCTGCATTTCCAGCAGGTCTTCCGCGCTTCTGAGAAGGCTGGCTATTTTCCGGAAGCGGGGCTCGAACATATCGGCTTTGGCACGGTGAATGGCGATGATGGAAAGCCGTTTAAGACACGCGATGGCGGGACAGTTCGCCTATCTGATCTCAACCGGATGGCGCTCGAAGAAGCCGAAAAGCGGATCGCTGAAGCCAATCTCTCTTCTGATCTGTCTGAATCAGAAGTCCGGGACATCGGACTGAAGATTGCGCTCGCCGCAACACGGTTTTCTGATCTGCAGAACACGCGGACAACAGATTACAAGTTCGACCTTGAGCGGTTTACGAGTTTCGAAGGTAAGACCGGGCCGTATCTTCTCTATGCCGCCGTTCGTATCAAGGCGCTTCTTCGCCGGGCGAAAGCTGAAGGAAATCAGGCCGGTGAGATTCATATTGAAAGCGATGCCGAACGTGTGCTCGCGCTTCAACTGGATGGTTTCAATACCGCTCTCGAACAGTCATTCGCCAAGCGCATGCCGCATTTTCTGTGCGAGCATATCTATAATCTGGCGCAGGCATTTTCTGGCTTTTATGCGGCTCACCCAATCGCTGCTGAGAAAGATCCGGACACGCGCGCATCTCGTCTTGCGATCTGTGAAGCTGTTCTCAATCAGCTTGAAACCGGTCTCGACATTCTCGGGATCGAAACGCCGGAGCGGATGTAGGTTTGTCGGATGCCGCTGAAACGCTGCTGAATGGCGCGTTGGAGGCCTTGCAAAGAGGCGATGTGGCGACGTGCGAAGCAAGCTCAAGCAAGGCGCTTGAGCTGTTGTCAAAAGGTGACGCGCGCATTCCAGAAGCGCTGAGCCTGCGCGGAACGGCCCGACTTGGCATATCATCTGAAGCGGCGTTGGCAGACCTGGAGGATGCTGTAAAGCTCGACCCTAAGGAACCGCAATTCCTTCTCGCGCTTGGTCGCGGGCTGATGAGTCTGGGGCGCTTCGCTGATGCCGAAACGCCACTGGCCAAAGCCTTCCAGATCAGCAAGGGTAACCCGGCGGCAGCCATGGCCTATGGTCGTTGCCTGATTGCGCTGAATAAATCTTTTCAAGCTGTACAGATGCTCGGCCCGCTTCTGGAAGCGGGGCGAGCGACACCGAATATCGCCAAACTCTTTGCCGAAGCACGGTTTCAAAGCGGAGACATCTTCGGCGCGAAGGACGCGTTCGCTCAGATCTATGGATCTGAAGGGCCGCAATCGTCTGCCGAGCATCTTCAGATGGCGCGGATTGAAATGGCTTTGCGCAATTATGACGACGCAAATGCCCATATCGACCAGATACTGGCGAAGGAGCCTCGCTCTGTGGACGCGAGGATTTCCGCTTTGCGGCTTGCCGACTGGCAGGACAGGCCAGGTGCCATCGCAGAGCACATTGAGGTATTAAGCCAGTATGGCGANGAGCGATATGACGCGCTTTCGCTCGTTGTNGAACACGCNGAGNATCTGGATGANGGNCTGATNGCGAAGGCCGGGCGCNTGCTGGATGAGCCCGCNNGACANGCAGACGATCANGCGAGCCTTGGGCTGGCTCTGGCNCTGAGGNTCGATCGCGAAGGGCGCTNCGATGAGGCCTTCANCCTCGCCNGGAAAGTCAATNGNTGGCTGTCGCAAGCGCGNGGCCATGATCATTCGNCTGANGCGCGGGCTGNAGTTCTNGAANCGGCACGAAACAAGCTATCGACGGCGCTCGACATTTTCAAAAGCACATCGGGCCTGATACCGGCTCGCAGCGGCCCGTCATTCATCTATCTGGTGGGGGCACCGAGGACGGGTAGCTCGCTTATTCAGTCTGTGCTGGCGAGCCCCGATGGCGTGACATCGGTCGGCGAACGCACCTCGCTCTATCCTTATCTCGCCGAGATCACGCAAACAGGCATGACGCCTCCAGGATTTGTCAGCTTTGCAGGTCAGCTTCATCAGGCTGACAAGGCCGGATTGAATCGCATCGGCGTTGAGACCACTCGCCTGGTCGATAAGACGCCTCATCACCTCTTCATTGCGGGGCTATTGGAGCGGGTACATCCCGGCGCGACCTTTATTCAGGTATTTCGCGATGCTGGCGATGTCGCATTGTCCATGTTCCTGCGGCCATTTTCTCATGCCTTCCGCGAGGCCACCGATCTGAACGCGCTGGCGGATCTTCTGGCGTTCAGGCTCGAAGTCCGTCAGGCTTGGCAAGAGGCTGGACTGAAAATCGATGCGTTTTCCTATGATCGGTTTGTGCGGCAACCGGCAGAGGAAGGCAAAGCCTTGTTCAAAAGGATCGGGCTGGAGTGGGACGAAAGTTATCTGGACCCAGCCCAACGCCCGGAAGCTGTGCCGACATTTTCGTCGCGTCAGGTCAGAAAGCCAATTTCGGCGCCGAAANTCCCGCACTGGTCACATTACCGGTCATTTGCGCCAGAGGCTTTTGACCGCCTTGCAGAAATCACNTCTGCACAGAATCAGATCACTGGGCANAATNCTCTGTCNTGAATCAACTGCCCGCTTGTCCATGCTTCTGAGTCGCGCTAGGTCAGAGGCTGCGGGAGACACTGGCTACGGGCCAGGGCCGAAGGCGCAACCGCCCCGGAAACGCTCAGGCAAAAGGACCGCAGACGTAGATTAAAACGCTGGAAAGAGGCCGTCAGCCTCGCCGAAGGAGCAAGATTCCCTGACATCAGGTCAGGATCGGAATCTCTCAGGCACCGAGACAGCGGGGGCTTGAACCGTAGCGGGTTTGCCGCACGGATTAAGCTGGAGTTCCCGCGTGGCCGAACAGGACACCCAACTACTCAAGACGCCGCTTCACGATTTGCACGTGAAGCTTGGCGCGAAAATGGTCGGCTTTGCTGGCTATGACATGCCCATTCAGTTTGAAGGCGTGAAAGCCGAGCATCTCTGGACGCGCGAACACTGCGGTCTGTTCGATGTGTCTCATATGGGGCCGTGCTTTCTGACGATTTCTGGTGGTCCGCGCGACGATCCGGCTGCCCATGCTGAGATAGCCAAGCTCATCGAAATGCTCGTGCCGAGCGATATTCAGGGCCTGAAACCAGGTCAGGCGCGCCTGACGGTTCTTCTGAACGAAGAGGGCGGCATTCTGGATGATCTGATCATCACGCGCCCGCGTCAGCCTCATCAGCAGGGCATGCTGTATATCGTCGTCAATGGCGCGATGAAGCAGCAGGACTGGGCGCTGATGCAGGAAAAGCTCTCGCCGCACGCTGAGCTCACTCGCGCTGATGACCATATTCTGACTGCGCTGCAGGGGCCTGAGGCCGTGGACGTGGTTTCAAAGTATTTCCCAGAGGCGGCAGAGCTTGGCTTTATGGAGTGCATTCGTCTTGAGCATGACGGTATGAGCTGTCTGGTCTCGCGGTGCGGCTATACTGGTGAGGATGGGTTTGAACTTCTCATCCCGGCTGAAGGCGTTGGATTTGTCGCTGAACTTCTGGCTGATGACCGGGTGAAGCCGATTGGCCTTGGCGCGCGCGATAGTTTGCGTCTAGAGGCCGGGCTCTGCCTTTACGGCCATGATCTCGACCCTGGCAAAACGCCTGTCGAAGCGACGCTCAGCTGGGTCATCCAGAAAAACCGCCGCGAAGCAGCGGACTTTCCGGGCGCTGAGAGAATTCTTCATCAGATAGAAAACGGGCCACGCATTAAGCGCGTTGGGATTCAGCCGCTCGACCGTGCCCCGGCACGTGAAGGCACTGAGATCATGTTCAATGATGTTCAGATCGGCGAGATTACATCGGGCGGGTTTGGCCCGTCTGTCGAAGGCCCTGTTGCCATGGGCTATGTCGAAGCCGACCACGCCAAGATCGGGACCGAGCTGACGCTGATGGTCCGCGGCAAACCACGCGCGGCGAGGGTCGCGAAACTTCCTTTTGTTCCACATAATTACAAGCGCTGAACGGGTGAGCGAAATGACTGTTAAATACACAGAAGACCATGAATGGGTGAAGGTAGACGGCGATACAGCCACCGTCGGAATTACGGGTTATGCCGCCGAACAGCTTGGCGATGTTGTGTTCGTCGAATTGCCGGAAGTTGGTGCCAACTATGACAAGGGCGCTGATATGGCCGTTGTCGAAAGCGTAAAAGCCGCCTCAGACGTCTACGCGCCGGTTTCTGGGGAAGTACTCGAAGCGAATGAGAAACTCGCTGACACACCTGAGACCGTGAATGAAGCGCCCGAAGGTGATGGCTGGTTTGCCAGGATCAAGCTGAGTGACAAGTCCGAGCTTGATGCTCTGATGGACGAGGCTGCCTACAAAGAATTCTGCGAAGGGCTCTAGGTTTTGCATCCTGCAAGCATTTATCAGATGGACGGCACGGACGCGGTGTGTGCGCACATCCGACTGCATCCGTTTGCGATGCTTGCTGTGAATGCCAGTGTGAGCCCGATCATTGCGATGGTGCCATTGGTTCTGAACTCTGAGGAAGATTGCCTTATTGGCCACGTTTCAAGGCGCAATCCGCTAGCTTCTTTGAAAGAGCAGGACCTGGCTGCAACGGCTGTGTTTCAGGGGCCGCATGCCTACATTTCACCGAGCTGGTATCCCTCCAAGGATGTTGATGGACGAGCCGTTCCGACATGGAATTACATCGCCGCTGAGGTGCGTGGTGTGCTGCGGATCGAGCGGGATGTCGAAGAGTTGAATCCCTATTTGAGCTCGCTGAGCCAACAGATGGAAGACGGCCGGGAAAACCCATGGCGCCTCTCTGATGCGCCAGAAGATTATCTGGCGCGGCTTCGCCGGGGCATTGTGGGGCTGTCGCTGCGGATCACCGAAATGAATGGCGTAAAAAAGCTGAGCCAGGATGACACGCAGGACGACTTCAATGGCGTCGTGCGTGGCCTGATGAGTGAAACTGATCCGGCGGCGCATGCAGTCGCTGATGAAATGCTGAAAATGGGAATTTATTAATGCGTTATCTCCCACTCACCGCTGACGAACGTCAGGACATGTTGAAAGTCATCGGCGCGAAGAGCGTGGACGACTTTTATCAGGATGTTCCAGAGGCCGCGCGGCTGAAAGGCACCGTTCCAGGACTTCCGGACCATATGACTGAGTTCGAAGTTGAGCGTCATCTGACAAAGCTTGCCAGCAAGAACACTTCGGCGTCTGAGTCAGCGTTTTTCGTGGGCTGCGGTGCATACAAGCACCACGTGCCAGCGACCGTGGATCACATCATCCAGCGGTCAGAATTTCTGACCACCTATACGCCTTACCAGCCAGAAATCGCGCAGGGTACACTACAAACCCTGTTTGAATTCCAGACGCAGGTCGCGGAACTGGCTGCGATGGATGTCGCGAATGCCAGCATGTATGACGGCTCCACAGGATGTGGCGAAGCTGCGCTGATGGCCTGCCGCGCCACTCGTCGAAAAAAGGTGATCCTGTCTGGTGGGCTTCATCCTCATTATGCGCAGGTCACCCAGACGGTGTGCGCCGCGCAGGGGATTGAAGTCGTTCAGTTGCCTGTGGGCGTAGATGACGAGCTGGCGCTGGCAGAGGCTGTCGATGACGAGACGGCCTGTGTGATCGGACAGAGCCCGAATATCTTTGGCACAGTGACGGATCTCTCACCCGTTGCCGAAGCCGCACATGAGAAGAAGGCGCTGTTTGTGTCCGTCTTTACCGAGGCTGTTGCGCTGGGGCTGGTGCCGCCTCCGGGTGAAATGGGCGCTGACATTGCTGTCGGCGAAGGCCAGTCTATCGGTAATTCACTGAACTTTGGCGGGCCGTATGTCGGTCTGTTTGCGGCCACTCAGAAGCTGATGCGGCAGATGCCCGGCCGGCTCTGCGGTGAGACCGTAGATGCGGATGGCAAGCGCGGTTACGTGCTGACGCTCTCAACCCGTGAGCAGCATATCCGACGCGATAAGGCGACCTCAAATATCTGTACGAATTCAGGGCTTTGCACGCTTGCTTTCACGACACACATGACACTGCTCGGCGGTAAGGGCCTGCGCCAGCTCGCCGAAATCAATCATGAGAAGACCTGTCAGCTTGCGGACGGTCTGGAGGGCATTGAAGGCGTGGAAATTCTTACGCCGCGCTTCTTCAACGAGTTCGCCTTCCGCGTGCCGATGAATGCCTATGACGCGCTTCAGGGGCTGCTGGACCGGGATGTCGTCGGCGGAGTGCGGGCATCGCGCCTGTATCCGGACGAGGCGGACCTTTCCAATGTGATCCTTTGCGCGGCCACCGAATGCACAAGTGACGAAGACATCGCGCTCTACGTTCAAAGCCTGAAAGAGATTCTGCAATGACCATGAACACACAAGGCCGCCCGACGGCGCCTGCCTCTGCCATGGCTTCAGTTGAAGTCGAAACTGTTTCAGGCTCCAAAGGCCTGCTTCAGCATGAGCCATTGATCTTTGAGATGGATCGCTGGAACGCGACGGGCGTCGATCTGCCGAAGACCAAGGGTAAGACATCGCGCCTGGGCGGGTTGAGCCGGAAAGCCGCCGTCGAACTGCCCGGGCTTTCAGAGCCTGAAACGGTTCGCCACTATGTGCGCCTGTCACAGAAAAACTATGCGATTGATCTGGGGCTTTTCCCGCTTGGCTCCTGCACCATGAAACACAATCCGCGTCTGAACGAGAAAATGGCGCGTCTGCCCGGGTTTGCGGATATTCACCCGCTTCAGCCTGCGCGTTCGGTGCAGGGCGCGATGGAGCTGATCAGGGAGCTGGAAGACTGGCTTCTGAAGCTCACCAATATGCACTCGGTCGCCATGAGCCCGAAAGCTGGGGCCCATGGTGAGTATTGCGGCATGATGGCGATCCGCCAGGCATTGCTGGCGCGTGGAGAAGCCGAGCCTCGGAAGCGCGTCCTGGTGCCCGCTTCTGCTCATGGGACGAACCCGGCGACGGCGGCCCAATGCGGCTTTATCGTTGACGAGATCAGCGCAGACAAACGCGGCCGCGTCGACATGGCGGCATTCAAATCCAAGCTGGAAAAGTCTGACGATATTGCCGGCATCATGCTGACCAATCCGAATACCTGCGGCCTGTTTGAAACCGACATCAAGGAGATTGCAGACCTGATCCATGAGGCAGGCGGCTATTTCTACTGTGATGGCGCCAATTTCAACGCGATTGTCGGTCGGGTGCGCCCAGGCGATCTCGGCATTGATGCCATGCACATCAATCTGCACAAGACGTTTTCAACGCCCCATGGCGGGGGCGGGCCGGGCTCCGGTCCGACCGTTCTGTCTGAGGCTTTGTCTCCTTATGCGCCCTGGCCGGTCATGGTGGAGGACACCTCTGATGGCAGTGGCCTGCTCACCTATGCAGACCATGCTGGTGACGTAGAGGGCAGTGATATCGAGCCGTTTGGCCGCCTCACGGCCTTTCAGGGCCAGATGGGTATGTTCGTACGCGCCCTCTCATACATGATGAGCCATGGTGCCGATGGCCTGAAGCAGGTGGCAGAAGATGCTGTGCTGAACGCCAATTATATTCAGGCGCGGCTCAAGCACATCATGACGCCAGCCTTTGAAGGCTTCTGCATGCACGAAGCGCTGTTCTCAGACAAGTTCACGGCTGACGGCACAGAGACCATTGATATTGCCAAGGCGTTGATCGATGAGGGCTATCATCCGATGACCATGTATTTCCCGCTGGTTGTGCACGGTGCCATGCTGATTGAGCCGACCGAGACGGAAAGCAAGGGCGAGCTTGATCGGTTCTGCAATGCGTTGGAGGCAATCGCGAAACGTGCTGCAGAGGGCGATGAGAGCCTGAAGGGCGCGCCATATCTCGCGCCTATGCGCAGGCTCGATGAGACTCAAGCCGCCCGTAAACCGGTCCTGAAATGGGTGCCAGACAATCCGCAGAGCGTTGCTGCGGAGTAAAAAGAGCCAAACCCTAAGGCGCGACGCTTTCAGCCAGTCGCGCCTTTTTCTCATCTGGCTGCCGTTTTCTGAATGTTGAATTCAGAATTTTCATCACCGGACGTTCAAAGAGGTAGTAGGTGATCGCGGCAATCATCGTCGGCAGGATCACTCCAGCCGTGAGAAAGAAAGCATTATCGAGCCAGCCTTCTGAACCGAGACGGAAAATGTCGAGCGTGCCAGGGGCGAGTTGAAGGCGAACTTCCGCCTGATCTGCGACGACATAGCCTCCGGCTCTTATCGCTGCGAGGGTGATATGGTGGCAGAGATAGAGCGAGAAAGACCAGTCGCCCAGTGTCTTAAGAATGTTCGAGAGCCGCCCAGTCAGGTGGCCTTCACTGGCCGCAGCACCATATACCATCAGGGCACACGGCAGAGAAAAAATCAGGGCTCGCCCCCATTCCAGCGTGAAGGCGCCGGGGGCAGGGTGAAGCCACGCGGCTGTCAGGAACAACAGCCCACCGAAAACGAGAGCAAACGTGCCGAACGATCTGACTGCCCCAGTCACGAAGAGATAGCCTGCCATGGCGCCTGCCAGAAACTCCAGCGTGAGTGGTGAGGCCGCCAGCTGGATGAAATTGCCGGAGAAGGAGGAAGAGTAGCCCAGCAGAGCGGCGCCGGTTACCAGCATGGCCCAGAGAATCAGCCAGACAGGCATACCGCGGCGCGGAAAGAGAAGAATGATGGCGAAGATCAGATAGAACCAGATCTCATGGACCAGCGTCCAGCCCACACCCAGCACGGGAAAGGTGGGCTGTGGGAGCAGAAGGGCCGACCGAATCAGATGCTCCGCGCCAGACATGCCGGTCGGCGCAATCATCTCAGCATCGTAAGGCACGCCGCGCGTGAGCAGAAAATAGGTCGCGATCAGAGCTGCAAACAGCCACCAGGTCGGGTAGATTCGGAAGAATCTGGCGAGCAGAAACTCCTTCACTGTTCCGATCCCGGAAGGCCTTGAAAAGGTCACATAGACCATGATGAATCCGGAGATTGCGAAGAAAAGATCGACCCCGACCCAACCATTTGTGAACGGACCGCCTACGAGTGGCGTTTCATTTGAACCGGTCGCCAGAATTGAGGACATTTCGATTGCGCGGATATGGTAGAGCAGCACGAAATACGCAGCAAAAGCCCGAAGTGCCTGGATGAGATTAAGCCTCATGAAATCCTCTGAAACGGGTTAGCTGATAACGTTCTCTGCACCAGAACCGTGAGAGAATAATGGCGGACCCTTCGTAATTCCCAATTGTTTTCATCTTGATAACAGATCATACAGCCCGAATGCTTCGACGGAACCAGACAGATCAGAATGCAGGAGAAAACGGCGCGCCCAGACCGGACGCGGCGGGCTCACTCATGCAGCAAAGTCTGGCGGCTCTGATCCGGTCCACCCTGGCCCTGTTGGGCGCTTTGCTGATTCCTGTCGGTGTGATTGTTGCCTTTCTGACACCGATTCTGCCTGTTGGTCTCCCGATTGTTATTCTGGGGGTTGTCCTGCTCGCACGAAACGCAGTCTGGGGGCGGCGTTTCATTCAGAATACGCTGGCACGGTATCCAAAGCTGGAGCGTTTTGCACCTGACTGGCTGATGCGACTGATCTTCGGTGAGCACCGTTAGGAAACACGCTTTTCCAAGCCTAAAATAGCCTCGCTCAGATCATCCATCTTCCCGCTAAGTACGGCCCGAGCGTCGTATAATCCCTGATTATAGAATGCTGTGCCCAATTCCTTGCTGATGAAATCGAGCAGGAAACCAGCCTCAAAACTGCCGAGCTCTCGGTCCAGTTCCTGTTCAAAGTAATCCTGAAGTCTTGCGATTGCACGCTGGCGGTCTTCGGGAGAAAATTCGACTGTGTTCATCTGTCCGCGCCTCATAATCTTCCCCTCAGAACGTTGGCGGAGATGGAGCTGAGGTGCAAGCTCATGGCTTCAGCCGCAGGCAATAAAAAAAGCCGCTGGAAGGACCAGCGGCTTTTCAAATTGGTTTGACTCAATGCCTAAAGTGCAGATTTTACTTGGCCTATTGCTGAAGAAAACTCAGCGTTTCCGCCATTTTTATCAGCATTGGACTTGATGATATCTGCTGCAGCCTTGGTGGCAGCATCCGCTGCGATACGCTTAACTGAACGGAGAGCTTCATCTTCAGCGCGCTGGATGCGTGCTTCCACCTGAGCTTCACGGCGTGCAACCATTGCAGCGAGATCTTTCTCAGCCTGCGCCATCATTGCTTTGGCATCCGTTTCCGCCTGACGGATAATCTCATCAGCGGTTTCTGATGCTTCCTGCTGCTTACGCTCAGCTTCGCGGAGCATGACAGAGGCTTCGTCCCGAAGTTCCTGAGCGTAATTCAGCTCGCGCTGAATGCCTTCTGCCCGGGAATCCAGTGCGCCAGTGAGCATCTTGAATGCGCCAAGGCGCCAGACGATCAGAAGGAAGATGACTAGCGTCAGAAACGCCCAGTTCGTCGTGTTGAGATACCACGGTTCTCCAGGCGCTGCGATTGCGGCAGGTGAAGCCATTGCAGCGACAAGCGCAGCCATGAGTGTGCGACGAATAGTGATCATGCCGACACCTCTTCAACAGACTTGCTCACGGCAGCTTTCACGTTTTTGTCTGACGACGAGACGCCAAGCTGGGCAAGAATAGCCGTTGTGGTCGCCACAGAAATATCTGCGACCTTTGCCATATGCTCAGCCTTCAGCTTTTCGATCCGCTCCTCGGCTTCACCGAGACGTTCGTCAATCTCTGCAGCTTTTGCAGCAGTTGCATCAGCGATGCGGCTGTCGATCTCTGCACGCGTCTTCTCTGCCTTCGCACGCGCA
The DNA here is from genome assembly GCA_002699325.1 of Ponticaulis sp. Taxonomy (GTDB): domain Bacteria; phylum Pseudomonadota; class Alphaproteobacteria; order Caulobacterales; family Hyphomonadaceae; genus Ponticaulis. The sequence goes on along the minus strand of PABS01000063.1, from coordinate 5,871 downwards.
TCAGCACGCGCTTTTGCAAGCTGAGTTTCGGTTTCGGCCAGTGCTTCGTCAGCTTCAGCCTTCATCCGTGACGCCTCATCCAGATCTGACGCAATCTTGCCCTTCCGCTGTTCGATGATGCCACCGAGTTTCGGCAGGATCAGTCGCGACAGCAGAAGATACAGGATGACGAATGAAATCGTCAGCCAGAAAATCTGGGATGAAAATGTGCTGGCCTCAAATGGCGGAAAGGCGCTTCCGGCATGTTCGGCGCCGTATTCCGCGGCGTGATCAGCACCAGTCGGTTCTGCCATGGGTGTTGACCTTTTTCCTGTAGCTACGGGCCCCAAGCCTGAGGCCCGTACATTTCGTTTGTCTGGACTAGGATCAGACCACGAAGAGCAGGATCAGGGCAATCAGGAACCCGAAGATACCAAGTGCCTCGACGAGAGCGAAGCCGAGGAACAGGTTACCTTGTTGCTGAGGCGCTGCAGACGGGTTGCGCATAGCTGCATCGAGATAGCTTGAGAAGATATTTCCCACGCCAAGTGCAGCACCGAACATAGCCAGGGTCGCGAGACCCGCGCCTACATACTTCAGACCTTCTTCCATTGTATTTCTCCGCTTGATGGAAACTGTGCTCGTGAAACTTGTTCTAACGTTCAGGTCAAGCCCAGACCGTGTGTCAGGGCTCGACTTCTATCTTTAGTGTGACGGGTGGAACGCATCATTCAGGTAGATGCAGGTAAGGATGGCGAAAATATACGCCTGAAGGAATGCAACCAGGAACTCCAGCGCTGTAAGCGCAATGGCCATAACCAGTGGCAGCCAGAAAATCGTTGCGGCAAGACCAGCAGACAGCATCGCAACACCAAAGCCGACAAACAGCTTGAGAACGATGTGACCGGCCAGAATGTTACCGAACAGACGAAGGGAAAGCGTAACCGGGCGCACGAAGAAAGAGATGATCTCCAGTGGCACCAGAAGGATCAGCAGCGGCCAAGGCACACCAGACGGCGCAAACAGTTTGAAGAATTTCAGACCGTTTTTCATGACACCGAAAATGATCACGGTGAAGAATACCAGCAGCGCCAGGGTCGCGGTCACGATCACCTGAGAGGTGGTCGTATAGAAGAATGGCACCATGCCCAGCATGTTTGCCGCAAAAACGAACATAAAGAGTGAAAAGACCAGAGGGAAGAATTTAAATCCTTCCTCACCAATCGTATCACGGATCATATTGGCGATGAACTCGTAACCGACTTCGCCAACAGACTGCATCTTGTTCGGGATCACCGATGGCTTGGACAGCGCAAACATGAAGAAGCCCACAATCAGGGCCACTGCCAGAAGCATGAAGAAGCTGGCATTCGTGAATGAGAGGTCGATACCGCCGATTTCGAACGGAATCCATTCGACAATCTCGAACTGGTGCATCGGATCGAGGGCCATCTGATACATCATGGCAAACTTCTACCCCTTTTTCGCAGATTCGGCATCCTTGCCATCCGCGTCCATATTTTCTGCGCTGCGCTTAGCGTGGCTCTCTGCCGTGCGCAACATCAATCTGAACCCTGCGACAAGACCAAGGCATAGCAATATCAATAAGCCCCAGGGGCGTGTGCCAAGCCAATGATCGAGCGCAAGCCCGAAAACGAGCCCGACAAGGGCCCCCCCGACCAGATCCAGCACCATTTTCATACCGATACCGTAGCCAGAAGCAGCTCCAGAACCGGGCTTTCGCGCGGTTTTCCCTGCCTGCCTTGCCTGCGCGGCAGAAATGCGCGCTGCGAGATCGTCGTTTTCAGGCTGAGAAGGAGCCATAAGGCCACCGATTATGAAATTGGTGTCATGACCGAAGTCGCGCGGAAGCTATCCATGTGCAGTTGCGAAGTCAAGCAGACAGGTGAGCTGTAAGTTATTGATTTTATTGAAGTTGGAAAACTTGTGACACTTATTCTGCAGCGACAAGTTCTTCGGCTGTGCCCAAATCTACAGAAACGATGCGTGAGACGCCCTGTTCCTGCATGGTAACACCGAAGAGCCGGTCCATACGAGACATGGTGACCGGATTGTGTGTGATAGCAACGAATCGAGTCTCCGTCCGGCGGCGCATCTCATCGAGAAGACGGCAGAAACGGTCAACGTTCACATCGTCCAGTGGCGCATCCACCTCATCCAAAACGCAGATCGGGGCAGGGTTGGAGAGGAAGACGGCAAAGATCAGTGCCGTTGCCGTGAGAGCCTGCTCTCCACCCGACATAAGATTAAGTGATGTGACCTTTTTACCAGGCGGTTGAGCGAAAATTTCAAGGCCCGACTGAAGCGGGTCATCGGCATCCACCAGTTTCAGCTCGGCCTGCCCACCATTGAACAGGGCGGTGAACAGACCCTGGAAATGCTCATTCACGGTTTCGAACGCCTGAAGCAGACGTCCCCGGCCTTCTTCATTCAGTGCGTTCACGCCTTCGCGAAGTTTGGCGATGGCGGCTGTCAGGTCAGATTTCTCTTCAGCCTGTGTGCCCAGGCGTTCAGCCAGCTCTTCTGCATCCTTTTCGGCATCCTGATTTACACTGCCGAGGGCGGTGATTTCATGCTTGAGACCAATCAGCTCGCGGTCAATCTCTTTGGCGTCTTTTTCAAACCAGTCTTCTTCCAGGCTCGACTCGGCGATCTGGAGCAGCCCCTGTGGCTGTCGATTGAACTGCGAGCTGGCAAGTTCGACAGCATCGTTCAATCGTTCTTTCGCCGTTTCCAGCTGAGCCTGGGACATTGCTGTGTCTTCGCGAGCTTTCGTTGCCGCTTCCTTGGCCGAACGGGCATGCGATTCGGCGTCGCGGACATGAGTTTCTGCCTCGGCGTGAGCGTCGGCGACCTCTTTGCGGCGTGTCTCGAGCTGGTTGAGCTCTGCAGCCAGCGTATCTATCCGATCACCAATCTCTGCGGGCTGGTTCTCGATCTCTGCTAAACTGTTGCGTGCGTCCGCTCTTGCCTTGTGAAGCGCTTCGATGCGCGTGCCGGATTCATTCTGCCGTTTCGACCAGTCAGAAATCTCACGCTCAAGCGCGCGTTTCCGGCCTTCGATTCGGTCGCGATTGCGTTGAAGATCGGACAAGGCGTTGCGCGCTTCGGTTTCAGACTGGCGTAATTGTGCCGTCCTGGCCCTCACGGCATTCAGCTCTTCAGAGAGTTCTGATTCGGAGCCTTCAACGGAGATGTCTTCCAGCGCGTCGACTGCGGCCTTGGCNTCATCGCGCTGCTGGCGCGCCTCATCGAGTGCNCTCGTCAGCGATTCCTGTTTCAGGGTGGCGCGCTCGAGTTCCTGTTCAGCGCGGAACACCTGAGAGTTCGCTTCGTTGCGGGCTTTCTGAAGNGCAGGCGCGTGAGCACGAAGGTCGCGCAGCTCATTNTCTACNGCACGGCGCTGGGCTTCGATATCTGCCTTAACNTCCTGCGCCTGAGCGAGAAGCGTTTCGGCGGCCGGCAGCTCTTGCTGGCAGGCTTCCAGCCGATTGCGCTGTTCCAATTGTTCGGCCTGTGAGAGTGGCGCATCGCTTTTGCGAACATAGCCATCCCAGCGCCAGAGNCCCCCNGAGCGTGACACAATGCGCTGNCCGACCTGCAGGCTTTGTCCCAGTTTTGCCGCTTCGGCCTCGTCTTCCACTACGCCGCACTGCGCCAGGCGGCGNTCAAGCTCTCGCGGAGCCTGACAAACCGTGTTCAGGGGCGTCACGCCAGCCGGGAAGCCCGGATCATCGCCAGGTTCTGCGCCGCCCCAATAGGTGGGCGCACTTGGATCTGACGGCGCATTGAGGTCATCACCCAGCGCTGCTGCGAGTGCGCGCTCATAACCCGGTTCAGGAGAGAGTGCGTCCATAACGGGCGGCGCNGTCGANTTNTCTGATTTGCGGACGAGGCGCTCCAGTCCGGAAATCTCAGCCTTCAGGCTGCGTAGCGCGGTATCTGCCGCCCGTAGCGGTTCGTCTGCGGTCTCTTCCTCTTTGCGAAGCGACTGCACGGCCTGTTCNAGNTCGGTGATNGAATTGGCTGTGTCTTCCAGGCTCGCTTCACTNTCAGANAGCNTTGTGCGCGCCTGATCGAGCTGTCNCTGCAGCTGCTCTGTATCGGCAAGCCGCGACCGATCGCCTTCAAGCTGGGTGACCTTGTGATTGAACTGATTGAGACGTTGAGTGAGTTCGCGTCGATTGCGTTCAGCCGCCTCGCGTTCGGCGCGAAGTTTGGCNAGCGCTTCTGTCTTGTTCTGCGCGANCTGCTCAGCTTCAGAGATTTCTCTTTGAACATGCTGCAGTCGCGCTTCGGCTTCCATTCGATCGCGTTCAAAGGCCTCTGGATCAAGGCTCGGCAAATCATCAAGNGATTTTCGGGCGTCTTCGAGCCGGCTTTCTGCATCTTCGACGAGCGACTGCTCGCGCTCTATATCGGAAACGAGGCGTTTAAGGTCTGAGGCATGCCGCTCTATGGCGGCTTCNACNGCGCGCTNTTCNGCCTGNAGTTCNGTCATTTTGACNTTGGCCTGTCCCACACGCGCAGAGGCGGTGGTCTCGGCATCGCGTAAAGGCGCAATCTTTTCGCGCGCTTCCAACGCCTTGCGCTCGGCCATGGCGTCTTCGAGTGTGAGCTTTTCTACGCTCTGGCGCGCNTCCTGAAGTGCTGCATGGGTACGAGTGACGGTTTCCTCAGCGGCTTTCCAGCGGCGATGACAAAGCAAGGCCTCGAGCGCAGTGATCTGCTCGGACAGCGCCTTATGCTTGCGGGCTTTGCTGGCCTGGCGTTTCAGGCTGGCCAGTTGCCGTTCAACCTCAGAGGAGACTTCCGTCAGGCGCTCGAGATTGTTTTCGGCGCCGCGGAGTTTGAGTTCGGCTTCATGGCGGCGNGTGTTCAGACCGGCAATGCCTGCGGCCTCTTCAAGAAGTCGCCGCCGGTTNTGTGGCTTTGAGCCGATCAGCTCGCTGATCTGACCNTGGCGGACAAGGGCAGGGGAGTTTGCGCCGGTTGAGGCATCTGCAAATATGAGCTGGATGTCTTTACCGCGAACCGTGCGCCCGTTGATTTTGTAGGTTGAGCCGATGCCGCGCCTTAACTTCCGCGTCACTTCCAGCCTGTCGGTGTCATTGAACTCAGGTGGAGCGCNGCGCTGCGAATTGTCTATGACGAGTGNGACTTCAGCCATTTCGCGAGCAGGGCGGGTGGCCGTGCCGGAAAAGATGAGGTCATCCATCTCGCCACCGCGCATGGCTTTGGCTGAGCTTGCGCCCATCACCCAGCGCAGAGATTCAAGAAGGTTGGATTTGCCGCAGCCNTTGGGACCAACAATACCGGTCAGGCCCGGTTCGACATAAAATGTCACGGGGTCTACGAAAGACTTGAAGCCGGCAATTTTGATCTCAGTGATCTGCACTTCAGGACCTCAATCTCAGGGCCAGAGGCCAGAGAAGATATGCTTCCCCGGGCGATCATTTCGGCAGGGAAACAATATTGGTCAACAGATTCGGCGAATCAGCCAAATCCCCTGACCAATGAATTCTGTGAGTATCCTGATTGAGAGCAGCTGTTGGCAGACTGCGGGAAGGTGTCAGATGCAGGCTGACACCTTCGGTNTCTGANTTACTCGGCTTCGGCTGGCTCAATGCCGAGNGCNGTGTCGATGGCCGCATTCATGCCTTCAGCAGTTTGGCCTTCACGGCCCATTTTCTCGCCATTGAGGAAGAGGGTCGGAGTTGCGCTGACACCCATGGCCGCGCCGCCTTCAATAATCTCGATCATCGCCTGATAAAGCGTGTCATCACGGGTGCAGGCCTGAAATTCTCGCTCATCTACACCATGGCGTGCGCCAGTGGCTTTCAGATATTCACCGACTGAACCTGTGCGGGC
>PABS01000062.1 GCA_002699325.1 Ponticaulis sp. | reverse complement strand
AAAATACATCAAAGACGAGAGTTCATCCTTCCGGAAAAGCCATTTGGGTCGCTGTGCTGCGAATATCGTCTGGCCACTTCCGAACGAATTGGTCGAACGATTGTGCATCGCCTCTGTAGAGGCTTCTCAAGGCTTCCTCAAAATTCGGAAGGTCACCTGCCATGGCCGTCATGAACTTATGCGCTGCTTCCTGGCGCTGGCGCGTCTGGTCACTGCTTTCCTGAGCTTTGCGGGCGTCATCAACAAGTCTGCGAAGTGCTGCGGAAGCTCCACCGCGCTGTTTGGAGAGCCAATCCCAGTGGCGCGGCAACAGCGTCACTTCTCGCGAGACGACACCCAGCTTCGGCCGGCCGCGACGCGGCGGCGCCGTATCGGCTGGATCTGCAACGTGACTGACTGGAGGATGTTTCGGTGAAATGTCGATGACCGAGCCTGTCTCTTCATCGAACACAAGGAGGTCGCCGGCGTCATAAGCGAGCTCGATACAAATCTGCGGCCAGAGTTCAGCAAGGCCGCCAGACATGATCCGGGTCGACTTTCGAAAAACAAAAACACTCTGAGCCATGTTAGGATCTCCCACAATGCCGCCTATTTACACCCGGGTATTAATGAGTCAATTACACCCGGGTAAAAAGGAATACGGATATGGACAAGCAAGCACGTCAGCTCGCGAAAGCGGCCTTCCAAAAACAGAAAGTGACAGCGGGGATCTTTCGGATCACTTGCCGTCCGACGGGCGAAGCCTGGATTGGAAAGTCGAGAAACCTGGAGTCCGTGATGAACAGACTCTCTCTGACTGTTCAGAGCGCTCCACATGTGAACGCACAGTTGAGAGCAGCATGGCACGAGTATGGGAAGACAAGTTTTAACTTTGAAAGTGTCGAAGAACTGGACCCCGAAACACCATCAGTGTTCATCAATTCGACGCTCAAGGAGCGTCTGGACCATTGGAAGGCCAAAACTGGCGCAATTTCGCTTTGATCAGGACTTTACCCGCATCATGGCAAAGCCATCATGACCCTTGCTGCCAACAGTCTGCAGGGCTGTGCTCTCCACCTGAGGATGGCTCGTAAGCTTTTCGAGGAAGGTGCGCACACCACGTACTGACGGGTCTTTGCCGCTATCATCCAGGATGCGCCCTTCGCGGACGACATTGTCTGCGATGATCACCGTGCCGGGACGCGACAGGAGCAGGACCTGATCGATATAGACGGGATAGTTGATCTTGTCGGCATCCATGAAGATCAGATCAAATGGCTCAACGCCGTCATTGATCATAATGTTCATCGACTTGAACGCCTTGCCTCGGCGGATCTCGATCAGATGGCTGACCCCCGCGCGAGCAAAATTTTTCTCAGACAAATCAGCGTTCACGTTCTGATGCTCCAGCGTGATCACCTTTCCGCCGTCTGGCAGGGCGCGCGCGAGCCAGACCGTCGAATAGCCTGCAAAGGTGCCGAGCTCTAGAATGCGCCGTGCGCCGATTGACTGAGCAAGCATTTTCAGAAATGCGCCCTGTAGCGGCGAGACCGCCATGGGAGGTAGCCCCGCAGCGTCCTGTGCGCCGATCACGTCGTCTAGCACAGGATCTTTGGGCAGGAGCCGAGCTTCCAGATACAGATCGACCTCGTTGTAGAATTCATCGTTGGCCATGGCGAAGGCTTAGGCGCTGGTGAGCGAACGGACAAGGAGGCGCATTGCGACGATCAGGATCAGGGCGGCGGTTATACCTTTGACCACGCGCTCGGGAAACAATCCCAGCATGAAGCGATGGCCAAAAAAGCTACCGACAATGACAGCCGGAATCAGTGGCCAGAAATCGAGAAGGACCATCTTGTCGACGTCTGGAGGTATGGAGAGGAATTTACCAGCCAAGCCAGCCAGGGAGTTCGCGGCAATATAAGCGCTGGCGAGGGCGGCGATCTTTCGAGGGCTCGACCAGCCGACCAGATGAAGTATGGGCGCCAGAAAGATCCCGCCGCCAATACCGACCACACCGGACAGATATCCGACACCAGATCCAATAATCGGAGCCACCCATGTTGGTACGGTTCGTTTTCGCTCGGTGTCAGGAGACTTGACGGTGAGCGTGGTCCAGCCAAGCTGCAATCCGGCAATCAACAGTGCTCCGCCAAGCAGGAGAATTAGTGTTTCGCGTGAGATAGGCGTGATCCCGCCCAGGAAGGCCGCAGGGACTGAGAAGGCCAGAATAGAGAAGACACCGGACCGGTCGAAGAGGTCATTTCGCCAGGATTTCCAGACCCCGGCACTTGTGACCGTGAGATTGCAGACGAGCGAAATGATGGGGACAAGGAAAATATCCAGCCCGGAAAAAACCAGAAGGGCTGTGTAGGTCGATCCACCACCAAACCCAACGCTTGAATAGATCAGCGCAATAATCGCGAAGCCAAAAATGAGCAAAACAGACACGCGTCAGCCGGTCCTTTTCGCAATGCCGGTCAGGTCAGGTCTGTTGTTTCAAGGGTCTATTCAAGGCGTTGTCAATGATCGTTTATAACGAGGCTCAGGATGCTCTCAGGATGTCAGTCCAAGTCGCGCGGCCTGAAGTGCTGCTTCGGCGCGGGAGGAAATTCCAAGCTTGGCATAGATGGACTTGATATGACTGGCGACCGTGCTTTCGGTTAGCCCAAGTGCTTTCGCTGCGTCTGCATTTCTGAGGCCTCGTCCGATGAGGCCAAGAACGTCACGTTCGCGTGGCGTGAGATTGGCCTCGGGTTCCGAAGGCAGCACTGTCGTTGCGAAATGATCCAGAAGCCGACGCGCGATCGAGGGTGATAGCGCCGGAATGCCCTGGTCGAGCTGTTTGAGTTGGCGCTCAAAGACATCCGGCGGAGAGTCTTTGAGGAGATATCCGTGAGCACCCGACGAAAGTGCCGCAACCACAGAGGCATCATCGCCCATGATGGTTGCGACAACAATTACGGTATCGGTGTTCCGTTTTGCGATGGCCGACACAACATCTGTGCCGGTACCATCTGGCAGGCCGAGATCCACCAGCGCCAGATCAAAGTCGTTGCCTTTCACCGAAAAAAGCGCCTCGCGGACATTTTTAGTCTGGTAGACGTCGCAGCCTGGAAAGGCTTTCAAAGTCACCTCTCGCAGCCATTGAGATGTCTCCGCAACGTCTTCAACGATGAGTGCTTTTTTCATACTGTTGCCGCCTGTGTTGGACCCGCATGCACCGGAATTTGGGCGGTGAGTTCCGTCCCGGTCTCATCAGACTTGAGCTCAAGCTGACCCCCCATACTCTCCACGCGTACTTTCATGTTTCCCAGACCGTGGCCGAAAAGAGCGGTATTAGCCGCGAACCCCTTTCCGTCGTCGCGTATCCGCAAAACGGTTTCTTCTTCTGCAACGTCTATTTCGACGAAGAGGTTTTGGGCTGACGCGTGCTTGATCGTGTTGCTTGCGGCTTCCCGAATAAAGGAACGAAGCGCATGGACCTTGGCAGGAGGCAATGTAATCCCGGCACCAGATTCGAGCGTCCAGACCAGATCGATCTGGTGCGGTTCCAGTCTTTCGGCGGTTTCAGCTCGCAGGTCTGCGAGAACATCATCAAGCGGCAGGGACTGACTTTGCGCATTGTTGATGACGTCTCGCAGGTCGGCGAGTGTTTCGCGTATCATGGTGTCCTTGCGGTCAGTTCGTTCTGAATGCAAAGCCCGCATCAGCTGAGCACCGATATTGTCATGAATGTCCCGTGCAATTCTGGTGCGCTCTTCCGAGGCACCGCGATCATAGGCGTCCCGACTTTCTTTAGCGTATTTGAGCAATTTGGTGAGCTGCCGTGCGAGCGCCACGTCTTCAGGAGAAAACAGGGCGCGCCCGTCGTCGGGATACTGCAACAGCAGCGCTGATGCGTCGCCTGCGGCAGGCACGTAGAGCGATAAACCCTCAGTGTCGATATAGGCCAGATCGCCATCTGGCTGGATCGGCACAGATTGCAACGGCCTGAAATGGCTGACCAAAAGGTCCTCCCAGCTCTCCGCGCGCTCACGACTGGTCGGTTTGAGTGCAGCGTCGAGCACACGCTGAAAGAGTTCGTCATCATTTCGGCGTTTTGGTTTGAGAAGCCGATGCCAGACCAGATCTCTGAGAGGAAGATAGGCCAACGCGACAACGAGAAGCGAAACACCGATGGCCTGTCCCTGGTCCAGAGCCAGAAACGAGACAAGCGCAAGGTCCAGAATAATCAGAACGCATGCGGCGCTAACGTAAAAAGTCAGACGATAGGCCCATGCGCCGAGGTCAAACAGCCGATACCTTAGAATGCCGACGGCAAGGCCGACATAGATGACGAGGAAAAAGGCAAAGGCGATTTTCTCTTCAATCACCGGCGGATGCCCGAACGTTATGGGGGCGGCGACGAGCGAGATGAAAGCACCTGCACCCAGAAGCGTGGAAACCCCCAGCCAGATGGCGATTGCTCTGAGACGGGGGTCTTCTCGCGATGCCCAGACCTGCCACCCAACAACAGCGACAATGACGAGCATCTCGAAGAACGTAATCCGCTGAACGGCGTCAAAATCCTGAACCGGACCGAACATGCTGAAGAGCGTCCATCCACCAAAACCCAGCACAACCACTGCAGAAAGCAGTTTCCAGCCGGGCAGGCGGTTTGGATAAATAAGGAAGAGGCACGGCATGATGATGCCGAAGGTCGCTGCTGTGAGCGCGTTTGTGTTCGCAAACAGCATGAACTGACGCATGGTCAGGTCGAGCGCCAGATCAAAGCCTACAGCGGAAAAGCAAAAACCGAGCGTCATAAGCCCGCTGGCCGCGAAAAGTATGGCGGGCAGGTGTGATGGCTTCAGTGACCACACCCAGGCAGAAATAAGATAAGCAAGAAAGCCGGTTCCCAGTGAGACCCAGATTGCAGGTGAGGTTTGCCCGATAGCGCGCCAGTGGATTGGATTGGCTGTCAGACCGTCTGGAGGCTGCAAGACCATAAATGCGGCCATGAGGAACAGGGCGAGGCCAATGGCGAGTAAGACAATTAAGCGCGCATATGGCGGTATAGGAATGCGTGACTTTGCCATATGAGTGGTACCCGAACCCAAAAAACCGCAAAGCCCAAAGACAGGCTGAGCTGATGGAATAGCATTCCTTCCCGAACAGCGATTTTACAATCCCCTGAACCGGTGAAGACAATCAACGAAGTGTGTCGGCTATTCATGTTAGCTCCCCTGTTCAGGGGATGGGATCGAGCCCAATTCACTGTGATATTTATTCCGGTCATTCAGCAGGCGCGGGACGCACGTGCATGATTGACCGGCCTGAAGCCGGATGTTGCCCACAGACCGGCTCCAGGTCGAGTATAATCCAACCGAGAATTTGGCCCGCTGCGCGCTCAATCAGCGGGCCATTTTTGTTCTCTGCAAGCGTTGAATGAACTCCAGCGTGTTGCCATCAGCATCGTGGCCGATACCAATAATCACAGGCACATTTTTTGAGATGGGTGTCGCATCACGTTCCACATGCATGCCGGCGGTCTTGAGCGCNTGCATCATTCCGGCTGCATCGTCTGTATTAAAGACGACACGTGCTTTTCCAATCTTNGNTTCGCCGTNGAGNGTCTGGATGAGGACAAGCTTCGTGCCCGTCTCNTCTTCCGTGGCCAGGATGTTCTCTTTGTAGTTTTCTCCNGCNGACGAACGNACCTTCGTNAGGCCNAGNCCNTGNGTGTAGAATTCNGTCGCNGCGTCGAGNTCAGANACGCTTANNACTGCTGCGGCGATGCTNTTTGGCGCNTTNGNGACATGCGNCTNNTGCTTNTCGCTTTCTTCNGGCCCNGAGGCNTTCGCNGGCAGGCCGAACATGCCNGCAATNAGTGCGGCCCCAANNGCGCGGCGCATNTCNGTTTTNAGNTTTTTCACNNANTNTCTCCCTNNNNTGNCTGCTGAACGCAGATCGTAGTGTCATGTGAGGTTCTACTACGGTANTGACGGGATGACACTAATGTTTTGCATTAATCCTGATCTAGAANGTCGCGAATCTTTTCTCCAAGACCTTCAAGTGTGAAAGGTTTATAGATCAATCGCTTTTCAGCTGTATTGCGAAGNGCCGGGTCGAGAAGTTCTGCAGAATATCCNGTTGTGTAGAGCACTTTGAGGTCTGGCAACACGCCTTGCGCCTGGTTCGCCAGCTCTGTGCCTTTCATTTGCGGCATGATGACATCGGTGAACAANAGATCCGGCACATATCCCTTTTTCAACAGGCCCAGCGCGTCATATCCGTTTGTTGCAATGGTAACGTTGTAGCCCAGTTCTTCCAACAAGGCTGAAGATGAGGCACGGACGCGTTCATCATCTTCAACGATAAGGACTCGTTCGCCAGGACGCGCCATGATCTGATCATTCGATGCAGTTGGCGTTTCGGTTTTATCGATGGAGTGATCTCGCGGAAGGTAGAGTGTGACTGTGGTGCCGGCACCAGGTTCNGTCTGAACATCCACCTGTCCGTTCGATTGGCGTGCAAAACCGAGAATTTGGCTCAAACCAAGCCCGGTTCCCTTGCCAACGTCTTTGGTCGTGAAAAACGGCTCGAACGCTTTTTCCAGAACATCCGGCGTCATGCCACTGCCTGTATCGGTCACAGAAATCGCGACATAGTCGCCAATCTTTATGTCCAGAGCCTTGGCTTCGGCCTTGGTGAGCCTCCTGTCCTGGACTTTAATGGTCAGTGAACCCTCGTTATTCATTGCATCGCGGGCATTNAGGGCCAGATTGAGAACAGCACTTTCCAGCTGAACTGGGTCTGCATAAATCTTCCATTGACTGCCGGATGTATCTGAATGGAGATCGACCAGCTCCCCGAGTGAGCGTCCCATCAATTCCCGCATGGACTCAATCAACTCTCCGGCTTTGATCTGTCGAGGCTGGAGAGATTGCTGACGGGAAAAGGCCAGAAGCCGACGGGTCAGGTCAGTCGCGCGCTTTGCGCCATCTGTTGCCGCATCAACAAGCTTAAGGTTCATGTCAGTGGGTTCAATCCGCCGTCTGAGAAGATTCATGGCACTCAGAACCACGGCGAGCATATTGTTAAAGTCGTGCGCGATGCCACCCGTCAGCTGGCCGATAGCTTCCAGCTTCTGGGCCTGCCGCAGCTGAGCCTCGGCTTTCAGCCGCTCGGCGACTTCGGCCTTCACCCGGTCTTCCAGATTGGAGTTGAGTTCTTTTAGGTTTTCAGACGTTTGGTGTTGTTCTGTGACATCCCAGGCTTCGACAAAAATGCCGTCAATCGCACCGGTCAGGTCGCGTGTCGGATGGTAGAAGAAGTCGATAATGCGCTGTTCCTGCCGACCGTCTCGCCAGAGGTTTATTGGACTGGATTTGCCATGATAAGGGTCGCCGCTGGTGAAAACGCCGTCGAGAATTGTGATGAAACCCTGATCGATAACTTCAGGGAGCACATCAGCGACATTCNGACCGATTATGTTTGTTCCCTGGTCGATGAGCTCTCTGTAGCTGGCATTGGCGATTTCAAACCGATGCTCAGGGCCTCGCAATACGGCAATGGCACCTGGTGCCTGTTCGAAAAGCTCTCGCAGGCGCTCTCGTTCTTCGGTCTGCGCGCGTTCAGCCAGAACCTTGTGGGTGACTTCATGACCCTGATTGAACACCCCGACGATTTCGCTGTTTTGATCCAGGATCGGCGAGAGGCTGTAATTCCAATAGGTTTCTTCTGGCTGGCCATTGCGTTCAATGGGCAAGAGCTGATCATAACTTGTCGTACCCTGTCCGGTGGTCAGAACTTCATGAAACTGGGGGCCGATGACATCCCAGATATCAGTCCAGAGATTGCGCGCAGACATACCGAGCGCAGCTGGATGCCGGTCTCTGGGAATTGAGGACCAGGCGTCATTGTACAACACCCAAAGGTCCTCACCCCAGTAGATCGCAGTTGGAAAACTCGAACTCAGGCAGATTCCCAATGAGATGTGCAGAGCTTCGGGCCAGGTATCTGGATCGCCGAGCGGATGATTCGACCAGTCGAAATTGCGAATTCGTTCGCCCATCTCCCCGCCGCCAGAAGGGAGTCGATTGTTATTGCGTGCCATTAAACTGCTTTTTCTCTGAGATTCGGCTCGAAAGGCCTTTGGGGACAAACACGTAGGCATGCCAATTTGTTGAATTCGTTGCGCATTTCTGCGCAACGCGTCCCGAAGCGCTTAGTTCCGAACCCTCATCTCGCCAGCGGTCTGATCTACCGGCATTTTTGAATAAATCCATAGATCGGCTGACAAGTCGAGAGGTGTACCGATCCTCCCGGGTAGGCTTAAAGGCGAATCTGCCGACCGGCTGAGAGGTAGTTCGCCGCATTCACGATCGCGTCAGCATCGATCTGAAAATGCTCGTACAGATCTGCAATCGTGCCGGTCTGGCCGAAATGCTCCACACCGAGTGGCGCGGTCATATGGCCGGCGACACTGCCAATCCAGGCGAGCGTGGCCGGGTGACCATCTGTGACTGTGATGAGTGTGGCATCGCGCGAAACAGGCATCATCAGGCGTTCAATCTGGCTGACGGCATCCTTATGGCCACGCGCGCGGGCGCGGCGTGCGGCGGTCCAGCCGGAGTTGAGGCGATCGGCAGAGGTCACGGCGAGTACCCCAATATCCCGGCGGTCATTTCCGATGCGGCCCGCAGCTTCAATGGCCTCCGGCGCGACGACGCCCTGATAGGCGATAACTAGCTCACAGTTCGGGCCGGGTTTTCGGAGCCAATAGGCGCCNTCNACNACNCCCTGNCGGAACTCCTCATCNTCNCGGCTGCGAAGGCCGAGCTGTTCAATCGGGCGNGTNGACAAGCGCANNTAAACAGAGCCGCCGGTCTCATCGCGCAGCCATGTGCGCTCGTCCGGGTCGTTGTCNCCAGANCGCTGAAGNTAATCGAAGGACCAGTCCATCAGGATAGACAGCTCATCAAGATAGGCCGGTTCAAAAGAGACGAGACCGTCCTGGCTCATGCCGACTAGCTGNGTGCCAATGGACTGGTGCGCGCCGCCTTCCGGAGCCAGNGTGATACCGGATGGCGTGCCCACCAGAATGAAGCGNGCATCCTGATANCAGGCATAGTTCAGNGCATCCANNCCNCGATTGACGAANGGATCATANACCGTGCCGATNGGAATNAGNCGNTCGCCNAAATGNCTGTGCGAAAGGCCAAGTGAGCCCAGAAGCAGCATCAGGTTCATCTCGGCAATGCCGAGCTCAATGTGCTGGCCCTTCGGTGAAAACGACCATTTCTGGGTGGATGGTATAGACTGCTCACGGAAGGTGTCGCTCACTTCCCGGCGCGCAAACAGGCTGCGCCGGTTTACCCAGGGGCCGAGATTGGTCGACACCGTCACATCGGGGGAAGTCGTGACAATCCGGTCGGCGAGTTCGCTCTTCGACTTGGCAAGGCCATCAAGAATTTTACCGAAACCGGCCTGCGTCGATAGCGTCCGGTCATCGAGAAAGACCGGGCCGGGGCTTTTGACTTCAGCGGCTGAATAGCGGCGTGTGCCTTCGGAGAAGAATGGCACGTCTGCGAGGAATTTCTTGAGGCCCTGCTCATCGTCGAAGGCGGCGAACTTTTCCCATTCCTTGCCTTCGGGCACGCCCATGAATTTCTGGAAGTCGGCCATTTGTGCCGGATTCATNAGGCCGGCATGGTTGTCCTTGTGGCCCGCAAGCGGNGTCTGCCAGCCCTTGATNGTGTAAGCGAGGAAGACCGTGGGCTTGTCATCATCAATGGCATCAAAGGCTTCAGTCAGCGTCTGCAGACACTGACCGCCCAGATTGTTCATCAGCGCGCTCAGTTCTTCATCGGAGCGTTTGTCCAGTAGCGCAGAGACCTCACCCTGATCGCCAATATCGTCCATCAGGCGCTTCCGCCAGGCCGCGCCGCCCTGATAGGTGAGCGCGGAATAGACCGGGTTGGGGCAGTCCTGAATCCAGCGCTTCAGGGTTTCGCCGCCCGGCTCTTCAAAAGCTGCGCGTTGCAGCGCGCCGTGGCGGAGCACAACCGTTCGCCAGCCAAAGGCTTTGAAGATGGCGTCGATCTTTTCCCACAAGCCTTCGCGGACAACGCCATCAAGGCTCTGACGGTTATAATCGATCACCCACCAGGTGTTGCGCAGATCATGCTTCCAGCCTTCCTGAAGACATTCATAAACATTGCCTTCATCAAGCTCGGCATCGCCAACCANCGCGACCATGCGACCAAGGGGGCGATCCTGCGCCCACGGTTTGGCGTCGAGATAGTCCTGCACGATGGATGTAAAGGCTGTCGCGGCCACCCCGAGACCGACCGATCCCGTTGAAAAGTCGACATCGTCTACATCCTTGGTGCGGCTCGGATAGGATTGTGCGCCGTTCAGGCCGCGGAAGTTCTTCAGCTTTTCGAGTGTCTGATTGCCCATCAGATATTGCATGGCGTGAAAGACGGGCGAGGCATGGGGCTTNACCGCGACGCGGTCTTCCGGGCGAAGCGTGTGGTAATAGAGCGCCGTCATGATCGAGACCATCGATGCACACGAGGCCTGGTGGCCGCCAACCTTCACATCGCCATCTTCTTTTTCGCGAAGGTGATTGGCGTTGTGCACGATCCAGGCTGAGAGCCATAAAAGCCGTTGTTCAATGGTTTTCAGATGTTCGGACATGAGAACTCGTTCTATCTGCGTTCGCGCGCTTGCCGCAAAGAGTTTGCTACATTTCGCAAACTGTGAAGCAGATTATACCCGGAATGGGAAGCGGGCCGGACATTCCAGCCCAAATCCGGGCTTGCTCTAAGCTGATCGTCTGGACTTAGCGGCCCGGTCCCGGCACTGCCGCGCAGGGCTCGCCATACATTGCGCCCTGATCAATGCAGAAAAAGGACCATGCGCCGGGCGAGGCTGGCTTATCGCCAACATTGTCGCCGAGATAAGCAATCACCTCGACATCCGCATAGCCCTGAGCCACCAGCATGGCAGGGACCACGTCGTAGCGTGCATCCTTGGCGCTGAGGCCATCGGGCCGAGCGCGGGTCAGCAGAACGCGAAAATCTTCACCCCGCTTCAGGCCAAGCGCAGCGAGATTGTTTTCGGTGGCAAGTTGTTCGGTGTCGGCGCGATTGGTGACAAACGCCACATGTCCACCCGCTTCATTCACCGCAGCCAGAAAGTCAGCCAC
>PABS01000061.1 GCA_002699325.1 Ponticaulis sp. | reverse complement strand
GGACAGCCAGCGACCATTCGCATGCAGGAGGGGTATGACCACTCTTACTACTTCATCTCGACCTTTATGGCTGAGCACCTCCAATGGCACGCGGAACGCTTGCGATCGGAATAAGTAAATCCGCTGCGACAGCGACGTCGCGGCGGATCATTACGTTATCGAAACAATCGGCATCTGTGGGGCGGAGGGCTTAGTCGCCCGTCGTTTCCCTCGCGTCATTCTCTCGGCCCTCGCGATTGGCGATGCGGACGGGCCAGGCTTCCTCGCGGAATGACAGCGTGGATTGCGGGAACGGTATGCCAATTCCTTTCTCATCAAGGGCATCTTTCACAGCGAAGGCCACCTGATCATAAGTGTCGCGCTGTGACTTAGGTTGGCTGTCTGCCCACCAGAGCAGTTTGAAATCGATGCTGGAACCGCCAAAGCCAACGCATTTCACCTCGGTGCCTTTGCTGGTGTCGACGGTGTCACAGGTGTCGAGGGCGCCCTGAAGTGCGGTGCGCACTTCGCGCATGTCAGCATCATAATCCACGCCGACGACGAGCTCCTGACGGCGCAGCTTCTGATCTGTCTGGACCTCGACAGGGTTCTTGAAGAGGTGCGCGTTCGGGACGATGATTAGTTCACCTGATGTGTCGCGGACATGTGTCTCACGGATCTGGATGTCTTCGACGCGTCCAAACACATCATCGAGTTCAATCACATCGCCAATTTCCATTTTCTTCCGGGCAAGGATGATCACCCCTGCAAGGAAGTTCTCGAAGATGTCCTTGAAGGCAAAACCGATGGCGACCGTCGTCAGGCCAAGACCTGCGATGAGGCTTGCGGGTGTGATGCTGGGAAAGATGATGGTGATTGCGACGGCTACGGCGAGGATCCAGGCTGCGATGCTGATCAGGTTTTTCGAGAGCTGTATCAAGGCGCTGCGCGTATGCGCCTTTTTCATCAGACCGCCGACCACTTTCGCAATCAGCCCAGCTATCAGGATGATGGCGATGAAAGCGATAATGGCCAGAGCAATCTGCGGCAATCGCTCAAGCAAGCTTTTGGTTAGACCTAATATTGTGCCCCAGATGAGCTCGACCGGATTGATATCAGCTGCATTTTCCATACAGCGTAAATGTCATAGCGCTTTGACGGTTCCGCGATGCATCAATCTGAGTTATTCGTCAGTATACGGAATTCTATTTGTGGCAGCTGCGGGATTGGCTCACTCTCTTGTCTTGTTTGGGTCGAGCGTTCAGGATCGCGCGCAGTGAAACAAGCTTTTGGCTTGAAGCGGGGAGGGGCATGTCATGGTAGATAGCGGATACAGGGAGCCAGCAACCGGGCCGCTAAAAGGTCTGCGCGTGATTGAGCTTGGCGTGCTGCTGGCCGGGCCTTTCTGCGGACAGCTGCTGGGTGACCTTGGCGCTGAGGTGATCAAGGTCGAGCCGCCGGGCCAGCCTGACCCGCTGCGCGATTGGGGGCAGGCCAAGCCGGATGGAAAGTCGCTCTGGTTTCCGGTTGTTGGGCGCAACAAGAAGACGATCACGCTCAACCTGCGTGAACAGGCCGGTCAGGAGATTCTGAAAGAGCTGGTCGCCAAGAGTGATATTCTGGTCGAGAACTTCAGGCCCGGCACCATGGAGAAGTGGGGGCTGGGTTATGACACTCTGAAAGAGATCAATCCGGGCCTGATCATGGTCCGAATATCCGGGTACGGACAAACGGGGCCGCACGCGAAGAAAGCGGGCTATGCAAGTGTCGGCGAAGCCTTTGGCGGTATGCGCTATGTGATGGGAGAGCCCGACCGGATGCCGAGCCGGGCTGGCATTTCGCTGGGTGATAGCCTGGCAGCTACTTTTGGTGCGCTGGGCGCTTTGGCCGCACTAAATCATCGGCATCTCACGGGGCACGGGCAGATGGTGGATTCGGCAATTTATGAGGCTTGTCTCGCCATGATGGAGAGCCTTGTGCCTGAAGCTGGCGTGGCAGGGTATGTGCGCGAACGTACGGGCAGCTATCTGCCGGGCGTTGCGCCATCGAACATCTATCCAACCTCAGACGGTATGGTCATTATCGGCGCCAATCAGGATACGGTCTGGCGCCGTTTGGCTGCGGCCATGGGGGAGCCTGAACTTGCAGATGAGCCTCGCTATAAGGATCACCATGTGCGCGGCGAACATCAGGTGGAGCTTGACCAGCATATTTCACGCTGGAGCGTGAAGCTGACCTCTGAGGAAGTGATGGCGGCATGTGAGGCCCATGGCGTGCCCTGCGGCCCGATCTATCGCGGTCCAGAAATGCTGGCTGATGCGCACTATGCGGCGCGCGAAGCGATCATCAAAGTCGCCAATCCAGACTTTGGCGAAATCCCCATGCAGAACGTGTTTCCGAAATTCTCTGAGACACCGGGCAATGTGCGCTGGACGGCGCCAGCGCCGGGCGCCTTCAATGAAGAGATCTATGTCTCGCTGCTCGGCCGGGATGAGCGGGAGCTGGACGATCTGGCTGAGGCTGGGGTGATTTAGCCTGCGATCAAATAAGTAAGTTGACGGTATCAGATAAATAACATAACGCGTTATATAACATGTTATGGAGCGGGCCATGTCTCAGGATATCATTGCCGATGCGGGCTATTTGTTTATCGCGACGCGGATGAAGCGTCTGGCTGANCGGATGCAGGCTGATGCGCTCAAGATCTTTGAACGCAANGGNTTTGGCGAGGTGACGCCAGCNCACATGCCAGTGCTCTACGCGCTTTCGCAGAAGGACGGGCAGAGTATAGGNGAGCTTGTCCAGCAGATGGGCATCTCNCAGCCAGCAGTTACGCGAACGGTTACCGGCATGGCNCGTGAGGGGTTTGTGACGCTGGAAGTCGCGGCCGCAGACCAGCGCCAGAAAGTTATTCGNCTCGCGCCACGCGGTCGCGCGCTTTTGACTTTGCTGATCCGTACGGGTTGGCCGGATATTACTGCGGCGGCGGAAGATCTCTGTTCTGGGGTTGGCGGCGATGTGCTGGGCCAGCTTGATGCGCTGGAGGCCGCGTTGGCGCAGAAGCCGCTGACTGAGCGGGGCGGCGAGGCGCATGACCTACAAATCGTCGATTTCACAGATGAGCTGGCTGAAGATTTCTACCGGCTNAACGCTGAGTGGATCGTGGACATGTTTGCTATGGAAAAGGCCGATGAGGAGGTGCTGAAAGACCCGAAGAACTTCATCATTGATCGCGGCGGGCATATTCTGTTTGTTCGCGCCGCTGATGGCGAGATCATTGGCGCCGGCGCGCTGCAGCCAGTTGGCGATGACGGCGATTATGAGCTGACCAAAATGGGCGTGGATGCGCGTCGGCGCGGCGAGAAGGCCGGTGAGTTTCTGCTAGCGGCTCTCATCCAGCGGGCGCGGCAGATTGGCGTGGAGAAGCTCCACCTGCTCACCAATAAGAAGTGCGAACCGGCCATTCACCTCTATGAAAAGCTTGGCTTTTATCACTCAGATGAAGTGATGAAGCGGTTCGCTGCCAAATATGAGCGGGCTAATGTGGCGATGCGCTATCCGATCTGATCAGGCATAGCCGACCCAGCCCGCCCATGTGAACGCGCGGTAGAATTGGCTCACATTCTGAAACCCTGCCCTGGAGAGGATTTGCGCGTCTTTTTCAGGGTCAAACAGGTCGAGCGCCGACGATACGGACTTGCGTGCATTTTCAGCGAGCTCGGCATCAAATCCGCGACTGATGGCGAAGTCTCTATAACGAGACAGCCAGACATCACGTTCGCCTGGTGCTTGCGGGAAGCTTGAGTGAACGGCCACGAATGGAGCTTCCGGGCGCAATCTTTTGTGAATCTCCGAGGCAGTTCGGATCCGTTCAGTCTCGTCGAGAAAATGTAGCGTGAGCAGGCACACAGCGCCGTCAAAAGGACCAGCCGGTGCNTCGTCGATATAGCCTTCGACCAGCTCNGCACGATGGGCATCTTCACCCATGGTTTGCTCTGCGAGCGTGAGCATTTCTGCCGCCGGATCTACGCCGGTGAAACGCCAGCCCGGATAGGCGCTGGCCAGCGCTGTGAGCTCAAGACCCCCGCCGGCACCCAGAACCAGAATGTGTGCATTATCCGGCACGCGCTCGGCAAGAAGAATACCGGTCATCCGATAAACATCTTCCAGGCCGGGCGTGAAGTGTTTGGGGCCTTCGGTGTATCTTGCAACGGCCGCAGGATCTTTGAAGTGCTTCAGAAAGGGGTTCTCGTGGTCGGACATACAGCCTCGCAGGGTTGGGACCAGCAAGGCTGTAGACCAGAATATAAACTGTTACAATATTACTATTTTGCGCGCGCGCCTGGAATGACCGAAACCAATGCGGCGGCGAGGCCAGATTTCAGGAAGGCGCCGATGATGAAGGGCGCAACGCCAGCTGTGAAAGCGGATTCAAAGCCGAACAGAACTGACAGCCAGACAAAACCGCAACCCAGAATGACCGCGTGCAGCGTTGTGAAAAATGCAAAGCGCGCGCTGATCGCCGTCCAGGTTTTCTTACGGCTGACAAAGCCGGCGAAGAAGGCGGCAACGGGGAAGGCGGCGAGGTAGCCAGCCGTTGGCCCCATGAAGGCTGCAGGGCCGCCTGCGCCATCAGCCAGAACCGGCGCGCCGACAAAGGCCAGACCAAGCCAGCCAATAACAATGCCTGCACCCAAGCCAGAACCACACAGCGCGCCCAGGAGAAGGACAACAGCTGTCTGCATGGTGACCGGGACTGGATACATTGGAACGGCAATATAAGAGGAGGCTGTGAGCGCAGCGATACCGCAAATGGCGAGCGCGAGTGGGCGCAGATAGCGAGTGGTGGCAGGCATGGTAAGTGCTTTCACAACAGTAATCCTTCACATGATTTGCGCCTCCGGTTTGGGATGGAGGACTTGAAAGGTCAAGCTGTGATCGACTGATGACGAGNATTGGCGAGATTGATCACAGCCATGTGACTCTCCGCGGCGAACCCTTTTGAGCNTTGAATTNATTAGANAATAAGTAATGTTACAGCNCGGTGTAACCGTTGCAANAACNGTTNATAACCTATGTGATAGTTCGCTATCGTGATCTGCGGGGCCCAATCATAAAAATGAGGGGAGCCCTATGCGAACAATCTCTAANAACACTCTATTTCTCACAGCCAGCCTNGGCGTTCTTGCCGTGNTTGCTCANCCANCNNTNGCTCAGGANGCCGAGCAGCGCCTCGATACAATTGAGGTGATCGGCGAAACGCTGGAAGAAGGATTGCCGCAGGAGCTGGAGATCTATGGCTCTGATGTGGAGACGATCTCTTCAGAAGAATTGCGCGAACAAGGCTTTGTCGATGTGTCGTCGGCGCTGCAGATGAAAACGCCGGGCCTTCACCTTGCGCCGCGCGGCGGGCCGTTCAGCTATCTTGATATTTCGCTTCAGGGGTCGCGGACGCAGGATATTCTGTTCCTTGTCGATGGGGTTCGGATCAATAACCGGCTCTATTCGGGCACGATCACAGATACGCTGCCATCTTCCATGGTCGAGCGCGTCGAGGTCGTGAAGGGCGGGCAAAGCCTGTTCTACGGCACGCAGGCTGCGGCGGGCGTCATCAACGTCGTCCCGCGCGGCTATACCGACGAGTTCAACGGACTGGTTGAAGTCGGCGCGAATACCAATGACGGCTTCAATGTGGACGGGTTCGTTCGGGGCGCGGCGGGGCCGGGGAACTACGTTCTGTATGCGTCTCATGATGAAGCCGATGGCTTTGAGACCTATACGAACGTTCAGCCGAGCGTGACGGACCGCAACCGGTCCTATGAAGTGACCACTTTTGGCGGGAAGTATCGGCTTGAGCTGACCGAGGATCTGAGCCTCGATCTGCGCTATCAGCACAATGATGCAGCGCTTGACTATCCGGGCGCCCGTCTGACCAAGTTTGCGCAGAACGTTCGCGATGAAGATATTGCCAGCTTCGGCCTGAACTATGCCCCGGCCGACAATATGGAGCTTCAGGTCAAAGGCTACTGGCACGACTGGGATACCGAATACACCACGATCAACAATGTTATCGGGTCACCGGGCGATACNGTGGTGGTCGATCAGGACACGTATTGGGGATATGAGGACAANGGCNTCAATGTGCTNGGCAAGTACGACACGGGTGCCGGTTTTGAAGTGCTGGGCGGGTATGACTANCAGACCTATTCAGGCCGGGATGATGTTCTCCTGATTGCTGAGCAGGAAGAGGAAGTGCATGCGCTCTTTGGTCAGTTGCGCACGACGGAAGACCTGATCGAGAATGCNGCCTTTGCCGTTGGCGCGCGGTATAATGAAACAGGCGGCGTTTCGACAACCGTATGGAATGCCAGTGGGCGTTATGACTTCACCGATTATCTCTATGCACAGGGCATTGTNGGAACGTCATTCCTCCTGCCAACCGCTTACCAGCTCTATGCGGTCGATCCNTGCTGTTCGCTNGGCAATCCGGACCTTGAGCCGGAAGAGAGTGAGAACCTCAATCTGGCACTCGGCGGCAGCTTTGGAAACGGCGCCATGTTCTCCTGGCAGGCGACCGCTTTCGCGCGGAAAATCGACAATCTGATTTCGACCCTCAGCTTTACAGAAGCGGGCCTTGATCCGACTCAGCCTTTCCGCGGCTATGATCCTGCTGACTATAATTTCCGTTTGTTCGGCAATGTCGAAGGCGAAGTGAAAGTCGAGGGCTTTGAGCTGCTTGGTCAGGCCGATTTCGGCAACGGGTTTTCAGCGCAGCTGAGCTACACCCAGTCCGAAAGCGAGCAGGAATCATCGGGCGTGACGTCTGATATTCAGCGCATTCCGTCGACCTATACCAAGCTCAGTGTGGGCTATTCGCCTGAGAATGCGCGCTTCGGTGTGAATGCGAACCTGCTTCATACCGGTGAGCAGATTTCCAGCGTGACGGGTTTTGGTGACGTCAATTACGGGGACTATGTGGTGGCTGATCTCTCAGCGCATTACTTCCTNGATGCGGCGCGCAATCACAAGCTGACACTGCGGGTCGAGAACCTGTTCGATGAGGATTACATCACGCGNCCGAACTCCGCGCTGGTGGACGGAACGACGACAGGTGAGCGGTTCTTCTATGGCAATCGCGGTGTGCCCCAAACGCTGCACGTCTCCTACAGCCTCGCATTTTAACGCCTTGGGCCGGCTGGCATCACCTCCCGCTGGCCGGCCCGCTTTTTCTCTTCCAGGACAGACATGAAGTATCTTTTTATCCTGCATAGATATCTCGGCGTTGTTGTCGGCCTGATCATGCTGATGTGGTGCCTTTCCGGCTTCGTCATGATGTATCAAAGCTTCCCGGGCACGACTTCGGATGAAGTCTATGCGGGCCGGGACGCGATCAATCTGGCTGACTGTTGTGCGCTCGATCATATCGGCGGGGCGGATGATGAGGCGGTGCCAGGATTTGAAATCCGGATGCGAGCCGGTGTACCCGTGCTTTCAATGGGACGCGGCGGCGCTGNTGGCATGNATGACCTGACAAGCGGCCAGGCCGTAAGCGATCTCTCGCAGGCTGAGGTTCGCGGCGAGATGCAGAGCTTCATCGCGGGCAACAATTTGCAAGGTGAGATTACGAGCCTTGAACCGATCGTGGTCGACCAATGGTCGGTCTATATGTGGAAGCGCGCTGCGCCGCTCTGGAAGGCCGAGCTCAATGATCGTGCGAACACCTATCTCTACGTATCCGGAGCATCTGGTGAGGTGGTTCAGGACGCAAACGGGATGGAGCGGTTCCTCTCCTGGTTTGGTGCGATTCCGCACTGGCTCTATCCGCAGCTGATACGTCAGAACCAGCCGCTTTGGTATCAGACGGTGATCTGGTTGACGGTTGTCGGGATCTTTCTGACGGTCACCGGGCTGTTCGTGGGGATTCTACGCTTAAGAAAACGCAAGGGCCGCTGGTCACCCTACAAGAAGCCATTCTGGCTGTGGCATCATCTGGGCGGCACGATTGCTGGTCTGCTGGTGCTGACATGGGCCGTAAGCGGGCTNTTGACCATGCAGCCCTGGGGTTTGCTGGAAAGNGAGCCGACGACATCGCGATCTGATCTGACAGGCGAGATGACATGGGGCGAGACGCGGCGTCTGATTGCGGGCGCATCTGACATGCTGCCGGAAGACGTTGTTTCGATCCGCAGTGCGCCGTTTGCTGGCACGGCTGGCCTGAAGGCGGTCCGCCGTTCGGGCGAGGTCATGCGGCTGACGGAGCGGGGCGTTGTGACGCTCACGCCTGAGAGCGTTGAGGCAGATCTTGTGGCGCGCGGATTGCCGGTATCTGATGTCGCGATGCTGACATCGGAAGACGCCTATTATTATGGGCACAAGACCGCAGCGCGTTTTCCAGTGCTGCGTGTTCAGCTGGCGGATGGCGACCGGAGCCGGGCCTATATCGATCCGGCGAGCGGAGAGCTGGTCAGGTTCGTAACGGCCACCGGCAAGCGCTATCGCTGGCTGGAGAATGGGTTTCACAATTTCGACTGGCCCGTCATTCAGGAGCGACCCATCTGGGATGTGCTGACCATCATTCTGATGCTGGCTGTGACTTTGGTTTGCGGCACGGGCGCATGGCTGTCCATCAGCCGGGTGCGCCGCGACCTGAGAATGATGTTCCGGAAACCAAAGCGAAGACGCGCCCAGCAAGCTGCTGAATAGTGCTTAGCGTTGTGCTGGCAGATAGCGAGTTTCTGGAAAGTCGGAGGGTAGCGTGTCGGTGAGGTAGGTCTGGCTTTGTCTTCGACCCTCTTCGGTTTCAGCGAACGCGCTTTCCAACAGAGCGCGAATGGCGAGCTTCGCGATCATGTGCTG
This sequence comes from Ponticaulis sp., assembly GCA_002699325.1. Classification (GTDB taxonomy): domain Bacteria; phylum Pseudomonadota; class Alphaproteobacteria; order Caulobacterales; family Hyphomonadaceae; genus Ponticaulis. Next base: position 4,109 of record PABS01000061.1, on the reverse strand, counting down.
ACGTCCGGCGCTAATCGCATCGCCAAGTTCGAAAGAGCAGGCCGGGACGTATTCATCCGGAGAGACCAGCCCGAGCTCCGGGCCGCCAAACATGCCATCGAATGGGTGTCCGTCTGTGTTGAATTCAACAACTGAGCAGGCAAGTTCGTCGGGATTGCCCAGAAGCCGAACAGGGCCGGACATGAGGTCGGCAAAGCCTGCATGCGTGCCGCCTTCAATTTCCAGAAGGCCGCCGGAAGACAGCTTGCCGGGAATGGGCGCCGAATTTGTTCGGTGAGGGACGATGGCGTCTTCCGTGCCGGAGATGACCAGATAGGCGGCGTCCGATGTGTCAAAGAACTCGGGGCCGAACACATCGGCCGGCCCGGCCATGGAGACGGCAGCCTTGATCCGGGGATCGCGCCATTCAGGGTGAAAGGTTGTGAGGGTGGTTGTCAGCCCGCCAAGGGAAAGGCCGATGGCGGCGATGCGGTCGGCATCCAGCTTTGCCGTGAAGGGTTTGTCGTCGCCGGAGAGGGAGAGCATCTGATCGATCAGAAAGCTGACATCGCCGGGTTGGCTGGGAACGTCGTTGATGGTTGAGCCACCGGGCGCGCTGCCATTGGAAAGCGGGAAGCGGGCGGAGGCCACGACATAACCATGGCTGGCGAGATATTCTGCGATATATGCGCCGCCTTCACGGTCAGACCGGAAGCCATGGCTGTAAATGACGAGCGGCGCTGAGCCTTCAAAGTCTTCCGGATACCAGATGACGGTGGGGAGGGCGCGTTCGTCTGAACCTGCGTAATCGCCGTTTGGCGGCGTTGGCCGTGTGGTGTCGACCCAATCAAACTCAGCCTGGCCGACACTGTAGGGGCCTTCATCCAGACCGGCGGCGCTCTGGCTGTTTTCAGGCGGTGGTTCAGGACGGGTAAGGTAGAGGCCGATCACTATGGCAGCCGTCGCCACGGCCAGTAATGCCACAATGGTGATCCCGATCCACTTCAGTGCACGCATCACTTATCCTCCCAGTTGAGGGGAATTTGAACGCGCTTGTCGAAGTGAGGCAAGTTTTAGTTGTTGCGCTGACAGGCAGGGATTGATCAGGCCGCGCTTTGCAGTTCGTCACCATCGGAGGGCTGCGCATCTGAGCTGTCTACAGGCAGCATGCAGATGACCTTGGTGCCTTTGCCTGGGGCAGACTGCATAAGAACCTGGCCGCCATGCAGCTCAACGAAGGAGCGGACCAGCGCAAGGCCAAGTCCTGCGCCCTGACGATCGCCGGAGTTGAAGCTGTCAAAGACAGCGGCCTGCTGATCGTATTCAATNCCTTTGCCGGTATCCGCAACAGACATCCAGATCATGTCATCCTGCTTGTGCGCCTTGACGGTGATGGTGCCACCGGATTCGGTGAAGCGCAGCGCATTGGTCATCAGATTNAACAGGATCTGACGCAGGCGTCGCTCATCCGCCATCATATTCCCAATGCCATCCTGAACATCGCACGAAACCTGAACCTCGGTGTCTTCGGCATTCGAGATCACCATATTCACACAGTCCTGGATGACCGATGAGAGGTTCACTTCTGAAATTTCGAGATCCAGGCGACGCGCATCGATCATGGCGAGGTCAAGAATGTCATCAATCAGCTTTGAGAGATTGTTCGACGCTGTGAGGATGGAATCGAGGAAGTTTGACTGCTGCTCGTTCAGTTCGCCCACTTGTCCGCTTTCAAGGAACTGAGTGTAGCCGAGAATGGTGGTGAGCGGCGATCGCAGCTGATANCTGACATTGCGGACAAACTCCGTGCGCAGACGATCTGCAGCTTCGAAGGCTTCGGCGCGTTCACGCAGGGCATCTTCAACNCGCCGAGCGGCCGTCATGTCGACGAANGCCACCAGCGTGGCGCCATCCGGAAGCGGCTGAGTGAGATAGGTCACGACCGTGCCATCAGAGCGTTTCATCTCGCCNGTNGTCTCGCGGCGGGCTTCAGCGGATGGATTGGTGATGTGACCCTTGATNTTCTGCCAGGTGTCATGGTCGTGGAACAGCTTGAGACACATATTGGTCAGCTGATCGTAATCGATATCTTCCTNAAGCTTGGCTGATTCCAGTTCCCACAGGCGCAGGAAGGCTTCGTTGAAGAGGCGAAGACGCCCATCCGAGCCGAACACTGTTACGGCTTCATGAAGATTGTTCAGCGTCGCAGACTGCGTCTTGATCAGCTGATTATACTTGGTTTCGAGCGCCAGTTCGTCAGTCATGTCTTTGAACAGTATGAGAAGGCCACCGAGCGGATGCTGCTGGCGGGTCACTTTCAATGTGCGCCCATCCGGAAGCCTCCAGATATCTTCGACGGTGGAAGATTTTATCTGATAGTAGGCGAGCTCTTCAGCGCGCCATTCGCCAAAATTCGGTCGCGGTGGCAGTTTGCGAGCCGCTCGGAGCTCATCAAGAAGCTGGCCATGGCTTGGCTTCTCGATGAGGAAGCTCTCCTTGAGGTCCCACATGTTCGAGAAGGCGCGATTATTATAAACCAGACGACGATCAGCGCCGAAAACCACGACACCTTCATCAATATGATTGAGTGTTTCATCGTGAGCGCGGACGTGACGTGACAGCGTTTCGCGCGCTTCAACCTCGTCTGTCATGTCGAAGGCCATGGCGCCTGCGCCGCCAGACAGCGGGAAGGTGAGGACGCGCACAGAGCGACGTTCGCCATTGATCGAGATCTGTCGCGTTTCGACCAGTTCTTTCTTCTGATCGATTGTGGATTTGACCTGATCGGAAACCTGAGTGTCGAGGTGGATTTGCTTGTCGAGCGCTGAATCCAGATTGCGAGCTTCAACGGCGTCAAGATAGGCGGAGTTCGCCCATTGAAGCCGCCCTGTGCCGGACAGGCGCCAGGCCGGGAAGGGTGCTTTGGACAGCATGTCGAGGAAGGCGGTCGGATCGCGGGCGACAACCTGCCGGGCTTCCTCAATNCGGAAGCGCGCCGAGCTNTCTTCCAGNCCNTTGATNGTNGAATCGGTGAGCCACAGAACGGCGCGCGCACCAGCTGTGCGGCCATCGGCTTCAAGGAAGCGGCCNGAGGGGCCGATAATGGTCAGGGAAAAGGGAGAGCCTGACAGGCGAAGTTCGCGCAGGCGCTCACGCAATGTCGTGTCTTTTCCTGAAGCGTCCCGAGCTTCAAGGTCGGCCAGCCCTTCAACAATACGGATCGCCGGATCACTGGAGACAGAATCGTCGGTGAATCTCAACAGGCCGCCAAGCGCGACGGGAGAACCGTAGACTTGCGGGGTCCCGACATCGTCGCCTTCGAGCGCGTCATCTTCCCAGACCAGGATGATTCCGGGGTGCGCATCGAAGATGCTTTCGGCGCGGGCGAGCTTTTCCTCGGACTTGTTGGCGCGGTCGCGAAACTTGTTCGCGGCTCCTCGATGGCCGTCCGTGACCCGCAGCGACCAGAGCATGGAAGACAGTGCGAGGGCGGATGCCCCGACCGCTACCATTACCGGTATCTGATCACTCAGCGCCATTCCGGAACTCCATATCGATTCGTTGACGGATCTTTACAGACTCGCCCAACATAACGAAATGCGGCGTTTCAGTTAACGCATGGTTAAACAGTCTTAATTGTTCGCAGTTATTCCGCAGGAATTGCGGTCTCCAGGTCCGGTTCATGCGCGTTATGGAGTGCGCTCTTGATGGCCTTGATCAGAATATCCGGTGTGATGGGCTTTCCAACATGCGCATCTGCGCCCGCTTCAATGGATTCTGCTTTATGAACCGGCATGGCGTTTGCGCTCAACATGATGATCGGCGTGCGGGCCAGGCTGTGTTCTGCTTCAATCTCGCGAATTTGCCGGGTGGCTGTGAGGCCGTCCATGACCGGCATTCGTACATCCATCAGGATCACGTCGAATTTGCTTTCGGAGAAGGCTTCAATTGCGGCTTCTCCATCGCCTGTGATGACCACTTCAATGCCAAGCGGCTTCAGGATGAGCTCGACAACACGCTGGTTTACCGGGTGATCTTCAGCAAGCAGGACCCGTGTGTCCTCGGTGAGCGCCTCGCGATAGCAGGATCGCGCCTCGTCGGACAGAACAGGCTTTTCCACGCCAGTTTCG